>CAMYJV010000044.1 GCA_947258805.1 uncultured Gammaproteobacteria bacterium | reverse complement strand
CGGCAAGGTGATCATCGTGGTAGATGCCGACGTGGACGTCCACGACCGCAGCCAGATCCTGCGCGCGCTGGGCACTCGCTGGCAGCCTCACCCCGCGGCCGCAATCCTGCCGCAGACGCGCGGCATGCCCCTGGACCCGAGTGCGCCGACCCGCTGGCTGACCAGCAAGATCATCATCGACGCCACGCGTCAGCTGCCCGGCGAGGGCGGCCCGGAGCAATGGCCCGAAGTATCGCGCGTGCTGCTGGAGAAACTCAGCCCGGAGACCTTCGACCTGGTCAACGAGCGCTGGGCCGATTACTTCAGGAACTGGCGCGACTAGGCGGCGGACCGGCGCAACGGGCGCACCAGTGATGCCAGTGCCAGCAGCGCTATCGCGCCGGCGGCAACCCAGGCGCCTGTAGCGACCAGCGCCACCGGCTCCTGCTTGACACCGATACCCGCCAGCGCCCAGACGAGCACCAGCAAATAAATCACATCGCGGCGGCGCCAGGCCACGACTGCGGCCAGGGCCACTGCCACGGCCAGCATGACCACCATCCAGGTTTCCGCAGCGAGGCCCCAGCGACCCCAGGCCAGGTAGTCCAGCAGCTGCGTGGTATTGGCGATGGTGGCTACCGTAATCCAGCCGAGGTAGAGGCTGAACGGCGCATGCACGAACCAGCGATCCGGCCCGGGTACATCGTGTCCGCCGATATCCAGGCGCAGATAAATGCTGATCAGGCAGCCCAGCATGAACAGCATCGTGAGGAGGGCGAGCGGAAAAAGCTCGTAGTGCCAGCAGAAGATCCAGCCGATATTGGCCCCGCAGCTCGCGGCAAATAACCAGCCGACCCTTCCAGCCGCCGGACTGTCCCGGTGGGCCGGCAAGAACTGATAGACCACGAAGGCAATCAGGGCGGCGTAAATCAGCCCCCAGATCGAGAAAACGTAGCCGGCCGGCACGAAGTAGACGTCAAACCGGTCGGAAATCTGTCCGGTGGTCTGGCCGTTAAGCGGCAGCCCGCTGGCCAGACCGTTGACGAGCAGGGTCAGCGCCAGCGCCAGCGCATTGATCAACGGCATCGTTATCGATCGAGAGTTCATGATTCCCCGCCAATGCGAGCATTAGCCTGCTATCAGCATACTCCAGTTGTCACGCTGCGGGAGGCCTGGTGCGACGGGGGACCGGCGCTACGCGTTAGCGTTGTGGCAGCAGTATCCTCAACAGGGCTGCATGATCAGCTGCCAGATCGTGCGCACCGGCTGCCGACAGGGCGGCCGAGTCCGCTGCACCGGTCAGCACGCCAACGGCGCGCGCGCCGGCCGCATGGCTGGCACCCATATCCGGCACCGAGTCACCGATATAGGCCGCCTCGGCCGGGGCAACGCCCAGAACTTCCAGGCACCTGAGCACGCCTTCCGGGTGCGGCTTCGCCTCCTCCACGTCGTCAGCGGTCAACACGATCTCGAAGAATTCGAGCAGCCCGGAACGCTCGAGGGGCCCGAAGGACTCCCCGCGCGACCCGGTGTAGATGGCCAATCTCAGGCCGCCGGCCTGCAGTCCCTCCAGCGTCGCCCGCAGCCCGGGAAACACCGATACATGCTCGTCGAGCACGTCCCCCCAGTGCCGCATGGTGTCCCGGCGCAGATTCGCGATCGTGTCGGCGGTCCGTTCCGCCGGATTCTCAATGACCACATTCCAGAACGGTTGTTGCGAGTTCAGGGCCTGGCGCACCATGTCGTGAGTGACGGTGTAACCCAGCGGCGCTGCCGCCCGGCCAGCGGCGATGTGGTACGCGTCCACGCTGTTGATCAGCGTGCCGTCCACGTCGAAGATGGCCGCTGTCACGAGGCCGCGCGGACTGGCCTGGACCAGAACTTCGTCAGCTTCGCTCAGGTCCAGGTGTTGGCGCATGGGTAGTGCGGCCACCAGTTCTACCTGCGCCGGCGGATAGCCGGCAACTTCCGGCAGGACTATTGCCGCGGGCACGCGCTCAGCCACCCGCACGGGATAACAGCGCGCATCACAGGCGCCCCGTTGGCCGGGAATCCGGATACCCGGCGACGCTTGGAGCTTCGTCCAGGCCTCCAGCGCGCTGTCCGACTCCAGCCGCAGGTTCAGCGTACCGGGGAACGGCTCGATGCCGACCGCAGCCATCAACGCATCGCGAACCCAGTCGAGAGAGGTAAAGCCGCTGCCCTGACCTACGCCCGCCGTCACCCGGCCGCTGAATTGCCAGTCTTCCATGCCGTCGATTCTGCCTAGCGAACACGGGCAACCGCAATCGGCACTGCGCGGAACGCCCATCCGTATGCTCACCAGCCATGACTACCAGTGACTTTGGTTTCAGCTTCGTCAATGGCCTCGTGTCGCGCTGCACGGCGCGGCTGCGGTTCGAGGAACGCACCGGCGCGGGCGGCTCGCCGCTGTTGCCTTTGACGATTGCCGACAACCCCGGGCAACCTGCCGGTTTCCTGCGCTTGTGGGCCGGCGGCGGGTGCGTGGACCGCATGGTCCACATCCGGCTGGCAGGCGACCCGGCCGACACCCAGCTGTTCTTCCTGTTCGGCACCGCCACCAGCGTGATGCCGCACTTTCACGGCCAGGTGGTTCAGTTTGGCGAGGATCGCTGCGTCTACAACGCCGACTTATTGCCGCGCCTGGATCCCATCGACCACCCGGCATACATCGAAGCGGTGTTCGGCCCGATTACCAAGGCCTACTGGCGGGCCACGCAGAACGCCGACAATGCCTGCGCCAGTGCCCCCGCAAACCCGGCCATTGCCGCTTACCTGTCACCGTGGAGCATCGGCGCGGGCCGGCCTACCGATCGCGCGGAACTCGAGCGGGTCGGTGAACAGATTCATGTCTACCTGGACCATTGGCTCGACCTGGTGAACACCCTCGACTACCCGCCCCCGAAGCCGGCGGAGATGCGTGAGCGCAACCGGCGCCACCTGGAAGGCTTTTTCAGCGAGCGCCTCGACCCGCGGGCCTGGAAAGGCGTTTACCGCCTGGTCGGCACCGATCAGGGCCAGGAAATGCGCCGGGTCCTGATGAACAATCTAAGTGATATATAACTTTCGAGTACTTGTTTTATATAGGTTTTTATAATGAAAATCGCCATCGTTGGAGCCGCCTACACGGGGCTTGCGGCAGCCCGTCTCCTGCGCAGCCAGGGACATGAAATCAGCGTGACGACCACCCGGCCGGAACGCGAGGCGGAACTGGCGGGTGTCGCCGACCGGGTAGTTGTGATGAAGGGCAGCGATCGCGACAAAATGCGGGAGCTGATCGCCGGCCAGGATGTGGTCCTGCTGACCATGGCCGGAGGCCTCACGGAGAAAGACGGCAAGCCGTATATGGACCCGGAGCTGTACCGTGACTCGTACGTGGGTACTGCAGAATCCCTGCTGGCCAGCCTGGATGCGGCGCCCGGTTTGCAGCAGATCGTCTTCTGCAGCTCCCTGAACGCCTACGGCGATGCCGGCGGTGCCGATCACGTGGACGAAGCCACCCCGCCGAACGCGACATCACCCTTCGCTCAGGTCTATATCGACACCGAAAAACTGCTGGCAAAGGCGGCTACCGAGCGCCTGCACGTGTGCAACTACCGCACGGGGACCATCTACGGGCCCGGCCGGCTGCATGCGCTGGAAGTCGCCCGGATTGCCGGTCAGCAGATCCCGTTTGACGGCGAATCGGACGCGATGATCGTGCATCGTGACGACGTGGTCCGGGGGCTGCAATTCGCGATTGAGAACCGCCTCGACGGTCTCTACAACCTGTTCAACGACGTCCGGGATTCCAAGGCCGAGTTCTTCGGCAAGGTGGGCGAGCAGGCAGGCCTGGCGCCCATCACCTGGCTGGGCCTCAGCAAGGGCCCGCGCAAGGTGAGCAACGGGAAAATCAAGGCAGCGGGGTTCACGCTGGCGGATCCGCTGAGCGAGCGTGAGGCAGAGGACCTGCTCGCGTGAGCCGGCCCACGGTGCTGGTCACCGGTGCGAATCGCGGCATCGGGCTGGAGTTCGCGCGGCAGTACCTGGCTGACGGCTGGCGGGTGATCGCCACCGTGCGCGACCCTGCCAACGCCGGCGGCCTGGAAGCGCTAACCGGCGACGGCGAACTGATTGTCGAAGGCCTCGACGTTACGGATCACGACCAGGTAGACGCCGTCGCCCACCGCTATCGGGGCCAGACCATCGACGTGCTGCTGAACAACGCCGGCATGATCGGCCCGGTGCCCATTCCGCAGCATATCGGACGCCAGCACTTCGGCACGCTGGACTATGACCTGTGGCAGCAGGTGCTGCGCACGAACACGCTGGGACCGATGAAGATGGCGGAAGCCTTCGTCGATGCCGTCGCGGCCAGCGAGCAGAAAAAGATCGTCTCCCTGTCGAGCACCGTGGGTTCGCTGGTGGAACGCGACACGCCCGCCTTTGCCTATGCCTCCAGCAAGGCGGCCCTGAACAAGGGCATGCGACTGCTGGCGGGCGTGCTGCGCGACCGGGGCATCATCGTTGCCCTCTTTTGTCCCGGCTACGTGCAAACCCGCATGGATTTCGGCACCGCAGACGTGAAGCCGGAAGACAGCGTGACCGGCCTGCGCCAGCTGATTGCCGATCTGCAGCCGGAACACAGTGGCACGTTCCGGCGATACAACGGCGAGACCGTGGCCTGGTAGGTGGTCAGGAGCCGTCCGGGCGCCACCCGCCGAGCTGACGCTCATAGAGATCCAGCCGGTCATAGGCACGCCAGTATTCCGCGATTTGGCCGCCTTCCAGCCGGTAGACAGACAGCCCGAAGAAGCGCACCGGGCGACCGGTGGGCCGGTGCACGGCGGTGACGGTTGCCCTTACTTGCACAAAGTCGCCGCGTCCGAAGAGCTGGTCTACCGTCAGGCGATAATCATCGTAGATCTCGTAAACGTAGGCAGAAAAGGCCGCCACCTGGGCAATACCTTCCACCCGGTCATCCATCCCCGGGCCGTGACCCACCACGTCATTCCGCAGCGCCTCGTTCAGGAACTCGAGGTTGCGGTCGTTAAAGACTTCTTCGTAGTAGCGAGCCACCAGCTGCTCATTAGCCGTTGCAGGATCGTCGTCCCCCGCACACCCGGCTGCCATGGCAACCAGCAGCAACAAGATCAGCCGGGCTGCCAGCGGGCCGGGCGTCATCTGATGAGCAGACCGCCTAGAGGTCCGGCAAAAATCGACACCTTCGCCACCATGCAGACCATGATGTACAGGGTCAGCACCAAGGCCAGCATGCCGCGGATCCCGCCGCTCTTCATGCCGTGGCGCACCTGGCCGGCATTGCGGTTGCGCGCATAGCGAATCACGTCGGGAATGATGCTGATACCAAGCATGATCCAGAAGGCGAAGTACGCGTCCCAGGCCCAGGGGGCAGCTTCCAGGCCACCGAAGGACTCCACCACCATCAGACCGGTGACGGGGATAATGAAAGAGGTCGGCCCGGTGATGCTCATGGCGAGGATGCGCAGGAAAGACCGGGCGCGAACACCCGTCTCTTCCGGCTCCGTCAACCGGAGTTTCATTGCCCAGATGTTGCTGAAAAACGTGTGGCCAAAGAACAGGAAAGCGGCGAATTCGTGAATCACGAGCAGGGCCGTGTAGTTCATGACCTGTGGCAGCCGAAACGGACTGCCGAGCAAAGGCAGGAAGGACACCCCCAACAGGACTGCCCACACCCCGTACCAGAAATACCGTTGCGGATCTGCGTCCGTACCCGCCTCTGCCAGGGTTGCTTCTGCCGCGTTACTCAAGACCGCCTCCCGCTCGTTGCTGGGTCACTTCGTGCAACGGCGATCATGCCCCGAACCGGTGCTGCTTGCCTAACGGGAAACAGCCGCTGATACAGGATCACACAAGCTATGAGTGGCCCTGATTCAAGTCTAGAATAACTCTCATGAAAACATTCTATTAAATTGTTTTTAATGAGAATATTTTACCCATTCATTAAAGAATTAGTCCGGCAGAGACCCCTTCTACGCCACCCCGCCTGCCCCTTGGGCGGTCAAGCTTCGGACCGTGCCTGCGTCCCTGACCACTGCGCAGATACAATGCAGCCGCTCGCCCGACCGGGCAGTCTGATTGCAGGAGTCACCCAGGTGCAGGACCTACGTTCTTTCGTCGCACTGCTTGAACAGCGGGGTGGACTGGCCCGCGTTTCACGCGAGGTTGAGCCTCGTTTCGAGATGGCGGCCGTGATGCAAACGCTCGACCTGGCGCGGCAGGCCTTCCTGTTCGAGAAGGTGCGCGGCGCCAGCTACCGTGCCGTGGGGGGCCTGCTGAATACCCTGCCGCGCTTTGCGCTGGCGCTGGATCAGCCCGACCCTGAGGCCTTCGACGACACCCGCTTTGACGCGCTGTTGGAGGCAGCGAAGGCTGCTCCCATTGACCCGGTGACAACAGCGCAGGCGGTCTCGCAGGAGATAGTGATCACCGGCGACGACGTAGATTTGAGCACTCTGCCGATCCCCACTTTCTTCGAACTGGACAGCGGGCCCTTCATGACCGCCGCCATTGGCATCACCCGCGATCCGGACAACGGCATCTACAACATCGGCGTGTACCGGACGCTGATCATCGGCAAGAACCGCTGCGTGATCAACGCCAGCAGCATGAGCGATCTGCGCCGGCACTACGCCGCCTGGGAGGCAACCGGGCGGCCGATGCCGATTGCCCTGGCCATCGGCGCGGATCCGGCAATGGTGGTGGCCGCGGCGTGCAAGTTGCCCCCGAATGTGCCCGAATTCGGTGTCGGGGGCGCGCTGGCAGGCCAGGCCGTGGAGCTGGTCAAGTGCAAGACCAATGACCTTTTGGTACCCGCCAGTGCCGAGTTCATCATTGAAGGCACGGTGGACTTCTCGGAACGGGTCACGAACCTCCTCGGCGAGTTCGCCGGCCAGTATGGTCCGGAGACGGCGCCGGCGACCATGGTGACTGCGATCACCCACCGGCGCGACCCGCTGTTCCATACGATCATGGCGGGCCGTCACCCGGAGCACAACACGCTGGGTGGCATCGCCGTGTACGGCGTGCAGCGCAGTATCGAGGCATCGGTACGCGCTGTGTTGCCGGATATCAAGCAGATCCACGTGTACCTGGAGCCCGGCCTCGGGACCCTCGCCCACGTGGTGATTAGTATCGACAAGACCAGCGATGCTGAACCGGAGCAGATCATTCACAAGACCCTGGAAGCCGGCGGGCACATCTTCCCGGTCAGCAAGATTGCGAAGCGAATTATCGTGGTGGACGACGATATCGACGTGCACAGCATGGACGACGTGCAGTGGGCTATCTGGAACCGGGCCGCGGATGCGCGCAAGTTCATGGTGATTCCCGATGTCGAAAGCTGGGAACTCGAACGCGCGGCCAAAGAGGGGCAACTCTCAGCGCGCATCGGCATCGATGCGACGATGGACCTGGAAGACGTAGACAAGCTGGTGCGGCCGGTAACACCGGGCGCCGACGAGCTGCGCCTCGACGACTATGTCGCGCCGAAGGCCGGCAAGAAATCAGCCGCCTGAGGACATGCCGATGATTGCGCCGTACACCGCCGTTGCACTGCAGACCAGCGTGCACAACGTGCCGACGCGCCAGGAGGTGGAGAAGAATCTCCGGCACATCGGCAACATGATCGATCTGGTCATGCACATCTGCTCCCTGGAACTGCCGGTGCGCCTGATTACGCTGGGAGAAGGGGCAATCCAGGGCTTCATCGACGAAATCATCGACATGGAGCAGGCGCAGTACACGGAGGTCATGGCGGCCGACTTGCCCGGCTGGGAAACGGAGATGCTCGCCGACAAGGCCAAACAGCACGGCTGTTTCATCGTCGCGCAGCTGAAGACCAAACATGCGAAGTTCCCGGGCCGTTTCTTCAACACGGTGTTCATGATCAGCCCGCAGGGTGAAATCGTCTACGAACACCAGAAAAACATCATCCTGTACACCGAGCACTCCACCACGCCCCACGACGTGTACGACGACTGGGTTGCGGAACACGGCGACAGCCTCGAAACCTTCTTCCCGGTAGCGAAAACGGAGATCGGCAACATCGCCGGCAGCGTGGGCGTCGAAGGCGCGTTCCCGGAGGCCTGGCGAGCCTTTGCAATGAACGGTGCGGAAATCCTGTATCACGCGTCATTGCCCGAGCCCTGGGTCTCGCGCGGCATTTTCCAGCTGCAGAATCGCGCCCGGGCCATGGACAACACCTGCTATATGCTGGCGCCGAACACCGGGTCGCTAATCGTCGCCGGACCGCCGGGCACGCCGGATACCAGCATTGGTGGGGCGCTGGGCGGCCGGACGGGTATTTACGGGTACCGGGGTGAAGTGCTGGCTGAAAGTATGGTCGTTGACGATTGCTATATCTCGACCCAGATCGACATCGAAGCCCTGCGGCACTACCGGGAGCATTCGCGCTTCCAGAACTGGCTGCCGTACCTGAAGACCGAGATCTTCCAGAAACTCTACGAACAACCCATCTGGCCAAAAAACCTGCCGCCGTTGCAGCATGCCGACAAGGGCCGCATCGTGGCGGACGCGGTGGACACGCTGATCGAGCGCGGCGCCTTCACGCGCAGCAATATCCGGCCAGACAAGAAGTGACGGTGTCCAGCGGGCACTGGTACGCGGTGCTCAGCTCGCGGGAGCTTCAGCAACGGCCGGTTGCAAAGCGCCGCTTTGGTGAGCGAATGGTCTTCTGGCGCGATGCGGACGGGGTGCCAGGCTGCCTTGTTGACTGTTGCCCGCACCGGGGAGCAGCACTAAGCCTGGGCGAGGTGGTGGACGGCGCCATTACCTGCCCCTATCACGGTTTCCAGTTCGCGCGGGACGGCCGCTGCCTGCGCGTACCCGCCGAGGGAGATGACTGGGAAATACCCCAACACTTCCGGGCTCGCGCCATGCCGATCCGGGAAAGCCAGCACTTCGTCTGGCTGTGGCGCGGTCCGGAAGTCGCGGCAGATGATCTACCCCCGGTGCCTCATCAACCGGGCGTCGATGAGCTCGTCTACGATGAATGCACTCAGCACTGGCCGGCGCACTACACGCGTTGCATCGAGGGGGTTGTCGACCACAGTCACCTGCCCTTCGTGCATCGCAAGACGCTCGGGCGCCGTATCCGGGATCCCGTCACACGGATCCAGGTCGAAGACATCCCCGGCGGCTTCCGCTCGAAACTGATGCAGGGCGATCGCGTGCGGCATCACGTAGACTTCACCTATCCCAATGTCTGGACCCAGCAACCCCTGGCTAGCTACGCGATGTCGGTAACATTTGCGCCGGTAGACGAGCACCACACGGAAGTCTACTGCCGGGTGCACCACCGGTTGAAATTTGCGCTGCTGCGACCGCTGATGCGCCTGTGGTGCCGCATCGGCAATTACCTGGTCTTCCACGAAGACCAGGCGGTACTCGACTCGCAATTTCCCTACAGCGTCGATGATGCCAGCGGGGAAAAACTCGTGCCCAGCGACGCGGCCATCGTTGCTTTCCGCCGGCTTCGGGCGCAGCACCAGGCGGAAAGACCCTAGCTGCGCCAGGGATCTCTCACGTGGACCGCGGCGCATCACGCCAGCTGTCGGCGCAGTTCACTAACTATTGAAAGGGCTCTAATAACGCTCTGATTATAAGAGTTTTCGAGCAGCCATTTGGCATGGCTAGACATAGGCCAGGAATCGGCGCAAGGTAGGCCGCATACCCGATGGCGCTGGGGTAGAGAGAAGGTGGCGAGTGATGCCCGCTACGTTCAGCCGCTGCGCGACAACATCGGTGAGCTGGGTTGTGCTGACCAGCCCGTTCCTCTCCTGCCCCACGTGTCATGCGTACAGAGAGGATCATCATGAACAAGAAAAACCTGGCCGTTCTCGCCCTGTTCGTCCTGTCGATCATGCCCGGTTTGAGCCGGGCCGCGTTCGTCACGACGAACCAGGCAGACATGAACACGATTTTTTCCCAAGCCAGTTTCGGCCCAATGACAATCGACGTCCGTTTTCAGCCGACCATATCCATAGCCAACAGCAGCCTGCTGAATATCAACACGCTGGCGGATCTGAACGCACTGTTTTCCCTGATGCCCGTTGCGCCGCCGGGCATCAATATGTACTTCGTGGACACGGTCACCGTGTGCAGCGTGCCGAGTCCATCGCCGACGATCGACGGCTGCGCAACGATCAATGGCAACAATATCGTTGTCGCTTCGCTCGCCGCCGCTGACCCTGCCGTGTTCAACAGCGTTACTGCCGGCGCGATCCTGAACTCCCACGAACTCGCCCACAATCTGGGGCTGCCCCACAACAACGAGTGCAATCCGCCGATCAGCACGCCACCCAACCTGATGGATTGCCAGCTGACCGGTTTCGATCTCACCGCCCAGCAGGTGACCGCGATTCTCGGCAACCCCAACGCCAACGCGCTGCAGATGGACGCAGCGGGTTTGTTCGTCGACATTACGCCGATCGTGATTGTCCCGCTGCCGGCCAGCCTGCCATTGCTGCTGGGAGGATTGAGTCTGCTGGGCCTGGTGGGTCGACGGGTTCGTTGACATCCGCGTTTGCGCCGCCGACAAGAACTAGATCGGACTTCGGCCTACGGTGGATGCGCGAAGGCCCAGATCAGCGAAACCTCGGTGGATCCTAAGGCTTCTGCTCCCGCATCATCACCAGGTCGTCATTGAAGCTGCGGACCTGGCGCATGGCCTCTGTGAAGTGCTCCAGCGGCGTATCGTAGATGGACGCGGAACCACCAAGGCCTTTCGTCTCTTCCAGCTCGTCACAAGGCGCCTTGCACTGGGCGCACAGTTCCATGAACTCGTCCACAATAGGGCTGGCAATATCAATCGGATCCTTGCCCGTCGCCGTGGCTTCCAGCCGGGACCACGCGTCACCGAGCTTGTTAACGAGCTCGCCAACGGCCGAGCTGCCGGCTTCGGACTCTACTTCGCCCCACATCTTCTGGGCACGCACGAGGCTCTGCTTGACCGCGTTCGCGAGAAAATTCAGGTGAAAATGCCAGTCACCGCGAATCTGTGAAAAGTCCACTGCGTGCGCGTCGCTCATCGATCTGCTCCTTTACTAATTGCTTCGGCCGCATCGATCCGTGCCTTGACTTCCGGATCGACCTCATAGGGTTCCCAGGCAGGCGGCGCGGTATACACGCCCCAGGCCACCATCTTGTTGATCTGGTGTTTCACCAGTTCCAGTTGCTGCCCCTCATCCATTGGGGGCTTGTCCATCGCGAGGTTGGCCGGGTAGATCCCGCCCCTGGCCATCATCGCGTCATAGATGACCTTGTATTCCTCCACGCGCAGGTCCTTGGCGAGGTTTTGCCATTGTGCCCGCACGCGGAAGTCCCGCAAGCCGTCGATGTTGATAATGGACGAAACCAGCGTTTGCCCGCCACCCAGATACTCGGAAATCACGTTGCCGCGGTAGTCGATGATCTGGCTCTTGCCGCAGCTCATCTTCTGCTGGCCGCCGGGGAACCAGATTTCACCGATGTTCGGCGCCAGCACGTAACAGGTGTTGAAGATGGCGTGGGACTTGTTCTGGGTCTCGGCGAAACCGTTGCCCATCCACGGTTCCGGGTACTGCGTGCGCCAGATAATCTCGGCACCGTTCAGGGCGAGGCCCCGCGCGGCCTCCGGAAAACTGCCTTCGGCACAGATCAGCGTGCCGATATTACCGATCTCGGTCTTCGCTACCGGGAATACGGCTTCGAACAGGCGCTGCGGATCGTCGCCATAGCGCTCCAGGTACAGGTTCCAGATATCGCTAGGTGCAGTATTGGGTTCGCGCTGGTAGAACGCCGTCTTGTAGTGCTTGTGGATCCCCTGGCCATCTGGTCCGATCACGAAGGCGATATTGAAAACCCGGTCTTCCATCAGCTCGGGATCTTTCGCGATCATCTGCGCAATCAGGTAGAAATCGAATTCCTTGCACAGCTCGCCGAGAAACTCTGTCTCCGGTCCCGGAATGGTCGGTACCACCTCACGGGCAATGCGCAGGTGTTCCTCTCCCCCACCCAGACACCATCCGCCAATGCCGCCTTCGGACACCGACACCAGGCGCACCGGCAGATCGAGACTGCAGTTCCAGACCGCGTATTTGATGCTCTCCGCCAGTGAGCGCAGATCGGTCCAGTAATCGTCGATGGTCAGAGCCATGTGCGACTCGTTCTGGATACCCACGGCCGTGTACTGCAGAGTCATCGTCATCCCTTCTGCTGGTTGGTCACGCCGCTGCCGCACCCCGGCAACCTGCATGAGCCCTGTTATGCTGCGCCGAGTCTAGCGCATCGGATCGGGAGATCGAGCCTTGAGCGTGCCCGCCAATCAACCCATGGACAAGGAACCCGGCATCCTGGCCTTGCTCGCCGGCGTCCCCGGCCATACCTGGCGGGTCTTCCTGATCTGCCTGATCGGCGTCGTATTCGCCAATTTCGATCACTTGCTGTTCAACTTCGTGCTGACACAAATGTCGGAAGAATTCGGCTGGAGCGTGACGGAACGCGGCTGGTACATTTTCCTGACCTTTGCGCTCGCCGGCATCGTGATCACGCGGCTCGGCGTGCTCACAGATCGCCTCGGGCGCAAGCGCATGCTGGTGGTCACCAACCTGCTGACGCCCTTTTTCGTCGCCGCCCTGACCTGGGTTCCGAATACGCTAAGCCTGCTCGTGGCGCGAACTTTCGGCTTCGCCTTCGCCGGCGCGCAGTCGCCCATTACCGTCACGCTGATGATCGAAGAGGCGCCGGCCCGGCTGCGGGGCCTGTTCTCCGGCGTGTTGCAGATCGGCTTTCCTATCGGCGCCTTCATTGCGTCGATGCTGGGCGCGTGGGTACTCACTACCTGGGGCTGGCGCTATATTTTTCTGCTCGCGCTGCTGTTTCTGCCCTACGTCTGGATTATTCACCGTTACCTGAAGGAACCCAAAGCCTGGGTCGACGCTCGCCAGGCACCGGTAGAAGGCGCCCCGCAACCCAGTATTCGCCGGCTGTTCGAGCCGGGCCTGCGCCGCAAGACCATTCTCCTGTTCGTCGGGCAGTTCCTCTACGTGTTCGCCTACGGCACGACCATTCTGCTCACCGCGTATTTCCAGGAAGACCTCGGCTGGGAACCGGAAAAAGCTATTCAGACCGTAGGCCTGTCTTTCCTGGTCGGCGGTTTCGGTTACGTGCTGGCGGCCTTCGTCGGCGAGTTTTTCGTCACCCGCCGGAACACGATCGTCATCTGGAGCTGGCTCGGCGGCCTGGCCTTTGCCGTGATGATCTGGCTCGCCGAGAGCTGGTGGCAGATCATCATCAGCTTCAGCTGCATGACATTCTTCTTCTACGGCGCCTATGCGGTGATTGCCACCTTCATTGCCGAGAACTTTCCGGCCGAGCTGCGGGCCACCGCCGCCAGTGTTGCGGGCTCGCTGGCCATTGAACTGGGCTTCGGCGGCGGACCGCTGGCCGCCTCCTACGTGATTGCCGCCGTCGGCTGGCAGCAGGCCTTCACGTGGTGCGCGGTGGTCCCGGTCATGGTCGCCGGTGTCGTGTTCCTGTTCATGAAGCCGGTGCCGCGAGAGGCCGTCTAGCCACACCGGGCGCCAGCTCACCGCCCCGAGGCTGTGCGGGTTCGTTTGGGGTATGCGATGATTTCCGCCAGCACTGAGTCACCGGGACCGTCGGGAGGTCTTTTTTGCGCGACTTGCTGGGGGTAAAAACCAACGCGGTTATCACCGTGGCAGCGGTCATGATCATTGTCTACGGCGTGCAGGCGGCCGAGACAATCATCGTGCCGTTCCTGCTGGCCGGTTTCCTCGCGTTGATCACCGTCCGGCCAATGCTCTGGATGCAGAGCCACCGGGTCCCCGCCATCCTGGCCGCCCTGATTATCCTCAGCGGCATCATGCTGCTGCTGTTCGTAATCGTGACGATCATTGGGACTTCGGTCGGCGACTTCGCCGCTGCGCTCCCGGCCTACCAGGCCCGGTTGGAGGCGATCGTCCAGGGCCTGCTGCAGATCCTGTCCCGCCTGGCCGGCCGGGAGCTGTCTATCCAGGGATTGCAGGAACTCGCAGACCCCGGGTGGGCCCTGCGCCTGGCTGCCAACATCCTCGTAGGGACACGCGAGGTGCTGACCAACGTGTTCCTGGTCTTTTTCACGATGGTTTTCATACTGCTGGATGCGTCCAGCATCCCGACCAAGATCCGGGCGGCCTTTGGTGCCGAGGGTGCGTCGTTCACAGGCCAGGAAACCTTCCTGGACAATCTCGCTCGCTATCTCGGCATCAAGACCGCCGTCAGCCTGGTGACCGGTGTCTGCGCCGGCGTGGTGACGGGGCTCATCGGCCTGGACTTCCCCCTGCTGTGGGGCATGCTGGCCTTTCTGCTCAACTACATCCCGACCATCGGCTCCATCATCGCCGCGATCCCGGCCGTTCTGCTGGCAGTCATTCAGCTCGGGTGGCCGGAAGCTGGTGCCACGGCGGCCGGCTTCATGGCCATCAATATCGTGTTCGGGAACTACCTGGAACCCCGGCTGATGGGCCACGGCGTCGGTATTTCGCCCCTGGTCGTGTTTACGGGCCTGTTTTTCTGGGGTTTCATTCTGGGCCCGGTGGGCATGCTGCTGTCGGTGCCGCTGACCATGACTGTGAAGCTGGCGCTGGAGACTGACGATTCGACCCGCTGGATTGCCATCATTATCGGCTCGGAG
>CAMYJV010000043.1 GCA_947258805.1 uncultured Gammaproteobacteria bacterium | reverse complement strand
TAATCGTTAATCACCAGGTGGCCGACGCCGGCGTTCCCCAGGTACAGGGCCGCCGTGGCACCAAGGCCGCCAAGGCCGATTATCAGCGCGCTGCCGTGCGCAAGCCGGGCCTGACCTTCAGCGCCGAGCTGAGGCAGCGCGATCTGGCGGGCGTACCTGATCTGATCGTCGTCAGTCATCGTCTTCGGGCCACTGGCCCTCGGTCACGCGTGGCCGCCCGGGCAGGTCGCGGTAGGTAGACAGCGCTGTGAACCCGGCTTCCTGGAACAGCCGCATCGCCGCGGGACCCTGGCGGAAGCCGTGTTCCATCAGTAGCCATCCGCCCGGATCCAGGTGCGCTGGTGCACCCTCCACCAGTTGCTCGATGGCGAGCAGCCCGTTGCGCCCGCCGCGCAGCGCCATGGCCGGTTCGTGGCCCAGCTCGAAATGATTCAGCATCCACTCCTGGTCGGTGACATACGGCGGATTGCTCACGATGACTGCAAAGCGTTCGCCGGCCACCGGGCTGAACCAGTCACCGAAGCGGAAGTCGATGCGGGAAAGCCCGTGCGTGCTCGCGTTGTAGCGCGCCACCTTCAGCGCCTCTTCACTGAGGTCCGTCGCCACAATCTCCAGCCCGGGTCGCTCACTCGCCAGGGCCAGCGCCACTGCGCCGCTGCCGGTGCCGAGATCCAGCACCCTGCCCGTGCTGTCTGCCGGGATGCGGTTCAACACGCACTCCACCAGCATTTCGGTCTCCGGTCGCGGCACCAGCGTAGCCGGCGTAACGGTGAGTTCCAGGGACCAGAACTCACGGGTGCCCACCAGCTGTGCGACCGGGCGGCCCGTCTGTCGTTCGCCGATAAGCTGCTCGAAGCGCTGCACGATTTCAGGCCGCACGGTCTGTTCACTGTCGCCGAACAGGCGGGCCCGCTGCCAGCCGAGCGCGTGGGCCAGCAGTACCTCGGCGTCCAGCCGTGCCGATCGGGTGCTCCCTTTCAGCTTCTCCGCGCTGGCCTGCAAGAGTGCAGCCACCGTGGGCGCGCTGTCTGTCTCGCCTGCCTGCATGAAACCGCCTGTGCTAGCCTGCCGTTAGCCCCTCTTCTTTTACCACAATGGTCGCCGGCGGACCGTGATCCAGATTCATGACAGACACCCCTAAAGCCGCGGATATTGCGACCCAGTGCATTCACGCCGGCAACACGGTGGACCCTGCCACCGGCGCGGTGATGCCGCCGATTGTCACCAGCAGCACCTACCGGCAGTCAGAGTTCGGCGAACCGATGGCTTATGCCTATTCCCGCGCCGCCAATCCCACCCGCGATGCGCTGGAGCGCTGTGCCGCCGAACTGGAAGGCGGGGTGCGAGGAATTGCCTATGCGGCCGGAATGGCTGCAACGGCGGGCGTGCTGGACCTTCTCGATGCCGGCGCCCACGTGGTGGCGCCCACGGATCTGTACGGTGGCACGCTGCGGCTGTTCAACGAAGTGCGCGCACGTAGCGCAAATCTTCGCTTCACCTACGTGGCCTTTGCTGACCTGGAAGCGGTGGCGGCCGCGATTCAGCCACAGACCCGCCTGGTGTGGCTCGAAACGCCCACCAACCCCCTGCTGAAGATCATCGACCTGGCCGCCGTGGTGGACATGGCCAAGGCGAAGGGTGTGATGGTTGCGGTAGACAATACTTTCGCGACGCCATGCGGCCAGCGGCCGCTGGAATTCGGTTGCGACATCGTGATGCACTCCACGACGAAATACCTGGGAGGCCACTCCGACGTGATTGGCGGCCTGAACATTGTCAGCGACGCTGCGGTAGGCGCCGCGTTGGTCTCCTTGCGCAGTGCGGTGGGTTCTGTGCCGGGACCTTTCGACGCGTACCTGGTCTTGCGCGGCATCAAGACCCTGGCCCTGCGCATGCAGCGCCATGCGGAGAACGCACAGGTGCTGGCCGAATGGCTGCAGGCGCAAGCGGCAGTCGAGCGCGTCTATTTCCCGGGGCTCGCGTCGCATCCGGGCCACGCCGTTGCCAAGCGGCAGATGGACAATTTCGGCGGCATGCTGTCGTTTGAACTGAAGGGTAATGTTGCGGCTTTCATGAACGCGCTGCGCAACTTCGCGGTGGCCGAGAGCCTGGGTGGGGTGGAGAGCCTGGCCGGGCACCCGGCCACGATGAGCCATTCGAACATCCCGCCGGCCCAGCGCGAGGCCATGGGTATCCCCAATCACCTGGTGCGGCTGTCCGTCGGCATCGAGCATGCCGACGATCTGCTGGCGGATCTGAGAACCGCCCTGGACGCGGCTGCGTGAAGCTCGTGCGCCATCAGCAGCGAGCATCACTTCTGGATACCGGTTGTCGTTTCGATTGCCCGAAGCCGTATTATCGATAGCACTCTTGACTGCTTTCACCCCAATCTCCGCTTTCCTGGGCGGTTGCCTGATCGGCCTGGCGGCCGTGGTGCTGATGGCGCTGAACGGGCGCATTGCAGGCATCAGCGGCATCGTGCAGGGCGCCGTCGAAGGCCCCCGCGGCGAACGCGGCTGGCGCTGGTTGTTCGTTGGCGGTCTGGTGCTCGGTGCGGTGCTGATGCTGGCCTGGCGAGAACCGGGCTTTGCACCGCGCACCGCTTATCCCCCGGTGCTATTGATTGCCGCGGGACTGCTGGTAGGCATCGGTACGCGGTTGGGCAGCGGCTGCACCAGCGGCCACGGCGTGTGTGGTATCGCCCGCTGGTCTGTCCGGTCCATCGTGGCGACGCTGGCTTTCATGTGCACTGGCTTCGTCACGGTTTACATCGCGCGGCACGTCGCCGGGGCGCCTTTATGAAGGCAGGGTTGGCGCGAGATGCTGCGGCGCTGCTGGCCGGTGCGCTGTTCGGTGCGGGGCTCACAGTGTCGCAGATGATCAACCCGCGCAAGGTGCTTGCCTTTCTCGACCTCACGGGCGACTGGGATCCGAGCCTTGCGATGACCATGGGCGGTGCGCTGCTGGTCACCGCCATCGGCTACCGAGTGGTGCTGCGCCGCCCGCGGCCGGCCTTCGACGAGGCTTTTCGGGTACCCGCAAAAAGTGCCGTGACGCCGAGGCTTGTAGCAGGCGCCGCGCTTTTCGGTATAGGTTGGGGGCTCGGCGGTTACTGTCCGGGGCCGGCCGTCTCTGCGGTGGCGCTGGGGACAACGGAGCCCTGGCTGTTCATTGCGGCGATGGTGGCGGGCGGTTTGTTGGCTGGGCTATTGCCCGCTCCTCACCGCTGAATCGTGCCGCATCTGGGCGTAGGGTGCGCTCTGCGCACCGAAAAAACACCACCGTCTCCATGGTGCGTAGAGCGCACCCTGCAACCCTTGCAGCGGCCCTATCAGAGGTTCAGCCAGTCGGGCAACTCCAGACCCTTCGACGCCAGAAACTCCCGGTTGAACAGGCGTTCGCGGTAGCGCATGGCGCCGTCGCACAGAATGGTCACGATCACGTGGCCGGGCCCCAGTTCTTTGGCCACGCGCACGGCGCCGGCCACGTTCACACCGCTGGACCCGCCCAGCGACAGGCCTTCGCGACGAATCATGTCGTAGACAAGCGGGATAGATTCCGTGTCCGGGATCTGGAACGGCAGGTCGATGGGCGTGCCTTCCAGGTTGTCGGTAATTCGTGAGTTGCCGATGCCTTCGCTGATAGATCCGCCTTCGGCCTTCAGTTCGCCGTGCGCGTAATAGTTGTAGAGGGCAGAACCCGTGGGGTCCGCCAGGCCAATAGCCGTGTCGGGCTTGCGAGCCTTCAGGGCCCGCGCCACGCCCGCCAGCGTGCCACCTGTGCCCACGGAGCACACGAAGGCGTGTACCTCGCCACCGGTCTCCTCCCAGATTTCCGCACCGGTGGTTTGTTCGTGAAAGTCGCGGTTCGCGGTGTTGTTGAACTGGTTGGCCCAGTACGCGCCGTTGTCTGAATCCTCGTCCAACTCTGCAGCAATGCGCTGGGAAACCTTCGTGAAGTGATTCGGATCTTTCAGCGGCACCGCGGGCACCAGCTGGAGCCGGGCACCGTAAGAGCGCAGCGTGTCGATCTTGTCGCGGCTCTGGTTGTCCGGCATCACGATCACGGTCTCATAACCCAGGCAGTTGCCCACTACCGCGAGTCCGATGCCGGTGTTGCCCGCGGTGCCCTCGACTATCGTGCCGCCAGGTTGCAGCAGGCCGCGGGCCTCGGCATCGCGCACCATGCCCAGCGCCGCACGATCTTTCACCGAACCACCCGGGTTCATGAATTCCGCCTTGCCGAGAATCTCGCACCCGGTGGCGTCGGAGACGTGATTCAGGCGTATCAGCGGCGTGTCACCGATGCGCCCGATGGTGTCGGGATATTTCTTGCTCGTCATGACTTTAGCCCTTTTCGAGGGCCGCCAGCTGCGCGGCCTGGTGTTCCGTGGCCAGCGGTTCGATCACGTGGTCGAGATTGCCCTCGAGGATGTCCTGCAATTTGTACAGTGTCAGGTTGATCCGGTGATCTGTCACCCGGCCCTGCGGGAAGTTGTAGGTGCGGATGCGTTCCGAACGATCACCCGAGCCCACCAGGCTCTTGCGCTCTGCCGCCTGGGCTTCCTGCTGTTTCGTGACTTCCGTATCCAGCAGACGGGCCTGCAAAAGCGCCATCGCGCGGGCGCGGTTTTTGTGCTGCGAGCGCTCGTCCTGGCACTCGACCACGATGCCCGTGGGCAGGTGCGTCAGGCGGACGGCCGAGTCGGTCTTGTTCACGTGCTGCCCGCCGGCCCCGGATGCCCGATAGGTGTCCACGCGCAGGTCGGCCTGGTTGATGTCCACCGCGTCCACTTCGCCGGCCTCCGGCAACACGGCGACGGTGCAGGCAGAGGTGTGGATGCGGCCCTGGGCTTCGGTTTCGGGCACCCGCTGCACGCGGTGGGCGCCAGACTCGAACTTCAAGCGCGAATAGGCCCCGCGGCCTTCCACCCGGCTGATGAGTTCCTTGTAACCGCCGTGCTCACCTTCACTGGCGCTGAGCACCTCGAGTTGCCAGCCGCGCTGCTCCGCGTACTTCATATACATGCGGAACAAATCGCCGGCGAACAGCGCGGCTTCGTCGCCGCCGGTGCCGGCGCGAATCTCCAGGTAGATGTTGGCTTCGTCGCGGGGGTCCCTGGGCACCAGGTGACCCTTGAGTTCCCCCTCCAGCGCGGCGAGCCTGGTTTCTGCATCGGCCTTCTCTTCTTCACCAAGGCTGCGTATGTCCGGATCCGCGTCGTCCAGCATCTCCTGGGCTGCGGTTCGGTCGCCTTGCGCTGACTCCAGTTCTTTCGTGAGTCGCACCACGGGCTCGAGCTGCGCGTATTCCCGCGACAGGTCGCGGAACTGCTGCTGGTTGCCGATGACTTCGGGATCGGACAGCAGCTGGCCCAGCTCTTCGGCACGAGCTGCCAATTGCTGCAATTTGTCTGCGATGCCCTGTTCCACAACAGCTATTATCCCGCACATGAATCGCCGCACCTCCAGAACCGGCCTGTCATATCTGTTGGCTTGCTTGCTGCCGGTCGTCGGTGGTTGCGCCGGGACCATGCGCGAGGAGCCTGGTGGTGTCAATTACGCACCGGGCGCCAGCTACCACCTGATGATGGCCGAGATTGCGGCGCAGCGCGGCGAATACCAGACCGCGGTGGAGGAATACCTGGCCACCGCCGACCGCGGCAAGGACCCGGAAGCGGCGCGGCGCGCCACGGAATACGGCTTCGACTTCGGCTATGACGGCCTCGCTCAGCAGGGCGCCGAGATGTGGCTGGCCCTGGCGCCGGACAGCACGGCCGCCCGCGAATACCTGGGCCGGCTGGCCCTGCGTCGTCACGATCTCCAGGCCGCGCGCGAGCACTTTGCGATCATCCTCGGTCCCAACTGGACGCGCTCCGGGTTGGACTACCTGGCGCTGGAAGGTGAGCTGGCGGACGAACTCAATGCGTCCGGTGTGACCCGCCTGCTGGTCTGGCTGGGGGCCGGCCGCCCGGCGACGCCGGAGTACCGGCTGGCCGTGGCGCGGGCCGCTTACCGGTCGGGGGAAGACCAGCTTGCCCTCGGCTGGGCGCGCCTGGCGGCAGCCCGCATGGATTCTCTCGAAGCCGAGTTGCTGATCGGGCGGGTGCTGTTTTCCACCGGCGATTCCGACGCAGCGCTCGACCACCTGGCCAAGCTGCTCCAGGCCCGGCCGTTGCCGCTGATTGAACTCGAGTTCGTTCGCCTGCTGGCAGCGAGTCGCCGCGAAACCGCGGCGCTGCAGGCCCTGGAGCGGCTGGTCGACGCCTATGGCCCACAGCCCGAGCTGCTGCTGCTGCGCGCCCGCACCCTGTTGTCCGTCGGCGACGACGCAGAGGCGGCGGCAGAGCTGCGCGACCTGGCCGACGCGGGGCAGAGCATCTACGAGTGTTTTTATTTTCTGGCGCAAATCGCTGCAGATAACGACGATCGGGACGAAGCGCTGCGCCAGTATTCGCGGATCGGCGCCGGCGGATACTTCTTGTCTGCACAGTTCAGGATTGCCGAGTTGTATGCCGACGGTGATGACCTGGATGCCGCGCTCGAACACCTGCAGAAGTTTGCGAAGGCGCATCCCCGCTATGCCTTCGAAGTGGTGCTGGGCACCGCACAGCTGCTCGAGCGCCACGGTCGGGACGAATCAGCCCTGGCTGCCTACGACGACGCGCTGCGCTTTAAACCGAAGGAGCCCGGCCTGCTCCTTGCCCGTGGCATCGTTCGCGACCGTCTTGGCCGAACCCGCAACGCCATCAGCGACATGCGCCGGGCGCAACAGCTGGCGCCCTATGACGCGGGCGTGCTGAATGCGCTGGGCTACACGCTCACCAACCGGAGCGGGCGCCATGGCGAGGGCTATGCGCTGATTCGGCTGGCCCTGGAACAGGATTCGGAAAACCCCGCCATTCTCGACAGCATGGGCTGGGTCCTGTTCCGCCGCGGCGAGGTTGGCGTCGCCCGCGCTTACCTGCAGCTGGCCTACGACAAACTCCCGGATCCCGAGGTGGCTGCGCACCTGGGCGAGGTGCTGTGGAGCCTGGGCGAGAAGGGTCAGGCGCGGCGGATCTGGCAGGAAGCGCAGATCGCCTATCCGGACAGCCAGCCGCTGCTGGAAACCACAGCGAGATTTCCGCGTTGAATGAAGCGGGTGGCTGCACGGCGGTGCGCGTCGTGTTACTGCTGGCGCTGGGCCTCGTCACGGCCGGCTGTGCGCTGCAGCGCTCGGTCCCCGGCACGACCGTTGCGTGGGAAACCCGCCGCGAGGCCCTGCTGGGCCTCGCCAGTTGGGAATTGCGCGGGCGCATCGCCGTGAAGACAAACGACGGCGGCGGCCAGGGCAACCTGGAGTGGCGGCAGGAGCCGGACGACGCCCGGCTGCGCGTCAGTGGTCCCTTCGGTGCCGGCGCGTGGGAGCTGCGGTGGAACGCTCGGGAAGCGGTGCTCACCAACGGTGATGGCGAAGTCGCCCTCGAGTACACGGGGCCGGACGCCCTCGACCGGCTCCTGGCCGCTAACGTAGGCTGGCAATTTCCCGCCGAACAAACCCGTTACTGGGTGCTGGGCCTCGCCGCTCCGGGCTCCCGAAGCCGCCTGAATTACAGCCAGGATGGCTGGCTGGAAGGGCTCGAACAGGACGGCTGGCAGGTCGTATACGACCGATTCAGCGAACGAAATGGCTACTGGATGCCGCGCAAGGTCACCGTGGAAAACGACAATGCGCGGCTGCGGTTGGTGGTAGACCGCTGGCTGCCGGGCAATCCCGAATAGCGCGTTTCATTTTCGCCCCCGCCGTTGCAGAATACGGCCCACTCCCGGAGGCCGCCCGGAGCGTCATCCGGGACTGCAACTGGGGTGTAGCCAAGTGGTAAGGCAGCGGGTTTTGATCCCGTCATTCGCAGGTTCGAATCCTGCCACCCCAGCCAATTTGCCACCAGATGCGGACGGATGCCGAGTTGAACACAACGCAAAAGCAACTGCAGATTCCGGACATGGCGGTGTTCTCCGGGAACGCTAACCCGGAACTCGCCTACCGTATTGCCCGTCATCTCACGCTGCCGCTGAGCAAGATCCAGGTGGGCCGCTTTAGCGATGGCGAAATTAACATCGAGATTCTCGAAAACGTTCGCGGCCGCGATGCGTATGTCGTGCAGTCCACCTGCCCGCCAGTCAACGACAACCTGATGGAATTGCTGGTGATGGCCGATGCGCTGCGGCGGGCATCGGTGGCCCGGATCACGGCGGTGGTGCCCTATTTCGGGTATGCACGCCAGGACCGGCGCCCGCGTGCTGCGCGTGTGCCGATCACCGCGCGCCTGGTTGCCGGTATGTTCGAACAAGCCGGGATCGACCGGGTCCTCACGGTGGACCTGCACGCCGACCAGATCCAGGGCTTTTTCTCGATGCCGGTGGACAACGTCTACTCGTCACCCGTGCTGCTGGGTGACCTGTGGGCCCAGGAATATCCGAACATGGTGGTGGTCTCGCCGGACGTCGGCGGCGTGGTGCGCGCTCGCGCTATCGCCAAACGCCTGGACGACGCGGAACTGGCCATCATCGACAAGCGGCGCCCCCGGCCGAACGAGTCGCAGGTCATGAACATCATCGGCGAGGTTGACGGCAAGTCCTGCGTAATGATCGATGACATGATCGACACGGCCGGCACGCTCTGCCAGGCCGCCAGCGCGCTGAAAGACCATGGCGCCGAGCGCGTGCTGGCCTACATCACGCACCCGGTACTGTCTGGTCCGGCAGTGGAGCGGCTTGCCAATTCGGCGCTGGATGAGCTGGTGGTGACCGACACGATTCCGCTGTCGGCCGACGCGCAGGCGCTGAGCAAGATCCGGCAACTGGGAGTCGGGGAGTTGCTGGCGGAGACGATGCGGCGGCTTAGTGTTGATGAGTCGGTGAGTTCTCTTTACGTTGACTAGGCTTTTTTCGAGAGCCTGCATTCAGCGACGGCGGCGGGCCGCGCGGCCGATATTCCACCTCCTTCCGGTTTTGTAGTCAGTCGGCGAAACATCGCCCGCGCGGCTCACCAGCGATTGCGGGTGGTTCCCCTGCAGTTCACCTTCGTGCATCCGATTGGTCCGGTTGACACGTTGGAGGGCTTGTTGGGGCACCGCCTCAACGACGAGGGTGGGGGCGATGGCGGGAGTTTTGGCGGCGTGCCGCTGTCGCGATTGGACCACCCGATGGTCTCACCCCCTGCGGTGGGAGCGGCTTTAGCCGCGATTGAACTTGGTGCCCTGTTCAGGCCTTCCGAAACTGCGTGTCTGACCCTTTTATCTGGGCGCTACCTCGTCTCCGGTGGTGGCGCGATGGCGGGGTCTTTTCGCTTCACCCACCAGTTTGCCCAGGCCGGCCATTCGACTACCGCCGCCTGAAATCGAGGGGCAACGCGGGAGCGAGCACCAACCCGGGGCGGGGGCGGGAGTGCCTGACCGGAACGTAAAGCCGGCTCATGGATCTGCCGCCGGGTCCTGAATGGCCTCAAGCCGGAGTGCAGGTCAGGCACTCCCGCCCCCGCCCCGCTGCAGGCCACTCTTACACAGGGCCAGGATTCTGGCAGTCCCCCCCAGCCTGGGCTAAAATTCGCCGCCACGTGCCGCGGGCCCTGGTCGAAAGGCCGCGGTGAAAATACACAACACCAGGAGAAAGCCATGTCCAAGGGTTTTGAGCTGGTCGCGGAACTTCGTGAAGACGCAGGGAAAGGTTCGAGCCGCCGCCTGCGCCGCGAAGGAAAAGTGCCCGCGATCATTTATGGCGGCGGCAAGCCGCCCCGTTCGTTATCTTTCGAGCGCAATGCGTTGATGCGTCAAATGGAGCAGGAAGCTTTCTTCTCCAGCATCATCAGCGTGCAGGTCGGCAAGAAGCAGCAGCCGGCGATTCTGAAAGACGTGCAGATGCACCCGGCCAAGCGCATGGTGCTGCACATGGATCTGCAGCGCATTATCGCCACCGAGAAGATCCGCATGGAAGTGCCCATTCATTACCTGAACGAGGCGACGGCCATTGGTGTGAAGCTGGGCGGCGGCACGGTGTCGCACATGTACTCCGAGGTGGAAATCAGCTGCCTGCCTAAAGACCTGCCGGAATACCTGGAAGTGGACATCGGCAACCTCGAGCTCGACCAGATGTTGCATCTGTCGGACATCAAGCTGCCGGACGGTGTGGAAATCATGGAACTCGCCCAGGGGCCGGAAAACGACCAGCCCATCGTGGCTATTCACATCCTGAAAGTAGCGGCGGAGCCGGAAGAAGAAGCCATCGAAGGCGAGCTTGCCGAGGGCGAAGCGCCACCGGCTGAGCCGGCAGAAGGCGAGAAGCCTGCCGAGGAAGATTGAGTCCAGGTCAGAGGCGGGGTCAGACACCTTTTTCCCAGCGACCTATGCCGCAGAAACTGGTGGCTGAACCTGATTGCCAGCGGTCGCGAGGCTAAACGTGAACATCCAGCCGCCGCAACTGATCGTTGGACTTGGTAACCCGGGCGCCGAGCACTCGAAGGATCGCCACAACGTCGGCTACTGGCTGGCGGACGAGCTGGCGGCCGCGGGCGGGGTGAGCTTTCGTGCCGACAACAAGTTGCTGGGCGAGGCCTGCCAGGTGCAGCTCGGTAACGCGCCGGTGCGGCTGCTGAAACCCACCACCTATATGAACCGCAGCGGCGGCGCGGTGCGCCGGGCCATCGACTACTACAAGCTCGACATCGAGCGCGTGCTGGTGATTCAGGACGAGATCGATTTGCCGGCGGGCGTGGCGCGATTAAAGCAGGGCGGCGGCCACGGCGGCCACAATGGCCTGCGCGACATCATCCAGCACTGCGGCCGCGACTTCATGCGCCTGCGCATTGGCGTAGGTCACCCCGGCAGCAAAGAACATGTCACCGGACACGTGCTGAAACCACCCGGGCGCGACGAACTGGACCTGATCCGGCAGGCGATGGACGAATCCCGCCGGGCGCTGGATGTGCTGCACTCAGGGGGCTGGGAGCGGGCGATCACCGCGCTGCACACCGCGACGCCGCGGCCTGAGTGAGCAGCCAGGGAAGGAAAAAGGGGTCTGGCTCCAATTTCTTCGGCGCGGGTCAATCCATCCACAGCGGCCTTGCAATTGGAGCCAGACCCCTTTTTCCTTACCGCGGCGGATCCTTAATCACCGGGATGCGCGACGCGAGCTTGTAGTTCAGCGCCGCGGCCAGCTTCGACTCTACCTGGAAGAATCTCGCAACCTTGGTGTCCGGCAGGATCCGGCGCATTTTCTTCAGGTAGCGCTCGCGCAGCTTGAGCAGTTCGCGTTCGTGCCGGAACCTGTCGTTGAGCAGCGATTTGGCGAGCTCGTTCGTCATCTGCCGATAGTTCTCCGAGTAGCGCACGATGACATCGATGCGGATATCGGTGACTTCGCGCAGATCCTCTGCATACTCGTTGAACAGCGGCCAGAACTTGTCCCGTTCTTCGCGCGTCAGGTTCAGCTCGCTGGCGAGCAGGATGCGTCGTTCCTTGTCGATGATGCTCTGCGCCGCGTCGAGCTGTGTGCGCAGGCTCAGATCCAGAGGATTGGGATCCTGTGCGGCCAGTGGCGTCGCCAGCAGTGCCAGCAAGACACCTGTCGCTAGTGTTCGCATCGTCATTCCGACTTCCTGCCTGTGATTCCCTGGCTGATGAATGCGCCGACGAGGCCGGCCACCAATATGGCTATATAGAACTGGCCG
The DNA here is from genome assembly GCA_947258805.1 of uncultured Gammaproteobacteria bacterium. The sequence continues at coordinate 7,822 of CAMYJV010000043.1, read as the reverse complement.
GTGACCGCTCCCATGTAGGCAACCGCTTGAGCGAGGGGCCTGATAGGGACGATATCGCCATAGCCAAGAGTCGTCATGGACACGAAGCTGAAATAGATCAGGTCGATACTTGAACTCCCGTCGCCGGTCGGGTCAAGGCCCCTGAAGGAACCGGGCAGCAGCACCTCCAGAAGCATGTTCAGCACGCCAAAACCGATGCCCAGCAACAGGTAGATGGAGATGGCGCCGATTACATGATTCGGTGTGATGATAAAGCCGGACCCCATTGCAAGCAGGCGAGACACGACGAAGGCGATGCTGAGGGCACAGAACAAAAAGGTGCTGCACAGCCCGATGACATCACCCGCAAAGGAAGGACTAACATAGTCCAAAACCGTTGCCGCGCCGTTGACCAGGGCCAGGGCGATGCCGCCGTAGAACCACAATCTCGAGTCGATGGCGCTCCAGATACTGACAATCAGGGTGATCGCCAGGACCGTCTGGATGCCGATGCCACCGGAATAGAGATCTAGTTCAAGGAGTACCGGCCCGATGACCAGTGTGATCAGCAGGCCGATCAGCATGGCGGAGAAATTGGCTTCGCGGCGCAGCTTAGGCATGGCGCCAGGTGCCACCCATGGAGGGGTTCGCAGAATCTTCGGGCCCGGGAAACTTAAGCATCGGCAGACAATTAGCCTTGAGTGCGAATGCAGATGATAGCGCGCTGTCAGGGCGCTTGCCCGGTGTCTCGCCTACGGTGATGGCTGCCAACCGCCGCCCAGCGCCTTGTACAGCTGGACCACCGCATCGAGGCTGGTGCGACGCGTGATGGACTCCGCCAGTTCGTTGTCGAAGAGGGAACGCTCGGAGTCCAGCACTTCCAGGTAGCTGGTCACGCCGCCGTCGTAGCGGGCGCGGGACAGGGTGGTAGCGCTGCGTGACGAGGCCACCTGGCGTTCCCGGTATTGCAGTTGTTCGTTGAGCGTCCGGATGGACACCAGCGCGTCCTCGACTTCGCGCAGCGCCTGCTGCACCGTTAGCCCGTACTGGTTCAGCAACTGCTCCGTCCTGGCGATTTCCACTTCGACCTGTTGCTTGGTGCGGCCGGCATCGAACAGGGGTCCGGAAAGTTCCCCGCCGATGGTCCACAGGTCGGTATCGAACAGGTCATCCAGGTTGTCGTCCACGAAACCCAGCCGCCCGAGCACGTTCAGGGACGGCCAACGATTCGCTTCGGCGACACCGATACGCGCCGTTTGCGCGGCCAGTTCCTGCTCGGCCTGCCGCACGTCGGGGCGCCGGGCCAGCAACTCCGCCGGCACGCCGGTGGGCAGGCTCGGGGGGAAGACCTGCATTTCCAGTGGCATGCCTCGGCTAATCGGTCCCGGGTTGCGGCCCAGCAGGATACTGAGCAGGTTCTCCGTCGCGATGACTCGCCTGGACAGTGCCGAACGCGTGACCTGTGCCTCCGCCAGTTCCACGTCCGCCTGGTTCACATCGATCAGCGGCACGGTGCCTTCGTCGTAGCGTGCCTGGATGATGCCCAGGGACTCCTCGCGGGTTGCGACCGTGCGCTCGGCAATGACGTAGCGATCGTCCAGGTCCCGCAGCAGCAGGTAGGCGCTGGCGACATCGGCAATCAGCGTGATAGTCACAGCACGCTGGGCTTCCTCCGTAGCCAGCAGCTGGGCGCGGGCGGATTCGGTGGCACGACGCAGCTTGCCCCAGATGTCCAGTTCCCAGGATAACTGGGCGCCCAGGGTCAGCGTGGTGTTGGTGCCGAGATCTTCATTGATCAGTTCCGCCGTATTGCCGCGTTCGGCCTGCGTGCCGGCGTCCACGGTCGGGAACTGGTCGGCCCGGGTGACCCCGAACTGCGCCCGCGCTTCCTCGACACGTGCAGCGGCAATGGCCAGGTTCTTGTTCTCTTCCAGCGCGACCTCGATAAGAGACCGCAACTGCGGATCCTGGAACAGTTCCCACCACGGCAGGTTCGCGATCGTTGCACCTTCCTCGGGCGTCTGCAGGTAGGCGTCCGGCATCGGCAGTTCCGGGCGCTGGTAGTCCGGGCCCAGCGTGCAGCCGCCCGCCACCAGTGCGAGTAACAGCCCCCCCTGACGTCGAATCACCGTGGCTTGCCCTCCGCAGGCTCGGGGGGCGCAGGCGCGGCCGCGCCGCCGGCCGCCGGTGCCTTGCCCCGATTCGCGATCCGGTCGATGAATACGAACAGCGCCGGGGTCAGGTTGATGGCGATGCAGGTGGATGCCAGCATCCCCGCGAACACGGTCATGCCCATCACTTTCCGCGCCTCGGCGCCCGCGCCGCTCGCGATGAGCAGCGGTAGTACGCCAAGGATGAACGAAAAGGCCGTCATCAGGATCGGCCTGAAGCGTTCCTTCGCCGCGGTCATGGCAGCGTCGAGCGCGCTGGCACCCTGTTCCTTGCCGAGCTTGGCGAACTCGACGATCAGAATGGCGTTCTTGGCCGCGAGGCCGATCAGCAGTACCAGGCCGATTTGCGCAAACACGTTGTTCTCATAGCCGGACAGGAACAGACCGGACAGGAACAGGCCGGCCAGGGCGCCGAACACGGCGATCGGTGTACCCAGCAAAACACTCAAGGGCGTGGACCAGCTCTCGTACTGCGCAGCCAGGATCAGGAATACAAGCAAGATCGCCAGCAGGAATACTGATGCGCCCGACCCCTCGGCCGCCTTCTCCTGGAAGCTCATGGCGTTCCAGGCATAGCCCATATCCGCAGGCAGGGTAGACGCCGCCACTTCTTCGAGGGCTGCGAGAGCCTGCGCCGAGCTGTAGCCGGGCGCAGGCTGGCCGGTGACTTCTGCGGCCCGGTAGAGGTTGAAGCGGTTCGTGTAGTCGGGCCCGCTGGACCAGTCCACGTTCACGACGGAGTTCAGGGGCACCATCTGCCCTTCCTTGCCGCGCACGAAGAAGTAGCGGATGTCCGTGGGCTTGCCGCGGTACTCGCGTTCGGCCTGCACGTAGACCTTGAACAGGCGGCCAAAGCGGTTGAAGTCGTTCACGTAGGCACCGCCCAGGAATGCGCCGAGTGAGTTATTGACGTCCTGAAGGTTCACGCCGTACTTCAGCACCGCGTCGTTGTCTACGTCGGCGAAGACCTGGGGCACCGAGGCGCGGAAGGTAGTAAAGGCATTACCAATTTCCGGTCGCGCCCGCGCCGCCTCGATAAAGCGCTGGGCCTGCTCGGCAAGATACTGCGGCGTATTGCCGGCCTGGTCCTGCAGCATGATCGAAAAACCCGACCCGGTGCCGAGACCGGGAATGGCCGGTGGGCCGAAGGCGATAGCACCGCTTCCGGAATCTCGACGGCCAGGCGCGCATTGACCATTTGCAGAATCTTGTTGACCTGCAGCGCCCGGCCGCGCTCGCCCCACTCTTCCAGCGCCACGAAAATGAACGAAGTGTTCGGTCCGAAGGAGCCCGTCAACAGGCTGTAGCCCGCGAGCGCAGTGACGTATTCGACGCCGGGGGTTTCCCCGAGAATCTTTTCCACCTTGGCGGTGACCCGGTCATTGCGCTCTAGCGATGCGGCATCCGGCAACTGGATGTTGACCATGAAGTAGCCCTGGTCTTCTTCCGGCACGAACCCGGCGGGCACAGCTGTGAACAGGCCGCCCATCAGCGCAGTCACCGCGCCCAGCGCTATCGCGGTCAGCGTCAGCTTCCGGGCGAAATGCCCGGCGATCCCGAGATAACCCTTGGTCGTGGTGTCGAAGACCGAATTGAACTGGTCATAGAAGGGCTGCAGGACACTCTTTTTCCCGGTGCCGGGCGGTCGCAGCAAGAGGGCGCTGAGGGCCGGGGCCAGCGTCAGCGCGTTGATGGAGGACAGCGCGACGGAGATCGCGATGGTGATGGCGAACTGCTGGTAGAGGAGGCCGGTGATGCCGGCCAGCGAGGCCACTGGCACGAACACCGCGATCAGGGCCAGGGAGGTCGCCACGATGGGGGAAGAGACCTCCTTCATCGCCGCGATCGTGGCCTCTTTCGGGTTGAGGCCCTCTTCGTCCATCTTCGCGGTAACGGCTTCCACGACCACGATGGCATCGTCCACCACGATGCCAATAGCCAGCACCAGCCCAAGCAGCGACAGCGTGTTGATGGAAAATCCGAACAGCGGGAAAAACGCGAAGGTGCCGACCAGGGACACGGGCACGGCGAGGGCGGGAATCAGGGTGGCGCGGAAGTTCTGAAGGAAAATAAACACCACCAGGATGACCAGCGCCACGGCCTGGAACAGGGTGACGATGATCTCCCGGATGCCCTCCTCGATGGCCAGCGTCGTGTCGAGTGAGACTTTGTACTCGACGTCGTCCGGGAAATCCTTCGCGATCTCCTCCAACTCGGCCGAGATGGCCTTGGCCAGCGCGAGACCGTTGGCATCCGGCAGCTGGTAAATCGCCAGCACGGCACTGGGCTGGTCGTTGAAGCGCGTGACCGCGTTGTAGAGCTGCGTGCCCAGCTCCACCCGGGCAACATCTTTGATCCTGACCTGGGAGCCGTCGGGATTCGAGCGCAGGATTACATTTTCAAACTCTTCTGAACTGTTGAGGCGGCCCCGGGTGATGACTGTGTAAGTGAATTCAGTCCCCGGTGCAGCCGGAGGCCCACCGATCTGCCCGGCCGGCACCACCACGTTCTGGTCCTGGATCGCCGCCATGATGTCGGGCACGGTCAGATTCAGCTTCGCGAGCTGGTCCGGTTTAATCCAGACGCGCATCGCATAGTCGCTGCTGCCGAAAATCGTAGACTGGCCGACACCCTGGATTCGGGCGATGCGGTCCAGGATGTTGATCGTGATGTAGTTGCCCAGGAAGTCCTTGTCGTAGGTTTCGTTCGGCGAATACAGGCTGATCAGCACCAGCGGGAAGGCGAGCTTCTTCTTCACCGTGATGCCGAGGCGTTTCACCTCTTCCGGCACGCTGGCCTGGCCTTCCGACACGCGGTTCTGTACCAGTACATTATTGATATCAAGATCTGAGCCCACCTCGAAGGACACGGTCAGGCTGAGCGTGCCGTCGTTCGCGTTGATGGACTTCATGTAGAGGCTGTTCTCGACGCCGTTGATCTTTTGCTCCAGCGGCGTGGCGACGGATTGTTCTACGGTTACTGCGTCGGCACCGGTATAGGTTGCCGTGACGTTGATTTCCGGCGGCGTAATGTTGGGATACTGCGCGGTGGGCAGCGAGCCGAAGGAGACCAAACCGACAAGCACCATGATGATCGCGATGACCATCGCGACGATGGGCCGGCGGACGAAGAATTCAGCCATGGGGGACTTAAGTCTCCTGCAGCGGCGCGCGGGTCATGTCCTTTTGCGCAACCTTCGGCTCAACGACCATGCCTGGCCGGACTTTTTGCAGGCCCTCGACGATCACGCGCTCACCCGGCTTGAGGCCGGATTGAATAACCTGGTCGTTGTCCTTGATGGGGCCGAGTTGCACTTCACGGAGTTCCACCGTGTTGTCGGTGCCTACCACCATCACGCGGAAGCGCCCCTGCAGTTCGGTGATCGCCCGTCGGGGTACCACGGTGGCATCTTTGAGGGTCGTGTAGTCGGCCTTTACCCTGGCGAACTGGCCGGGCAACAGGAGGCCATCCGGGTTCGGGAACGAGGCTTCCACCGTGAAGGTGCCTGTTTCGGGATCGATGGCCTGCGCGCTCGCATCCGCGGTGCCGGTCTGGTCAAACACCGTCCCGTCGGCGAGGATCAGTTTCAGCGGATTGTCGCGATCTTCACGTTCCGCCGAACGGGCCTCGCCCGGCTCCACGCCCTGGCTCTTGTCCTTCGCCATCATCGTGCGCGCGAGGATCAGGTATTCCCGCTCCGATATGGAGAAGCGCACGCGGATCGGGTTGATGTCAGATAGCACGTTCAGCACCACCGGGTTAGGCTCCTTGCCCACATATTCGCCGGGTTTGGCTTTGCTGAGGCCGATCAGGCCGTTGATGGGCGCATGGATTTCCGTGTAACTCAGGTCGATTTCCGCCAGTTCGACGCCGGCCTTGGCCGCCTGCACCCCGGCCCGGGCAGCGTCGAAGTTGGCTTGCGCACTGTCGAGCTCCATGGCACTGACCGCCTTGATGGCAGCCAGGGGCTTGATGCGCCCCAGATCGCTGCGCGCCTGCGCCATGCGGGTTTCGGCGGCAGCCAGGTTACTCTTGGCTTCTACGAGCTGGGCCAGGAATGGCTGCTGGTCGATACGATAAAGCAGGTCGCCTTTCTTCACGGTGCGACCTTCCTTGAAATACATGCCTTCCAGGAAGCCGTCGACCCGAGCGCGGATCGGTATGTCCTGTGTCCCCAAAGTCTGGCCGACCATTTCCAGGGTCAGGGGCACGTCGCGTTGCTCCGCTTCCACCACCTGCACGGGCAGGGGCGGCGGCGCCGGGGGCTCGCTGGGCCCGCAGGCGGTCAGCACGGCGGCAAGCACCGTGGCAGGGGCAAGCGTTCGGAAGATCCGAGACTGGGTGTTATTCATTATTACTGCGGATCAGCGGTCTGAGACCGCGTATTCTGGGGGTTCATTTGTAAAGCGTCCAGTCAGAGGCTGGCCCGCACCAGGGCCGCGCCTGCTGCCAGGCTCCTCAGCTTGCCCTCTGCAATATCGTAGGGAATCGGCGTCATGCCGCAGTTTGTGCACGGCAGGATCCGCTCCGGGTCCACGTAGCGCATGGCCGAGCGGATGGTCTCCGCGACTTCTGCCGGCGTCTCGATGCGGTCCGGGGTCACCGCGACCGCGCCGACCATCACCATCTTGTCCTTGAGTATCCCCATGACCGAGTGCGGCACGTGGGAGTCGGCGCATTCCAGCGACACCTGGTCGATGCTGCTCGCGTTGAGCCCGGGAAAGATCTTCTCGTACTGTCGCCACTCCTCCCCGAGCGTTTCCTTCCAGTCCAGGTTTTCCTGGATGCCGTAGCCGTAGCAGATGTGCACCGCACGGGGGCAGTCCAGACCTTCGGCCGCTTTTTCCAGCGCGGCGATGCCCCATTCGTTCACGTCGTCGAAAAACACGTTGAAGGCCGGCTCGTCGAACTGGATGACATCGGCGCCGGCGGCCACCAGTTCCCGCGCTTCATCATTAAGGAGTTGGGCGAAGGCCATGGCCATGTCGGCGCGCTTGCCGTAGTGCGCATCGGCAATCGTGTCGCAGATCGTCATCGGGCCGGGCAACGTGAACTTCAGCCTGTGCTTCGTCAGGCTGCGCACGTACTTGAACTCTTCCACATGCACCGGGTGCGGCCGTGAGACCGGCCCGGTCACGGTGGGCACTTCCAGGTTGTAGCGGTCGTCCCGGATGCCCATCAGGGTCTTCTTGTCCTGGTCGATACCGTCGATGCCTTCCAGGAAGGTGTGGACGAAATGCCGGCGGAACACCTCGCCGTCCGTCAGGATGTCGATTCCGGCCTCTTCCTCGTGGCGGATCCACTCCGTCACGGCCCGGCGCTTGCCGGCCTCGAGCTCCTCACCCTGGAGCTTCCAGCCCCCTTTGAGCTTCTCCGGCTCCGCGAGCCAGTCCGGCCGCGGCAGGCTGCCGGCGATGGTAGTTTCCAGCATCTTCGTTCTCCTTGTATATGGAAAGTCTAATCGATGTGTTCTGACCATTCCCCGCCAACGGTTTTGGGCAGCGCGGTGCGGTCAAGGGATGGACGTCCTGCTACTATCCCGCCGCCATGGCTATTCGATGCGGAATCGTGGGCCTGCCCAACGTGGGCAAGTCCACTCTTTTTAATGCCCTGACGGCGGCAGAGATCGCCGCGGAGAACTATCCGTTCTGCACCATCGACCCGAATGTCGG
>CAMYJV010000042.1:17730-19504 GCA_947258805.1 uncultured Gammaproteobacteria bacterium | reverse complement strand
GGCCGGTATCTCTTCCGGGCGTCGTCCCGGAGGAGCGGAGCCATGGATGGCGGGAGCGACGGAGGGCCGATCCGACTGAGGACAGGGATGTCCGAGGGAGGTTTAGCCCGGAAGAGATACCGGCCCACCGCGGCGGCAGTCCACCAACCTCAACGGCTCATGACAGCCGCTTCGGCACCCACCACCCCAAGCACCTATACTTTCCCCACTACCCCGGGACCCCAAAGATGCCCAGAACCACCGAACAACAGACCGCCCCGATCCCAGCCAATGCTGAGAACCACTACCAGGTCACACGCGCAGACCTGCCGTTGAGCTGTCCGATGCCAGGAATGTCTTTGTGGAATTCTCATCCGCGGGTCTACCTGCCGGTCGAGGACGGCGGCGCCGTGAGGTGTCCGTATTGCGGGGCAGAATACGAGCTGGTGGAAGCGGCGGGCTGAGGCCCGCGTTGCCGCAAAGCACACTTGAAAACGGCCAGCGCGGCGCAGATAACCAAAGCCAGATCGGCAACGGCGTCCCGACATGAAACGCATCATTTTGTTCATCGCCACGAACGTGGCCGTGCTCGCGGTGCTTGCCGTGGCGAGTCAGTTGTTTGGCCTGGAGGGATACCTCGATGCCCAGGGCGGCATCAACCTGACGGGGCTGCTGATCTTCGCCGCGATCATCGGTTTCAGCGGCTCGCTGATTTCCCTGGCCATCTCGAAAAAGGCGGCCAAGTGGTCCACCGGGGCCAAAGTCATCGAGCAGCCTCGCAGTTCCGCGGAGCAGTGGCTGGTTGCAACCGTGCAGCGGCATGCGCAGGCGGCCGGCATCGGCATGCCGGAAGTGGCGATTTTCGATTCGCCGGCGCCAAATGCGTTTGCCACCGGCGCGCGCCGGGATCATGCGCTGGTGGCCGTCAGCACCGGCTTGCTGCAGAACATGCGGCAAAACGAGGTCGACGCCGTGCTTGGGCACGAGATCGCGCACGTGGCGAACGGCGACATGGTCACGATGGCGTTGATCCAGGGGGTCGTGAATACCTTCGTGATATTCCTGTCGCGGGTTGTCGGCATCATCGTGGACCGGGCGGTGTTCAAGGTTGAGCGGGGGCATGGTCCCGGCTTTTTCATCACCAGCATCGTGGCCCAGATCGTGCTCGGCATACTCGCCAGCACCATTGTGATGTGGTTCTCGCGCCAGCGTGAGTTTCGCGCCGATGCCGGTGGTGCGAGGTTGGCCGGACGGGAAAACATGATCGCCGCGCTGGAGCGCCTGCAAGCGGCGCACAGCCCAAGTGGGCTGCCGGATCAGTTACAGGCCTTTGGAATTGCCGGCGCCGGTGCAAGGGGACTGAAGGAGCTGTTCATGACCCATCCGCCGCTGGAAGCCCGCATCGACGCGTTACGGAGGTTGGGCTGAGTCGCGCGCCGGCAAGTCAGGAAGTCTCTTCCAGGTCTGCATCTTCCACCGCAGTCGGCTCGCCGGCTTCGGCCGCCGGTTCATCCGCGGGCGGTGCGCCGCCCATTTCGGTCTGGCCCCACTCGGCCGTCGCCAGCATGCTCGATGGCGGACCATCGGTTTCAATGCCGATACGGAAGGCCGCAAAGCCCGGCATCACGACCTGGTTCACGGCCATACCCAGCACGCGCCCGCCGTTGCTGGCGTAGATCAGGTTTTGTTGATTGGTAATCGGGTCGGTCACCGTCCCCAGTACGTCGCCGGCCGAGACTTCCTGGCCGAGGCGGACCACCGCAAACAGGATGCCGCCGTGGTCGGCTCGCACCCA
>CAMYJV010000042.1:0-17724 GCA_947258805.1 uncultured Gammaproteobacteria bacterium | reverse complement strand
CGACCACTTCCGGCGCACCATTCCCTGGGAGCTCAGCAGCGCGAAGATGCCGGTCACGCCTTCACTCACCTTGCTCGACTGCAGCCGCAGGGGTTCGCCGGCTTCCAGTGTCACGGTGGGGATCCCGGCTTCCGTCGCGGCTCGCCGCAGCGTGCCCAGCGCCGGTTCACTGTGCAGCACGGCCATGCCACCGAAGGCCTGGGTCATTTCCCGCACATTGCGGTAGCGTAAGTCCGCCCGCAGCTGCGGCAGGTTAGTACGGTAGAAAGAGCCTGTGTGCAGGTCTACCAGCGCATCGCAGCGGCGCACGATATTTTCGAACAGCGAGTAGGCGATGCGCGCGGCCGAGCTGCCGGTGGGGTTGCCCGGAAAGTAGCGGTTCAGGTCGCGCCGGTCCGGCAGGTACCGGGAGCCGCGTCGAAAACCTTGCAGGTTGACGATGGGGACGCCGATGACGGCGCCGCGCAGCTTGTCCGGTTCGACTTCGTGCATTACGCGGCGGACCATTTCGATGCCGTTCAGTTCGTCGCCGTGGATCGCGGCGGTCAGGCACAGCACCGGCCCGTCGCGCTTGCCGTTCACGACCAGTACCGGGGTCGCGGTGGAGACACCTTCGAACACTTCACTCGCCGCCCAGGTCAGTCGCGCCGAAGTGCCGGGCGGTATCTGCTGGCCAAGCAGCTCTAGAGTGTTGTCGTCGCCGGCTTCCTCGATGGTTGCGTCACCGTCGGGAGCAATAGTTTCGCTGGCCACCGGGGCCAGCTCGGCAGCCGGGGCCAGCTCGTCAGCCGGGGCTGGATCGCCGGCTGGGCTTGGCTCGCCGGGCGAGGCTGGCTCCGGAGGCGCGGCCTCGCGCTCTGCCGGGGGCATTGCCGTTTCCAGGGTTGCGACGGCGTCGGCGGCCGGCGGTGTCACTGGCGGGCGCTTTCCTTGCCGCAGCGCGACAGATGCCGGCGACGGGTCGCACGCGGTTACCAGCACACCCAGGGCGATGGCGCTGAGCATTCCCAGGTGCGTCGATGGAGTCTTTTTAGCAACTTGATTCACAGGTCGGCGGCAGTGTAACTTATGTCATAGAAAGTGAGTGCAAATTACTGAACTAATAGCTCATTTTCCGTGAAGCGCAGCAGTATTTCCGCGGCTGCATAAACATTGGCGTTTTGCTGGGGCGACCCGGGCATGTCCGTTATGTGAATTGGTTCAGGCCTTGCGCAGCCGGCCGGGCCTATTCTTAACGCTTCGTGTTGCGCCCGTGACCCTTACTACAAGGACCATTAAGCAGACCATGAGTTCATTGCGCAAGCTGAGCCGGAGAATCGGCATCGCCGTGACGGCGCTGCTGCTGGTGGCCGTTTTCAGCAGCGCTGCCCAGGCCGACGATGCCGGCCTGTTGCGGCCGCCCGGTCTGGAGCCGGAAATTGGTTTCTGGCGCGAGATCTTTACCAGCGTCAGTTCGGCACAGGGGCTGGTTCACGACGACCGGTATCTGGGGGTGATCTATGAGCGCCTCGAACTGCCGGCCAACGCGACTCCGCGGCAGCGCCGCCGCACTGCCGACCAGGCGCGCAAGAAATACCGCCGGATTCTCGGCACGCTGGCGGGGGGCAAGCGCGACGGCCTGACCAGCGATGAGCGCCGCGTGCTGGCGCTGTGGCCTGCCAACGTGACGGATGCAGATCTCGGCCAGGCCAAGCGGCGGGTGCGCTTTCAGCAGGGGCTCGCGGATCGTTTTCGTGAAGGGCTTGCCCGGTCCGGCCAGTGGCGGGACTACATTCGCGACACGCTCGATGACCACGGCGTCCCGCTGGCACTGGCTGCCCTGCCGCACGTGGAGTCTTCGTTCAACCCGGCCGCGCGCTCCCACGTTGGGGCGGCGGGCCTCTGGCAGTTCACTCGATCTACCGGCCGGCGCTTTATGCAGATCGATCACGTGGTTGACGGGCGCCGCGACCCTTTCATTTCCAGCGACGCCGCGGCGGAACTGTTGAGCTACAACTATTCGATTCTGAAGTCCTGGCCGGTGGCGATTACCGCCTACAACCACGGGGTCGCAGGCATGCGCCGGGCCGTGCGCAAAATGGGCACCGACGACATCGAGGCGATCATTCGCGGCTACGATGGTCGCGCCTTCGGTTTCGCATCGCGAAATTTCTACGTTGCCTTCCTGGCCGCCGTTGAGGCTGAGCGGAACGCCGAGCAGTATTTTGGGCCCGTGCAGCTCATGCAGCCACGCCCGGAACTGGTAGTGACAACGACCGAGTATGTTCCCGCGGCGGCCCTTGCCGATGCCTTCGGCCTGGGTGTGGCAACGCTGCGCGATACCAACCCGGCTTTGCTGGATCCTGTCTGGCGGGGCACCAAGTATGTGCCGCGGGGTTTTTCGCTCCGTTTGCCGGCCCGGGACGGAGAGCAGACAGCCTCGGAGCTGCTGGCGCGCGTGCCCGCAGATCAGCTGTTCGGCGAGCAGACGCCGGACCTCTACCACCGCGTACAGCGCGGCGACACACTGTCGGTCATCGCCGCGCGGTATCGCACCACGCAGGCTGACCTGATGGCGCTGAACGGCATCAAGAACCGCAACCGCATCCGGCAGGGCCAGGTGCTGCGGCTGCCCTTTGCCGGCGAGGCACCGGCGCCCGCCATCGGCGACGACGCGGAAACCTATCGGGTTCGCCGGGGCGACACCTTGAGCAAGATCGCCAAGCGCTCCGGCGTGCCGAAAGCGCAGCTGATGGCGCTGAACAACATTAGCAATCCCAATCGCATTTACCCGGGCCAGCCGCTGGTCCTGCGGGCAACGTCAGAGCCGGCGCCACCGGCGGTGCCCCCGGTGGTGACGGCGTCGGTGCCGCCGCCGGCGGAACCCGAGCCACCGCCTGCCGAGCTGCCAGCTATTGAGATCGACGACGCCGACGAGCTGGAAGAGTCGGCCTTGCCGGTGGCCGATAGCTCCGGGACGGACGATCAGCGCCTGCTCGCAGACCCGGCCGATTACCTGGTGGCCAGCGACGGCAGCATCGAAGCGCAGGCCGTGGAAACCCTCGGCCACTATGCCGACTGGCTGCAGATCCGAACCCAGCGCCTTCGCGACCTGAACGGTTATTCGTTCCGGCAGCCGGTGGTCATCGGGCGCCGGTTGAAGCTGGATTTCAGCCGGGTCACGCCGGAGGAATTCGCGGCGCAGCGTATCGCCTATCACCGCGAACTGCAGGGCGCCTACTTCACCCGGCACCGAGTGATCGACACAACGGAGCACAAGTTGCGCCGCGGTGAATCTCTGTGGGTGCTGACACAGCGGCGCTACAAGGTGCCGGTCTGGCTGCTGCGCCAGTACAACCCGGAGCTGGATCTCGACCGCGTGAAGCCCGGTGACCGCATCGTGTTCCCCCGGGTCGAGCGCGTCGAGGACGGCGCGCCGGACCAGCCCGCCATGGCCGACGCTCGCTGATGGGCGCCGATCCCTTGATATCGCGCCGGCCTTGGGCTCTACTAGCCGCGCTTATCAATCGGAGATCGTGAGATCAGGTCGCGGAACCTCGCGGTGTTTGGGCTACTGCTACAAGGAAGTCGCAGGCTGACCAGGTGGTCTTGCTCCGTCTCGCTGCTGTGGTTGTTGGCGGCGAGCGCGCATGGCGCCGATTTTCCCATCGCAGATAAGATTGTCATCAAGAAATCCGAGCGTCGCCTGCTGCTGATGCGCGGTGACGAGGTCATGAAATCTGCCCGTATTGCACTCGGGCTGGTGCCCAGTGGCCACAAGCGCGAAGAGGGCGACTTTCGAACGCCCGAGGGCACTTACCTGCTCGCCGAGCGCAATCCGAACAGCGACTTTTTTCTGTCGATCCGCGTGTCCTACCCCAACGTCAAAGATGAGCGCACCGCGTCGCGACGCGGTGTGTCCCCCGGCGGCATGATCATGATTCACGGTCAGCCAAACCGGCCCAAGCACAACGCGGAATTTTACCGGCGCACAGACTGGACCGACGGCTGCATTGCTGTGTCGAACTCCGACATGGTGGATATCTGGCTAATGACGTCCGTGAACACGCCAATCACGATTCTGCCCTGACTGTCACGCAGCGGCGGCGGGCCCAGCGCCGGTCGCGCCACGCGGAGTCTCAATGGACGCAAATTCACAGCTAGTGGAGGTGACCCCGGAGGGAAGTCTCGAGGTCCTGTCGCAGCAGGAGGTAGACCGCCTGCGGCGACTAGGCCAGGGCGGCCAGCATGAAATCCTGCGGCGCTGCGCGCTGGCGGTGCTCAACGTCGGCAGCCGCACGGACGATACCCGCGAGATCATGGCGCAGCACGCCGACTTCGACATCAGCATCCTGCAGCAGGATCGTGGCGTAAAGCTGGCCCTGAACAATCCGCCGGCCGATGCCTTTGTCGACGGCAAGATGATTCGTGGCATCCGCGAACAGCTGTTTGCCGTGTTGCGTGACGTGGTCTACATCGATACCGAGGTGACCGGTCACTTCGATCTGGACAGTATCGACGGCACGACCAATGCGGTGTTTCACATACTGCGCAACGCCGGCGCGCTGCGGCTGGGCCGCGATCCGAAACTGGTGGTGTGCTGGGGCGGGCACGCGATCGGGCGCCAGGAATACGACTACACCAAAGAGGTGGGCTATCAGCTCGGCTTGCGCGGCCTGGATGTCTGCACGGGTTGCGGTTCCGGGGCCATGAAAGGCCCCATGAAGGGTGCCACCATTGCCCACGCCAAGCAGCGCATTCGCGACGGGCGCTACGTCGGGGTCACCGAGCCCGGCATCATCGCGGCGGAATCGCCGAACCCGATCGTGAACGAACTGGTAATCATGCCCGACATGGAAAAGCGCCTGGAGGCCTTTGTCCGTCTCGCCCACGCCATCGTGATATTTCCCGGCGGGGTAGGTACCGCCGAAGAGCTGCTGTTCCTGCTGGGCATTATGATGAAGCCGGACAATCGCCAGAATCCGGTGCCGTTAGTGCTCACGGGCCCTGCGGCCAGCGCTGACTACTTCAAGACCATCGACCGATTTGTCGGCGCAACGCTGGGCGACGATGCCCGGCGCCTGTACCGCATCGAGCTCGCAGATTCCGCCGGGGTGGCGAATATCGTCAGCACGGCAGTAGAAGAGGTTCGCAAATTTCGTTATCAGCACCAGGACGCGTACTACTTTAACTGGCGGCTGCAACTCGACCGCGATCTGCAGGCACCGTTTGATGCGACGCATGAAAACATGGGGGCGCTGCAACTGCATCGCCAACAGGATGTTCACGACCTGGCCGTGAATCTCCGGCGCGCATTTTCCGGGCTGGTTGCCGGCAACGTCAAGGAGCACGGCATCCGTGCCATCGAGGCGCACGGCCCCTTCGAGTTGCGTGGCGAGAAGGAGATCGTGAAGCACCTGGATGAACTGCTCGCAGCTTTCGTCGCCCAGGGAAGGATGCGTCTGGCCGCGGCAAACTACCAGCCGTGTTATCGCGTAGTTGCTTGAGTTCGCATAACCGGCAGGTTAAATGGCAACCCCTGTGATCCAGTTCCTCGTGGTCGGGAGGCAATGATTCCTATGCTTCGCCTACCTTCCGCATTGCGGGGAGCAGCACATGACCGAGTCAAAATTCGCCCGGCCACAACCGGGAAATGGGAACGGCGGCGACAGCGCCGACGACAACAAGAGCTCAGGGAATTCACCCCGCGATCGGCATCCGCGCGAGCCGGTTAGCCAGGAAAAACGCAAGAGCGGTAACAGCTGGGATACCTATCATCGCTGGCTGACCCGGGTGCAGGCTCCGGGTAACACCCGCATTCCGCTGGATCCCGGTATCTACACCTGGAAGGGCTACCGGAACTGGTCGGACAAAGTGCGTCGCGACTGGAAACCCGAGGACTGATACCAGGCCGCTGTTCGCGATTTTCGTTTTTGCGGCTCCGGAAAAAAGACTGTGTCTGAAATCAAACATAGCGAAACTCTGATTACTAACGAAGCGACTCTGAACCGGCGTAAGTGGGTGGAGCGAGCCATTGCCGGCGTACGTGGCCGGCATATCGGCAGCGACGCTGCACCGGAAGCGCGCGACAAAGCGCCGCGCCCGACACTCTTCGTTGTCGGCTCCCGCCGGTCACGATGAGCCGTTTCCAGCCCGAATCCATCGCCCGCTGGCTGGATGATCTGGACAGCGCGGCCTACGCGTTGAGGCTGTTATGGAGCCGTGGCCCGGCCCGGCGGCCAGGCCTGGCAGCCCGCCTCGTCCTGCCGCTGCTCGTCGCGGCCGTCCTGGCCCTGGGGCCAAACGTCGGAATCTGAACCCGCCGGCTTGAAAGGCCACCAGCCCGTCCCCAGATCCGCGGGATGAGCGCCGAAACAGCCCAGGCGGGGGGCACCGAGACCCGCGGCTTCCAGGCGGAGGTGACCCAGCTCCTCCACCTGATGATTCATTCCCTGTACAGCAATCGTGAGATCTTTCTCCGCGAGCTGATCTCCAATGCCTCCGACGCAGCCGACAAGCTGCGCTTTGAGGCCATTGCCAACCCGGGCCTGCTGGAAAGCGATACGGAACTCGCGATCCGTATTGCCTGCGACCCGGACGCCGGTACCGTCAGCATCAGCGACAATGGCATCGGCCTGTCGCGCGATGAAGCGGTGCAGCAGCTCGGCACTATTGCGCGTTCGGGAACCGCCGAGTTTCTTTCCAGTCTCAGCGGTGACCAGAAGAAGGACGCCCGGCTGATTGGCCAGTTTGGCGTCGGCTTTTACTCAGCGTTCATTGTTGCCCACCGGGTCGAGGTCTACACGCGTCGCGCCGGCCTGCCGCCCGAGCAGGGCGCGCACTGGGTCTCGGACGGTGAGGGCGAGTTTACGGTGGCCGACGCCGAGCGGCCTGAACGCGGCACCACCGTGGTGCTGCACCTGCGTGACGATGCGAAAGAGTTTGCCGAAGACCTGCGTCTGCGCACACTGATCCGGAAGTACTCCGATCACATTGCCTTCCCTGTGCTGATGAAGCCGGCAGCGCCGGCAGATGGTGATGACAACAGCCCCGCGGAAGAAGCGGTCAACACGGCCCGCGCCCTGTGGACGCGCCCGCGCAGCGAAATCGAGGACGACGAGTACCGCGAGTTCTACAAGCACATTGCCCACGATTTCGAAGACCCGCTGGTCTGGAGTCACAACAAGGTCGAGGGCAAGCGCGAGTACACGAGCCTTTTGTACCTGCCGGGACGCCCGCCTTTCGACTTGTGGAGTCGCGACGCACCGCGTGGCCTCAAGCTGTACGTCCAGCGGGTGTTCATCATGGACGACGCAGACCAGTTCCTGCCGTTGTACCTGCGTTTCATCCGTGGCGTTGTCGATTCCAGTGACCTGTCATTGAACGTGTCGCGCGAACTGTTGCAGCAGGACGCCAATGTTGACGCGATGCGCAGCGCGCTGACGAAGCGGGCGCTGGACATGCTGACGAAGTTGGCGAAAGACGATCCGGAGAAGTACCAGCGGTTCTGGGCCGGCTTCGGCCGGGTCCTGAAGGAAGGCCCGGCGGAAGATCCGGACAATCGCGACAAGATTGCCGGCCTGCTGCGATTTGCCACCACGGCCAGTGACGGTGAAGCGGCCGACCAGTCGCTGGCAGATTATCTCGACCGCAAGCAGCCCGATCAGGACCAGATCTACTACATCACCGCCGACAGCTACGCCGCTGCAAAGTCGAGCCCGCATCTCGAGGTGTTCCGGAAGAAAGGTATCGAGGTGCTGTTGCTGAGCGATCCCATCGACGAGTGGCTGATGGGACACCTGGGCGAGTATGCCGACCTGGCGCTGCGCGACGTGCGCCGCGGCAAGCTGGAGTTTGACGCAGAGCCGGCCGCAGACGATGCCGCGGCCGCTGGGCCGGATGACCACCAGGCCCTGCTGGAGCGCGTGAAGACCCATTTCGGTGAGCGCGTGGCAGAAGTGCGCGCGACTGACCGGCTGACGGAATCGGCCGCCTGTCTCGCCCTCGGTGAGTACGACATGGGCGAGCAGATGCGCAAGATCATGGCGGCCACGGGCCAGAGCCTGCCGGACAGCAAGCCCGTACTCGAGATCAATCCCGAGCATGCGCTCGTTGCGCGGCTGGCTGCGGAAAGCGACGAACAGCGTTTTGGCGACCTGGCGGAAGTGCTGTTTGACCAGGCCCAGCTGGCCGACGGGCGGCAGCTGGACGACCCGGGGGCTTTCGTGCAACGGCTGAACCGCCTGTTGCTTGATTTGAGCGCTTGATCTGCGCCGGCCGACGGCGTCAATCCAGCCTGTGAATCAGGCGATGCACCAGCCCCAGGATCCCGAAACCGATATACAAGCCGGCCAGCGCGACCAGCATTAGCAATGCCAGTTGGGGCGTGACGGTCCTGGATGCTGCCAGGTAGATGATCAGGCCAACCAGGCCGAAGAAGGACACGGCAATACCCGCGGCGATTTTTATCGTGCTGTTCCTGGCCATAACGTCGTGAGCTTCGCTGCGGGCTACCGTGGCGGCCGCGGCTATCCCTCAGGCCCTCGCGCGGACCGACGGGTTGAGGCTGTAGGTGCCCGTCAGCGATGCCTCCCCGAGGACGTGACCGGCGATGGCGGCGAGCACGTCAGCCGTCGTGAATTTGCCCTCTACCGGGCAGACGTCCAGATCGGTGGCATAGAGGGTGAACCGATAGTGATGTAACCGCTCGTCGTTCCACGGCGGGCACGGACCGTCATAGCCCAGGTAGTCGCCACGCATGTCCGGATCGCTCGCCATGAAGCCGGTGTAATCGTTGAGGCCCTGGCGAGCGCCTGCCGGTCCCGGTGGTTCCCGCTTGCCGCCGGCAATAACGCCGGTGGAACACTCGCCCTCTTCCAGGCTCTGGACGGTTGCCGCGATATCCACCATGACCCAGTGGGTGAAGTCCACGCGCGGCAGGTCGGCGGGCACGCTGCGGCCTTCCTGGTTCACGTTTGTTCCGGAAGACGGCACGTCCGGATCGATGCAGGTGAGCACCAGGGAACGCGTGCCCGCCGGCAGTTCCGACCAGCTCAGCTGAGGGCTGTGGTTCGAGCCGAAGCCCATATGGACAGCCGTGTCGGGCACGCCGAAGGCGCAGCGTTCCGGAATCGCCTCACTGTCGGCGAAAGTCTTGGACATCAGTTTCATGTTTTATTCTCCTGTGGCTCCGCATCGGCCTCTGCGAGGACGAGTTTCAGCTGTTCGACGGCGGTGTCGATCTGCGCGCGCTCGATCACCAGCGGTGGCGTCAATCGCAACACGTTCGCGCGCGTTTCGCGCGTCAGGATGCCCCGTTCCAGCAGTCTTTCGCAAACCGCCCGCGCGCCGCCGGCACAGGGCTCCAGTTCTACGCCGACCAGCAGCCCGCGGCCGCGCACTTCGCGCACCGCTTGTGCCGGCAGTTCCTGCAGTCGCTGTCGCAGGTACTGGCCCTGTGTGGCGGCATTGTCGATCAGGCCTTCTTCCAGCAGCACGTTCAACGCTTCCAGGCCCACGGCCGCGGCAATCGGGTTGCCGCCGAAGGTGCTGCCGTGGGAACCGGGCTCGAAGAGCTGCCATATCTCGTCGCGGCCCAGCACCAGGGACACCGGGTACAGGCCGCCACCCAGGGCTTTGCCGAGCAACAGTAAATCCGGCGTCACCTGCTCATGGTCGCAGGCCAGCAATTTGCCCGTCCGGCCCAGGCCCGTCTGGATCTCGTCGCAGATCAGCAGCACCCGGTGCCGGCGGCAGATTTCGGCGCAGGCGGACAGGTAGCCGGGGGATGGCACGACAATGCCGCCCTCGCCCTGGATGGGTTCGATGATGAAAGCGGCCGTTTGTGGCCTGATCGCGGCTTCCAGTGCGGCTGCGTCGCCGTAAGGCACGAGTTGCGAGCCCGGTGGGAAAGGACCGAAGTCGCGGCGGTAGGCGGCTTCCGAAGACAAGCCCAGGGCGCCGAGGGTGCGGCCATGAAAATTGCCCTCGCAGGCGATGATCTGAGCCTGCCCTGATGGAATGCCTTTTAACGTATAGCCCCATCGCCGCGCTGCCTTGATTGCCGTTTCCACTGCCTCGGCGCCCGTGTTCATGGGCAAGCCCCGATCCATGCCGGTCAGTTCACACGCTCGCGCCAGAAAGGCGCCGAGCCGGTCGCTGAAGAAGGCGCGGGATATGACGGCCAGCCGCGACGCCTGCTCGTGCAGTGCGGCCACCAGCCGGGGATGCGCGTGGCCATGGCTGACGGCCGAATATGCGCTCATGAAGTCCAGGTAAACGCGCCCGTCGGTATCCCAGACCTGGCAGCCGGCGCCGCGCGTGAGCACGACCGGCAGCGGCGCGTAATTCGTCACGCCGAAGCGGGCTTCCAGTTCCGTGGGCATCGTCATGCTGGCGCAGATGTTAACCTCCGCGTTCCTCCGTCGAGACAGTTGCCACGATGAGCCTTTCGGCACCGCGCAGAGACGCATTGACCCTGGATGGTCCCGCCGGGCGACTGGAGGTCTTGCTGGAGGAACCGAAGCTGGCGTCCGGGTCCGCGGTGGGAGTGTTCTGTCACCCGCATCCGCAGCACCACGGCACCATGCTGAACAAGGTCGTGCACACGCTTTGTCGGGCCTCCAACGCCCTCGGTGCACCGGCCGTTCGTTTCAACTTTCGCGGCGTGGGCGCCAGCGACGGTGATTACGCGCAGGGGCATGGCGAAGTCGAAGACACGCTGGCCGTCGTGGACTGGGCGCGTCAGCGCTATCCCGGCGCGGAATTATGGCTGGGCGGTTTTTCTTTTGGTGCCATGATTGCCTGTCGCGCCGCGCTGACGGCGCGGCCGGCCCGTCTCGTCAGCATTGCGCCGCCGGCGTCCGCAATCACGGATTTCATGGCCGGCAAACAACCGGATTGCCCGTGGCTGATCCTGCAGGGAGATGCGGACGAGGTCTGCGCGTGCGATGCAGTCGTCGATTGGGTGAACTCCATGGCGCCGGGACCCGAGCTCGTGGTCTTTGAGGGCGTCGACCACTATTTTCACGGGCGCCTTACGGTGCTGCGACGGGCTGTAGAAACCTTTCTTCAAGGCGCGCCGGGATGATCGGCAAGTTGCGTTCGCTGTTATCCCCCCTGCTGCCAGACCAGCAGCAACAACAAGATGACACGACCCTGGACCTGGCGGTTGCCGTGCTGCTGGTGGAAATGGCACGCGCCGATCACGATCTCGCCGATGCTGAAGAACGCGAAGTCATGGCGCAGCTCGAAGGCGCTTTCGGTCTGACGCCGGATGCGGCGGCGAACCTTGTCGAGCGGGCTCACGACGTGGTTGAAGATTCGGTGTCACTGCACGAGTTCACCCGCGTCGTGCACGACGGGATGGGCTATGACGAGAAGCAGCGGGTGATTGCCATGTTGTGGCAGGTGGCGCTGACGGACCGCAATCTCGACAAGTACGAAGATTACCTGGTCAGCAAGCTTGGCGAGTTGTTGTATGTGTCGCGAGGCGATGTGATCCGGTTGAAAAACCGGGTCATGCAAGACCTGGCGACACGCGACGGGTGACGCGCCCTATTCGGCGTAGAACTTCCTGGTGAAGCGCATGGAAAAGCGGCTGGTCTCGTTCATCGGCGTGACGTCAATGTTGAACACCAGGGTCTCGCGGTCCGCCACGGCGACATCGCCTATATAGTAGACCGCACCGCCTTCTTTCACTTCCCTGACCCGCAGGTTCTTCAGCTGGCCGGTCAGGTTGGTCGCCGACGCACTGACGCTGCCGGGCACAGATTGCCCGATGCTGCCTTCTTCCTTGCGGATAATGCTGACGTTGAGCATGGCCCGGTTCGGGCTGCGCACGATGCCGTATTGCTTGGCCACCGCAGGAATCAGCTGGTCCGTCGTCAGAGCGTTGAAGTGCACCACGTAGTCACCGAAGTCTTTCGAAGACGCATCCGATGGCACCGCGGCGGGCCCGCTGTCGAAGGTATCGATATCCTGGCCGCCTCCGCCGCAGCCGGTCAAAATCAGCGGCACCAACACCAGCACCAACGAGCGTCGATTGCGGATCATCTTTTTTCTCCGGAGCCCGGCAGGGACCAAGACTATAAACCAGCATTTGCGTGGCTGACCATTGCCCCGGCCGGGTGCGGACCCGCAGGTTCTGCCCTTCGCCCGGCCAGCCGCCGCAGCTCAGAGCAGCTGCATCTGCAGAAAGTTGCTGCAGATCATGCCGCTCATCAGCTGGCGCCCCGACAACAGCAGGAGGAAAACCTGGATGGCGATGATGGCGAACAGCGGCGACAGGTCGACGCCCGCAATGGGCGGAATCAGGCGGCGGATCGGGCGCAGTGCCGGCTCCACGACCTGGCTCAGCAGGGCGAACATCGGATTGTACTGGCCGGCTGCCACCCAGCTGATAATGACCTGCGCAATGATCAGAAAGAAGTAAATGTTGAGTGTCAGGCGGGCCAGCCGGATCACGCTCAGCCCGACGAGCTGGAGAGGGTTCGGCCCCGTCGTGCACGCGACGCTCAGCAGGACGCCGGTGAGCAGGGCCTGCAGCGCCAGCGCAATGAGCAAGGTAGCCGTGTCCACCGGCCCGATCGGTGGCACGAAGCGTCGGATCGGCAGCACCAGCGGATCGGTGACCTTGACCACGAACTGGCTGATGGGGTTACGGAAGTCAGCGCGCACGGCTTGCAGCAGTATCCGCAGCACAAAGGTCAGAATGTAGAGGTCCAGCAGAGTCTGGAATAAGAAGATCAGGATGTCCTGCATGGATGGCTCCTCTTGTGTGCCAACTCGCGCTGCGTCATGCGTCGCCGCCCAGTTCTGCCGATCGCCGCCGTGCCGCCTCCAGGGCAGATTCGAACAGCCGGCGAATCTCCCCCTGTTCGAGGATTTCCAGCGCGGCCTGTGTGGTGCCGCCGGGGGAGGTGACCGTTTGCCGTAACTGGGCCGGCGGCATGCCGGTCTCGCGGGCGGCCAGGCCGGCGCCGAAGGCGGTCTGCACCGCGAGCTGGCGCGCCACGGCCGGGGCAATGCCCATGCCCCGCGCCGAGTCTTCCAGGATCTCCATCAACAGGTAGAAATAGGCCGGCCCGCTGCCGGATACGGCCGTCACCGCGTCCAGCAGGCTTTCGTCGTCCACCCACGCCGTTTCACCACCGGCACCGGCAAGATAGGCGGCCAGGCTGCGCTGGGCACCGGTGACCGCCGGACTGGCGCACAGCACCGACATGCCGGCGCCCACCAGGGCCGGCTGGTTTGGCATCACCCGGACGCAGGGTATGCCGGTCCCGAGCCAGTTCCCGAGGGCTGGCAGGGTCACGCCGGCGGCTACGGACACCACCAGCTGTCCCGCGCGCGGGGCCACAGATCGAGCAACGCCAGCCAGCACCTGGGGTTTGACTGCCAGCACGATCATCTCGGCAGCGGCCGCGACCTCGACATTGTCGGCGCTTAGGCTCAGTCCGGCACTGAGTTCGCGCAGGCGCTCACGCTGCGCGGGATCCGGGTCCGCGACGTGCAGGGCTGCCGGTCGGTGCCCGGCACGCAGCAGGCCGGCCAGCAGCGCCCGGGCCATGTTGCCGCCGCCGATAAAACCAATTGTGGCCTTGCTGTGATCCATCAGGTCTCTCGTGGTCCGAACAGGTCGGTGCCGATTCGTAGCATCGTCGCACCTTCCTGCACCGCCGTCTCCAGGTCGTGGGACATGCCCATGGATAGAGTATCCAGCTTCAGTCCGTCCGCACGCAGCTGGTCCAGCAATTCCCGGCCCGCGGCGAATTCTTCGCGCAGTTCTTCAGTGCTGCGGCCGGCCAGGGGCATGACCATCAGGCCCCGCAATCGCAGCCGGGGCAAGCCGGCAATGTGGTCGGCCAGGGCCGGCACAGCCGCTGCCGGCACGCCGCCACGGCTCGCGTCGCCCCACGGCGCCACCTGCACCAGTACCTGCAGGGGCGCCCGCCCGGCGGGCCGCTGGCGCGACAGCCGGTCAGCCAGGCGCTCGCTGTCGACGGTATGGACCCAGTCGAAATGCTCGGCCACGCTCCGGCTCTTGTTCGACTGTACGCGACCGACAAAATGCCAAACGGGTTCCTTGCCGTATACGGGCATCTTTTGCAAGGCTTCCTGCAGGTAGTTCTCGCCGAGATCCCTGATACCCGCGGCGATAGCCGCGGCAATGCGCTCGGCGGGCTGGCGCTTGCTGACGGCGAGAATGCTCACACCAGCCGGATCCCGGCCGGCGGCCCGGGCGGCGGTCTCGATTCGGCCCCTCAGACGGGCTAATTGTTCCGTGATTCGCGTCACGACCGCCGTTGGGCCCGTGGCTATACTATGTCTCGTAGTGCGCCCGGTTATGGTAAGGGCAAAACGGGCCGTAGCCGCTAATTTTTTTATCCGGGGACCGATATGTCCGTCGATGTCGCTCAGTTGTTGGCCTTCTCCGTGAAGAACAACGCATCCGATCTGCACTTGTCTGCAGGCGTCCCGCCGATGATTCGCGTAGACGGGGACGTAAAACGAATCAACATGCCCGCACTTTCCCACAAGGAAGTGCACAGCATGATTTACGACATTATGAACGACAAGCAGCGGAAGGACTTCGAGGAGTTCTTCGAGACTGACTTCTCGTTCGAGATTCCGAAGCTCGCGCGCTTCCGTGTAAATGCATTTAACCAGGCCCGTGGCGCGGGCGCGGTTTTCCGGACGATTCCATCGGAAATCCTGAGCCTCGAAGACCTGGGCGCGCCGCCGATCTTCAAGGACATCTCGATGTACCCGCGCGGCATCGTGCTGGTGACCGGGCCCACTGGCTCAGGCAAATCCACCACGCTCGCAGCGATGGTGGACTACATCAATGACAACAAGCCCGACCATATCCTCACGATCGAGGACCCCATCGAGTTTGTGCACAATAGCAAGCGTTCGCTGATCAACCAGCGTGAGGTGCACCGCGATACGCTCGGTTTCGCCGAGGCTTTGCGTTCGGCATTGCGTGAAGACCCCGACGTGATTCTTGTCGGCGAGATGCGCGACCTGGAAACCATCCGGCTGGCGTTGACGGCCGCCGAAACCGGTCACCTGGTATTCGGCACGCTGCACACGAGCTCCGCGGCCAAGACCATCGACCGGGTGGTCGACGTGTTCCCGGCCGCCGAGATCTCGCAGACGCTGCTGAAGAAGACCGGTGGCGGCCGTATTGCGGCACATGAAATCATGATCGGTACCCCGGCGATTCGTAACCTGATTCGTGAAGGCAAGATTGCGCAGATGTACTCGGCGATTCAGACGGGTCAGTCGTCCGGAATGCAAACCCTCGACCAGAATCTGTCGGATTTGATGGCCAAGGGCGTCATTACCAAGGAAGAGGCCCGCTTCAAGGCCGCTATCAAGGAGAACTTCTAACCGCGCGCCAGGGACGGTTAGCCAGGAGTGACAGAAGATGGAGCGTGAACAAGCAACACGGATGATGCAGACCCTGCTGAAGAAGATGGTCGGCATGAACGGTTCCGACCTCTTCATCACAGCGGGTTTTCCGCCGGCGATCAAGGTCGACGGCGAGATTCACCGGGCCGGTGAACAGGCCCTGACCCCGGACCAGAGCGCCGTGATCGTTCGTTCCATCATGAACGACAAGCAGGCGCGGGAATTCGATGCCACCAAGGAATGCAACTTCGCCATCAGCCCGCAGGGCATTGGCCGCTTCCGCGTAAGCGTCTTCGTTCAGCAGGGCGCGGTGGGCGCGGTGTTGCGAACGATCATTACGGAAATTCCGACCCTGGAGCAGCTGGAGCTGCCGAGCGTCCTCGAGGACGTGGTAATGACGAAGCGCGGGCTGGTGATCATGGTGGGCGCGACCGGCTCGGGTAAGAGCACGACACTGGCGGCCATGGTGGGCTATCGCAACGAAAATTCGCGTGGCCACATCATGACCATCGAAGACCCGGTGGAATACGTGCACCCGCACCGCAAGTGCATCATCACTCAGCGTGAAGTGGGCGTAGACACGGACAACTGGCACAACGCGCTGAAGAACACGTTGCGCCAGGCACCGGATGTGATCCTGATTGGTGAGATCCGTGATCGGGAGACCATGGAGTACGGTATCCAGTTTGCCGAAACCGGCCATCTCTGCCTGGCCACGCTGCACGCGAACAGCGCCAACCAGGCGCTCGACCGGATCATCAACTTTTTCCCGGAAGACAAGCGGGATCAGCTGTTGATGGACATGTCCCTGAATATTCAGGCCCTGATCTCGCAGCGGCTGTTGCCACGGAGTGGCAGCAAGGGCCGGATCGCGGCCATGGAAATCATGCTGCGCTCACCACTGATCGCCGACCTGATCTTCAAGGGCGAGGTGGCCATGATCAAGGAAGTCATGGCCAAGTCCAATCGTCTCGGCATGAAGACCTTCGACCAGGATCTGTTCGACCTCTACGAGGCGGGCAAGGTGGACTACGAGGAGGCGATGCGTAATGCTGACTCGAAGAACGAGCTGCGCCTGCGCATCAAGCTGGAAAGCAAGCGCGGCGGTGAGGGTGCCGAGGCAGGAAGCCTCGAGCTGATTGAGGAAGAGGAGCAAGGCATGGTTCGGCTGTAAAGCTGCTCCGGTCTGAGGGAAGGAACCCCACGCGATGAACGTCCAGCCACTGTTTAGCCTGATGGTCGAGAAGAAGGCCTCTGACCTTTTTCTGACCTGCTATGCCCCGGTTAAGATCAAGATCGACGGCAAGATCATGCCCGTCAACAAGCTCGAGCTCACGCCGAAAATGGTTCGCCAGGCAGCCATGGAGCTGATGACCGAAGAGCAGATGGAAGATTTTGGTCGCGAGCTCGAGGTGGACTTCGCGGTGTCGAAGCCGGGCCTCGGCCGTTTTCGCGTCAACGTCTTCCACCAGCGCGGCACCGTAGCCATGGTCATGCGGTTCATCAGTCACGACATCCCGGCGCTGGATGATCTCGGCATGCCTGCCATTGTGAAAGACCTGGTGATGTTCCGCCGCGGACTGGTGCTGATGGTAGGCGCCAGTGGCAACGGCAAGTCGACGACGCTGGCGGCGATGATCGACCATCGCAATGCGAAGACTTCTTCGCACATCCTGACAATTGAAGACCCGATCGAGTTCCTCCACACGAACAAGCGATCGATCATCAATCAGCGCGAGATCGGTTCAGATACCAAGTCGTACAACCGAGCGCTGCGCAGCGCGGTGCGTGAGGCGCCCGACGTGATCCTGATTGGCGAAATCCGCGACCGCGAGACCATGCAGGCGGCTATCGACCTGGCCGGTACCGGGCACCTGGTTATCGCGACCCTGCACTCGAACAACTCCGCCGAGGCCCTGGACCGCATCATCAACATCTTCCCGGAAGAGCAGCACTCCCAGGTCTACATGGATCTGTCGCACTACCTGCAGGCCATCGTGTCGCAACGCCTGGTGCGCAGCATCGACGGCAACCGGACTGCGGCCGTCGAGATCATGATAAATACGCCACGCATTGCCGAGCTCATCCAGGCTGGTGATATCGGCGAGGTGAAGGAGGCCTTCTACACGACCACCGAGCAGGGCATGCAGACTTTCGACGCGTCGCTGCTAGCGCTGTATCGTGAGGGCAGGGTGTCAATGGAAGAGGCGCTGGCCAACGCCGACTCCCGAGCGAATCTCGAAGCCCAGATCCACTTCGCCTGACGGCCTAGCCCGCCGGTGTCGCGGGATAGACCGTGTAGCCGTCGAATACCGGCCCGTCCACGCA
>CAMYJV010000041.1:15402-26273 GCA_947258805.1 uncultured Gammaproteobacteria bacterium | reverse complement strand
GCCCGTCGCGGCTGAAGCCGCTCCCACCCTGGATTGTCGCGCGCGCAGCGTGGACGACTCCGGTGTTGTTACGAGTGACCCTTCAGCCGCAGGAAATCGAGGAATTCGCGCCGGGTGCGCGGCCCGTAGGTCAGGAAGGTCGGGTCGGGTTCGTTGCGGTAGTTCTCTCGCTCCCGCGCCACCATGTCGCCGCCGAGGTACTCCTGTACCTCATCGGTGCTGAGTCGATAGGGCTTGCTGGCATTCAGGCCGAAAATCCTGGCGCGAAGTTCCGGGGTGATTTCCGGGTAGCCGTATTGTTCGCGGAATTCGGGGGCGATCTGGAACGTCCGGAAGGCCTGGATCTGGTCCTGGGGTGACCCATACCAGATCGAGTCCGTGCCCCAGACCACCCGATCTTCGCCGACATACTTCAGGAGCTTGCCCATCACATGGGCGGCCTCTTCCGGATCGCGCATCAGGTAGCGCCAGGTGGTGCCGAGTTCGGCGTACACGTTGCTGTTGGGTGGAATGTCATTTTCCATCAGGGACTGGATCAGGGAATCCACGCCAATCCGGTGGTCGCCGGGCGCGAAGGGTCCGTCCTTGTCCTTAATGTCGTAGCCCGAGTGGTAAATGATGAAGTCGATGTCCGGATTCGCCTTCGCGGCCTTGCCCACGTCCCGGCAACCGCCGTACAGCCGGTTGTCCTTTGTCATGAACGGGGTAGGTAAGGGCAGCCCCTTGTGAATGCAGATGACATTGACGCCCGTATCACGCGCTTGCTGGATCAACGGGGCGCCGTACTCTTCATCGTCCAGCCACCAGCCTGCAGAGCCATCGACGCTGGCCTGCGTGTAAGTTTTCCAGGCACTGACATTCCACTTCTCGTGCAGCTCCGCCATGCGCGAGATATCGCCGTCGATATTCGGCACGACCCGGCCGTGTACCAGGAGGCGATGGTTGCCGTCCATGGCCTCGACCAGCTCGCGTGTTGCGGCGGCCTCGTCGTCCGTGAGGGGCATATCTTCGTAAGTCGTCGGCGTGAAGGTCAGCACGGCCATGTCCGTATCGCTGTCCAGGAACATTGCCTTCGCGAACGCCTGACCGGTGAAGCACTTCACATGGCCCCACTCACCGTCCGGGTCCAGGTAGTCGCACTTGCTTTGCGGCATGAATTTCAGGCCCGTCGCGGTAAACATGGACGGCGCACGCCAGCGGTCCAGCGGATTTACGTGGTGGCCCTGGATATCGAATATGAACTCCCGGCCGGTCAGGGCGGTATCGGCGGCGGCGGGTTCCAGCGCTGCAGCCAGGGGAATATCGAAAAAACCGCCCGTCCTGCCGGCGGCAGCATGGGCTTCGTTGAAGGCCAGTAGCGTGCTGGCGGCCCCTCAGGTGGAGGTCAGGAAACTCCGCCGGCTCAGGCCCGCGCGTTTTGCATTGGCGCCGGCCCGGTCGCTGGCGAGGGCATTGGCGGCACGGCTGCTCCGTTCCAGGGGGCGCGGGGCGAATTCACCGTTGGTGGTGGTATCCACCTTGATGGGCAGGCGACTCCCGTCGGGATCGTGGCGGAAACGCATTCCTTTTTCTCCGGTTCACGGCGTTGGATGCAGTGTCCGGTCACCCGCCGCTGTCCCGCAACCGCGGGTCCCGGGC
The DNA here is from genome assembly GCA_947258805.1 of uncultured Gammaproteobacteria bacterium. Next base: position 24,635 of record CAMYJV010000041.1, on the reverse strand, counting down.
TTGCCCACGGCCCGGATGGCCATGACCGGGCATTGTTTACAGCCGACGGCCTTTGCCGGATAGTACGCCGCCTCGTGTCGTCCACCGCTGGCGGCGATTTTCCCGTTGAAGTTCTGTCGCGTCGCCCATGCCGATCCTGTTGATGACCATTCTGCTCTCCGGCCTGGGTTTCGGGCTGGTGCTGCCGAGTTTCCTTTTCTTTGCCGGGAACCTGGGTGCGTCGCCCGTCGTTGCCACCACGATCATTGGCCTGTTTTCCGTCGGCCAGTTCCTGTCGTCGCCCGTGTGGGGGCGGCTCAGCGACCGCTTTGGCCGCAAACCGCTGCTGGTACTGAGCCTCGCCGGGCAGGTGGCGAGCTACCTGCTGCTGGCTTTTGCCGATAACCTGTGGATGCTGGCCCTGGCCCGCGGCCTGAACGGGCTGACCGCAGGCAACCTGCCGGTCGCGATGGCCTATGTCACCGACATCACGCCGCCGGAAAAACGGGCCGGGGGCCTGGGCCTGATCGGTGGGGCCATCAGCCTGGGATTTATTGTGGGACCGGCGCTGGGCGGTGTGCTGGGCGGCTCGGATGCCGAGTCCGCGAACCTGTTCTGGCCCGCAATTACCGCGTCTGCCATCTGTTTTGCGACGTGTCTTTCAGCAATTATTTTTCTCCGCGAGAGCCTCACGCCTGAGCAGCGGGAGCGCGCTCGCGGCGATAGCGGCGAAAGCCAGCTGGCGGCAACGCGCAGGGTGTTTCGCAATCCGGCGCTGGCCTCCATGGTGCTGGTTGGTTTCCTGGTCTACACGGCCATGGCCCTGTTCGAAACCATTTTCCCGTTGTGGTCCGGCGCTCGTTACGGCTGGGGCCCGCGCGAGGTGGGGCTGATTTTTACTTACCTTGGCCTGCTGGTCGGGCTGGTCCAGGGCGTGCTGGTTGGCCGCCTCGTGCCGGTATTCGGCGAGGGCCGCCTCGTCACCGTGGGTTTGATCAGCTACTGCATCGGGCTGCTGGTCATGACCCAGGCCCCAACGTGGCCCTGGATGATGTTCGGAATTACCTTTACCGCCGGCGGGGGGGCGCTGTTCATTACCAGCATGTCTGCCCTGGTCACCCACCAGGCCGAGCCCACGGAGCGGGGCCTGGTGCTCGGGGTTTACCAGTCGGGCAGCTGGATGGGCCGGTCCATCGGGCCGCCCATATCCGGGCTGTTGTTTGCGACCCTGGGCGTCAACAGCCCGCTGTTTACCGCTGCCTGCGTCATTATTCCGGCTCTCGTGCTGGTGGCCGTCAGCCGGGCTCGCGGTCACTGACGCGGGGTGTGGAGAATCCGTATTGGCCGCCGGGCCGAACCCGCCTATAGTTTGGGGATAATTGCCGCGGCCGAAGAAGCCCGGCGCGCTTAAGGAGTCAATACATGTACATCAACTTCTGGTATCCAATGGCCACCAGCGAGGAGCTGGAGGCGGACAAGCCGCTGAAGGTCAGGGCGCTGGCCCAGGATTTCGTCGTTTTTCGCGACTCGGAAGGCCAGGCGCATTGCCTGAGCAATACCTGCACGCACCGCGGCGGCTCGCTGTCTGGCGGCAAGGTGCGCGGTGACTGCGTGCAGTGCCCCTATCACGGCTGGCAGTTCGATGGTGACGGCAACTGCAAGAAGATCCCGTCCCTGGGGCCCGACGGCAGCGTCCCCGCCCGCACGCGCATCGACGCCTACCCGGTGGAAGAGCGCTACGGCATGATTTTCGCGTTCCTCGGCGAGCTGGGCGAGAACGAGCGCCCGCCGATCATGGACGTGCCGGAGTACGACAAGGAAGGCTGGCGGCCAACGCTGCAGCACTACGGCATCGTCGGTAACTACGAGCGTTCCATCGAGAATGGCCTCGACCCGGCACACAACGAGTTCGTGCACGATACGCATGGGTTTGGCGGCGAGGACGAGGAGTACAAGATCGGCGATATGCGGATCGAGGCGAATCCCGACTGGGCCTCGTGGGGCAACGGCTTCTGGCATACCTTCAACGCGCCGCCGCTGCCTGAAGGCCAGATGGCAAAAGGCCGTACCCAGGCCGGCGACCTGGAAGTCGGCACCGGTCATCACGGTCCTAACATGGTCTGGACCTACATCCATGCCAGCGAAACCATGTGGTTCCACCAGTACCTGTTCGAGCGGCCGCTGGACGACGGGAGTATTCACCTGTACCTGCTCTGCATGCGCAACGGCTTCCTGGAAGAAAAGAACGACGCCTACATGATCGAGCGCAACCAGTATGTGGCCGATCAGGACAAGGTCATCATCGAAGACCTGCGCCCGGTGCTGACACCGCCGACCAACACCAAGGAGTTCATGGTGCCGGCGGACAAGGTTATCCTGATGTATCGCGAGAAACTGAAGGAATGGGATGCACAGGGCTGGCGTATCGACCTGGACACAGTGGAACGCAACCGGATGAAGATTGCTTATGCAATACCGGGCCCGGCGCGCCGCGAACAGAAGGGTTGGGTGCTGGACGCTGTGCCGCTGCTGGCCCCGGAGATGGCGAAGGCCGAACTTAAGGCTGCCGGCTAACGACTCCTTCGCAGGGGTTCAGACTGAACGGCCGGCTCTTTGCCGGCCGTTTGCTTATGGGGCAATGACTATGGCCGACGACAAGACCAGTTCCCCAAGGTAACACCGAACATTCGCCAGCCTGCCGACGCCACGGCAGACATGGTGCGCAACATCGACCGCTACACGATCGACACCTCAGGCACGTTCTGGAACTACGACGGCGACATCATTCCGTGGTAGGGGGGTGCCGCCGGCTCCTGCGCCGATTCAGCCCTCGTACTGCGCGATGCCCGCGAGGGAGCGCTCCACACCAACCTCCGTCTGCGCGGTCAGCTTGCCCGTACTCAGGTCGTACCTGGCCAGGGCACCGGCGAAAAAGTTGCCAATCAGGATGACGTCGTCGTCCAGGGACGGTGCGATGGTGGCCCAGCCGGGCCCGGGGAGTTCGAAGGTCTTGAGTTCATCGCCGTCTGCACTCAAGTGCACCATGACGAACTCCTCGCGCGACACCGCCTTGATCATCAGCAGAGTGCCGTCAGGCCGATGCGTGGCCACCAGCACCATCTGGCGGCTCTCCGGCGTGAAACTCAACAGGTTAGGCAACTGCTTGTTCGCTTCCACGTCGTACTGGAAAACGGTGGGCCCGGTCTCGGAACTGTAGACCAGCGTTTTACCATCAGGCGCGAGACTGGAGGTCGTACAGCCCAGGAAGCCCGTCATGCCGCCGGTGGTCTCGGTTTCGTACTCGGCCACCTTCTCACCGTCGAGCTTGAAGCGCCACACGTGGCCGTAGCCGAAGACCTCGGTGCCCGGCACATGGGACAGGGTGGTCCCCAGCGGAAAACGACTCTCGCTGCCCACCAGGTGTTCGCCCATCAGCACCGTGCCGTCCGGGGCAAAGTTGCAGTTCGAGAACGATCGATCCGCAAAATGAATTCGCGGCAACTGCTGACCGTCGGGGCTGACTCGCAGCACGCAGTGTGCGTTGCTGTCGAAGGCCCAGAGGTTGCCGTCCGGGCCGAACTTCAGTCCGCCGACGAGGTGTGAGGTCCCTTCCGTCCACAGCACGCCCTTCTCGGTGAGATCACTGTTGTACTGGATGATCCGGCCCGGGCCGGCGTGGTCATCGTTCGGATCGTTCAGCAGCGTGGCGCCTGCAAAGATGTCGCCGTAAGCAAAAGGCTTTAGCGTAGATTCCCTGGCCATTATCGTTCTCCGGCGAATTCGGGGGATAGGATATTAGCGTCGCGGCTGGCGGCGGAACAGTAGTGCGGTCAGGTCGTCCGGCTTGGAGGGCTTGTTGGCTTGTGTACCGCGCATGCGTTCCAGGGCAAGGTCCGCCACGCGGTTAATAGCGAGATGCAGGGGGCCGGCGCGCACGGCAGCAATGATCTCATCCTGCAGGACGTTGTCCGTGAGCCCGTCGCTGGCCAGCACGAGCGTATCGCGCGGCGCCAGGGGCTGCTCCGAGCCCACCTCCACCCGCATGTCCGTGGAGCCAATCACGTTGAAGATCAGGTTGAGCTCCGTGTGCGCCATGGCTTCCTTCTCGTCCAGCAGGCCGGCCTCCATTGCAAAGCCCACCGGCGAGTGGGGCGTTGTGTAGAGTTTCAGCCTGCCGCGCTGGCCGCAGATCAGCACGACGGAGTCACCGACGTGGTATGGGCGCACGTAGTCAGGCCCGATTTCTGCCAGGGCGAGGGTGCTGGCTCCGCCGCTGCCCGAATCGAGTATCGCGCGGTTGGCGGCCTCGATGCCGTCCAGGATGGCGGAACGCAGACTGCGCCCGGGCGGCTCGGTGCTGCCGGTCAGCGCTTTACGCAGCGCTTTCACTGTCAGGTTCGACGCCTGCCTGGCGCCCGTCATGCCGCCAACGCCGTCGGCGACCGCCAGCACGACATGCGTATCGTTAACCGGGATGATGGCCGCCGCATCTTCGTTCGGGCGATCTTTGTCCGCGTCGCCGATGCTGGCGGCTGCGACCTCGCCGGGGGCCGTCGTATAGACGTCCCGCTCGTCATCGCGGTCGCCGACGTACAGCCGGGCTTTGTCGAGCCCGGCGGCAAGGCGCTTCGATCTCTTGCCTCGCTCAGACACGCTGGCCCACCAGTTTCAACGGAATTTCCTCGAAAGCACGTTGCATGGCTACCGCGTTGCGGTAGCGCGCCTGGGGCTTGTATTCCATGCCCTTGCGCAACCAGCGCAGAACTTTCGGCCGCAGTTTGCTGCGAATTCGCGCGTAGCCCGGTGGTGGCCACTGGAATGGCCACTCCGGCAGCGCGCCGCTGAACAGTTCGTAGATCATCAGCGACAACGCGAAGACGTCGGATTGAAACATGGGGCGGCCCAATGCCTGTTCCGGCGCGAGGTAGCCGACGGTGCCTGAGCCCGAGCCCTTCTGGCCCGGGCGGATCATCACCTTCGAGAAGCCGAAGTCCGTCAGCTTCAGGCGATTGTCGTCGAACAAGATGAAATTGTCGGGCTTGATGTCGCAGTGGATGATGTTGCGGCTGTGGGCGTGGGCCACGGCATCGAGGGCCTGGACAGTGAAATCCAGCGCCAGCGCGGTGGACATGCGACGTGTCATCCGGTCCGCCAGGGTTTCGTGGCCCAGGGGCATCGCAATCACGAACAGCCCGTCGAGGAAGCAGGCGTTATTGATTGGCAGCACGTTCGGGTGCTCCATCTTGACGGACAGGCGAGCCTCGCGACGAAAATCTTCGAGAAACTCGTCGGAAACCATGGTCGAATCGGCAATCTTCAGCGCGACCCGGATGCCGTGAATAGTGTCGTAGGCACGAAAAACGGTGGCGCGCGGGCCTACCGCCAGGCGCTTTTCAATCCGGTACTTCCCCAAGGCCTGCCGCGCGCGCGGCATTTTCGCTGTAGACACCCGTCGCCGTCCTTCGCTCTCCCCCGAGGCGCCATTCTAGCCCGCAAGGCGGCACGGCTGCCGCGGCCCCGTCTCCACAGCTACCAATGCCCCGGACAGCTGGTATTCTTTCGCCCCGAATCGGGCCCGGGAGTCCCGGCCCCAAGGTGGCCAGTTATGGAAGATCAGCTCTACAACGTCAACGTTGCCAACAAGCAGGTGTTGCCGTCACCCGCCGAGGTGAAGGCCGAGTTGCCGACGACGCCGGCAGCGGAAGCCACCGTGCTGCGCAGTCGTCGCACGCTGCGCGAGATTATGGATGACCGCGACCCCCGGCTGTTCACCGTGGTCGGTCCCTGTTCCATACATGATGTCGACGCGGCAATGGACTACGCACAGCGGCTGAAAGGCCTGGCTGACGAATTGCAGGACGTGCTGGTGATCGTGATGCGCGTGTATTTCGAAAAACCGCGCACGACGGTGGGCTGGAAAGGGTTGGTCAATGATCCGGATATGGATGATTCCTTCCACATCGAGAAGGGCATCAGAACGGCGCGCCACCTGCTGCTGGAGCTTGGAGGCATGGGCCTGCCCACCGCCACCGAGGCCCTCGATCCCATCATGCCGCAGTATTTTGGCGACCTGATTTCCTGGACGGCGATCGGTGCACGAACCACGGAGTCGCAGACCCATCGCGAGATGGCCAGCGGCCTGTCGACGCCCGTGGGCTTCAAGAATGGCACGGATGGCTCCCTGGATGTGGCCATCAACGCGCTGGAATCTGCCCGGGAACCCCACGCTTTCCTGGGCATTAACCAGGAAGGCCAAAGCGCGGTGTTTCGCACCCGCGGCAACCGCTACGGGCACATCGTGTTGCGCGGCGGGGGCGGGCGGCCGAACTATGATTCCGTCAGTGTCGCACTCACCGAGAAGGCCCTCGATGCAGCCGGCTTGCCGGTCCATGTCGTCATTGACTGCAGCCACGGTAATTCCAACAAGGATCCGTCGCTGCAGCCCCTGGTGGCACGAGACTGCATCGAGCAGGTTGCCAACGGCAACCGGTCCATCATCGGCTTCATGCTCGAGAGCAACCTGCATGGGGGCAACCAGAAACTGACGGGCGACCCTGCAGCTCTCGAGTACGGTGTGTCAGTAACGGATGCCTGTATCGATTGGCCCAGTACGGAGGCGACCCTGCGCGAAGGGGCAAGTCTGCTGCGGCCGGTGGTGCGCGCCCGCAAGGCCGGCTGATTTTCGCAGACGCTCCGCCTGCCACCGGTCAGCGCAAAATGACGGTCTTGCTGCCGTTGATGAATACTCGCTGCTCGATGTGCAGCTTCACGGCCCGGGCCAGCGTCAGGCTCTCCACGTCCCGGCCCACGGCCGTGAGTTCTTCCGGCGAATGCGTGTGGTCCACCCGTTCCACGCCTTGCTGAATAATCGGGCCTTCGTCGAGGTCCGGGGTGACATAGTGGGCCGTTGCACCAATCAGCTTCACGCCGCGTGCATAGGCCTTTTGATACGGGCGCGCACCCTTGAAGCCGGGCAGGAAAGAATGGTGAATATTGATGACCCGACCTGCCAGCTCCTCACAGATTGGCGCCGACAGGACCTGCATGTACCGTGCCAGCACCACGAGATCGGTGTTCGTATCAGCCACGATTTCGAGCATGCGCGCTTCGGCCTGGTCGCGGGTCTCCGGGGTGACCGGAATATGGTAGTAAGGCACGCGGTGCCACTCTGCCAGGCCGGCGAGGTCCAGGTGGTTGGAAATGATGGCCGGTACGTCCATCGGTATCGCCCCGGTACGGTAGCGATATAGCAGGTCATTCACGCAATGATCGTGGCGCGACGCCATTATCAATACGCGTGGGCGTACCTTCATGTCGTGGACTCGCCAGTGCATGGTAAATTTCTGCGCGATGGCTTCGAAGCGGCTGCTGAAAACGCCGCGGGAGAAATTACCTTGCTGTGGCGTAAAGACCGTGCGCATGAAGAATTGGCCCGTATCCCGATCGCCGAAATGCGCCGACTCCTCGACGAAGAAGCCCTGCTCGGTCAGAAAGCCGGCCACAGCTGCCACGATCCCGATCGTGTCCGGGCAGTTAACGGTGAGGATGAAGGAGTTCTCGTGGGAGGTCATGTCCGGCTCGTCATAACGGCGCCCGGGGGCCCGCGATCGTGGCCGCCGAATCTTAGCAGAGCGGTGTGGAAAAACTGCGCCATCGGGCATGTCCCTGGCAGCCAGGGTTGCTAAAATTGCGGGTCTGCCCCTGAAAACGCATCACGGAGACCTGCCCGAATGACAGACTATCGCGCCCCGGTAAAGGACATTCTGTTCGTGCTGCGTGAGCTCGCCGGGCTCGAGGCCGTCGGCAAGCTGCCTGGCTACGAAGAAGCGACCGACGACCTGGTTGAAGCGGTGCTCGAGGAAGCGGCCGGCTTCGCCGCCGGTGTGATCGCACCCATTAACTCGGTGGGCGACACACAGGGCACCCGGGTGGAGGATGACGGCGTGGTCGTGCCGGAAGAATTCAGGCTCGCTTATCGCCAGTTCGCCGAAAACGGCTGGGGCGGCCTGGCGCAGTCGGCCGAATACGGCGGGCAGGGCCTGCCGTACCTGGTTGGTCTGGCGGTGGAGGAAATGTGGCAGTCGGCCAGCCTGGCGTGGTCCCTGTGCCCGCTGCTGACGCAGGGTGCGGCGAGAGCCGTTGAAGAGCACGGCGACGATGCGCTGAAGGCGCTGGTGCTCGAGAAGATGATCACGGGTGAGTGGACCGGCACCATGAATTTGACGGAACCACAGGCCGGTTCCGATCTGTCGACGGTGCGCACCACGGCGCAACCGGAGGGCGATGCGTTTCGCATCACCGGGCAGAAAATCTACATCACCTGGGGCGATCACGACATGACGGACAATGTCGTGCACCTGGTGCTGGCGCGGCTGCCGGATGCGCCGGCAGGTACGCGCGGCATTTCTCTGTTTGCGGTGCCGAAGCAGCTGATTCATCCGGACGGCAGTCTCGGTGAGCGTAACGCTGTCCGGCCGGTATCTGTCGAGCACAAACTCGGGATTCACGGCAGTCCCACCTGTGTGATGGCTTACGACAAGGCCCTCGGCTATCTCGTGGGCGCACCGAACCATGGCCTGGCCTGCATGTTTACCATGATGAACCACGCCCGCATCGGGGTGGGCCTGGAAGGCGTAGCGGTTTCCGAGCGCGCCTACCAGCAGGCCCTGGCCTATGCACGGGATCGTGTGCAGGGGCCGGTCGCCGGCCGTGACGGGGCGATGCCCATCGTTCATCATCCGGATGTGCGTCGCATGCTGATGACCATCAAGGCGACCACCGAGGCCATGCGTGCCCTGACGCTGGTAACGGGTGCGCACCTTGATCACGCTCACCGCGACCCCGATGAGGCGGCGCGCGCCGCCCACGACGCGCGCCTCCAGCTGCTGACACCGGTGGTCAAGGGCTGGTGCACGGAAACAGCGCAGCTGCTCACGTCCCTGGCCATCCAGGTGCATGGCGGTATGGGCTATGTGGAAGAGACCGGTGTCGCGCAGCATTACCGCGATGTGCGCATTACGACAATCTACGAGGGCACGACCGGCATTCAGGCCAACGACCTGATCGGCCGCAAGACCCTGCGCGATAAGGGCCGGGCCTTCCGCGCGTTGCTGGATGACATGCGCGAGACGCAAGCCCGCCTGGCCGGGCGCGACGAATTGCAGACCGTGGGGCTGGCCCTGGCCGACGGCATTGCGGCGTTAACCGCTGCCGTGGACTGGGTGCTGGAACACGCCGGCAAAGACCCGGTGGCA
>CAMYJV010000041.1:0-15296 GCA_947258805.1 uncultured Gammaproteobacteria bacterium | reverse complement strand
CAGGCCAAGCTGGCAACCGCAGAGTTCTACGCGCAGCAGGTCATGCCGCAGGCCGGCGCCTATGCCAAGGCCCTCAGCAGCGGTGCCGGCGCGGTGATGAGCGTCCCCGAAGAATTGCTGTAGGCGCCGCCGCAAGCGCCGCCGTGGGAGCGGCTTTAGCCGCGATTCCCCACCCTCGCACGCCGCCCTGCTAAACTCCGCGGCCCAGCAAAGCCGGCCCCGCAGGCCGGTCAGGAGACGGCGAGCCATGGGTTTCACCACCAGGCAAATACACAGCGGTGTCGAGCCCGACCCCGTCACCGGGGCGATCGTCACGCCGATTTATCAGACCACGACCTACGTGCAGGACTCGGTGGACGAGTACCTGGCCAGGGGCTATTCCTATTCCCGCTCCGCGAATCCTACGGTTCGTGCGCTGGAGATGAAGCTCGCCGACCTCGAAGGTGGCGCCGATTGCAGTTGTTACGGGACCGGCATGGGCGCCATCAACGCTCTGTTCATGGCCTGTCTGAACGCGGGTGAGCATTGTGTGATTTCCGACGTAGCCTACGGTGGCACCTACCGGTTGGCGACGAAAATCTTCAGCCGTTTTGGCGTCGATTTCACCTTTGCGGACACCTCCAATCCTGACGCGGTCGCCGCCAGTCTGCGCGACAACACCCGCCTGGTTCTGACTGAGACACCGGCGAACCCGACGCTGAAGCTGACGGACCTGGCGGCGGTCTCAGAGCTGACCCGGGCGCGGGGTATTCTGCACGCGGTGGACAATACTTTTCTGACGCCTTATTACCAGCGGCCGCTCGAACTCGGCGCCGACCTGGTGGTTCACAGCACGACCAAGTACTTCGACGGCCATAACGCCACAGTTGGTGGCGCCGTCGTTGCCGCGACCCAGGACCTCGACGAGCAGCTGCGTTTTGTCCAGAACGCGACCGGCGCCATCATGTCGCCGTTCGTAGCATTTCTGACGCTGCAGGGTTGCAAGACCTTGTCCGTGCGCCTGGACCGCCAGTCGGCGAGCGCGCTGGCCATTGCGCAATTCCTGGAGAGTCATCCGAAGGTGAAGCAGGTTTGCTACCCGGGCCTGGAGTCTTTCGCCCAGGCGGATCTCGCCCGGTCGCAGGCCAGCGGTTTTGGTGCAATGCTGTGGTTCGAGGTCGACGGCGGTGTTGCGGCGGGCAAGGCATTGATGGACCGCATCGACTTGTGGAGTCTTGCCGAGAACCTGGGCTCCGTGGAGTCGCTGATTACGCATCCGGCCACCATGACCCATGCCGACGTGGAAGAGGCGGAGCGGCGCAGAGTCGGCATTACCGACGGCCTCGTGCGCGCGTCCGTCGGCCTGGAAGATACCGAAGACCTGATCGATGCGCTGCAGGAGGCCCTCGGCTGAGAGCGGCATGCAGCAACCCCATCGCATCCTGGCCGCGATCCCTCCCAGCGAGTTGGGTGCGACAGTCGCGGCCCGGGCTTTCGACATTGCGCGGCGCTTTGGTGCCAGTGTGCACCTGCTGGGTGTCGTCTACGATCCGCATATCGCCGGTGAGCGCTTCAGCGATTCGCCTGGCCTGGAGACGGCGCGCGCGCAACTCGTGGCCGCTCGAAGGGATCAGCTGCTCGCCTTGGCCAATGGCGACACTGCCGACGGCGTTGATACCTCAGTGTCGGCCGAGTGGTCCTACCCGGTGGTGGACGGCGTGCTGCAGGGGGTGGCTGACTACGGCCCGGACCTGGTCGTCGCCGGCACGTTTCACCACTCACCCTTGCAGCGCCTGGGCCTGGTCAATACCGACTGGCAGCTGATTCGCAAACTGGAACCACCCTTATTGCTGGTCGGCTCGGCGGCTGGCAGCGGTTATGGGCAGGTCATGGTGGCCGTAGATCCGGTGCACGAGCACGACAAGCCGGCTGCGCTGGATGGAAACCTGCTGAATGCCGGGCAGCTTTTCGCCGCGGCCTGGGGCGGCCGGTTATCTGTCGTGCACGCTTACCTGACCGGGGAGTACGTTCCTTTCGTGGCGCCGGGCGCTGCGTTGCCGCCCCCGTTCAGCGGTGAGCCGCCGGCAACGGTGCACCGCAGAGCGCTGAATGAGCTGCTGGCCGGCCGTGACCTGACCGAAGCCAACGTGATCCTTGAGGCCGGCGATCCGCGCCAGCTGATCCCGGACACCGCTGCCCGCCTGGGTGCAGACCTGGTCGTCATGGGTGCGGTGGCTCGCAGCCGGCTCAGGCGCTGGTTGATCGGCAGCACCGCGGAAAGCGCGCTGGACTGCCTGGACTGTGACGTGCTCATCCTCAAGCCCGACAGCCGTCCCGCCTGATCAGCCCGCCGTATCGGCCGGGCAGCTGGTACGTAGAAATGCGGATCGCGCCGCGTCAGCGAGCGCTTGAAAACCTTCCGATAGCCCCCAGATAGTCGTCAACGCGCCGGGATTGCCCCGGCCAGAGACAAGCTTTTCGGAGGTTAGACAGATGAGCGTAGTGACCTGGAACCCGTTCCGCGAACTGGATGATATGTTGAGCCGCTACGGCCGCACGGGCAGCCGGGACGTGCTGTCCGCAGAGGGCCAGCGCGCGGGGGGGTGGCGACCCGCGGCGGACATTGCCGAAACCGATAAGGCCTACATCATCAAGGCCGAGTTGCCGGAAGTGCGCAAGGAAGACGTCGACGTCAGCGTGCATGACGGTGTCATTACCATCAAGGGCGAGCGCCGCTACGAGAAGACGGATGACAGCGAGCAGCAGCATCGTGTCGAGAGTTTCTATGGACAATTCTCGCGCAGCTTCAGCCTCCCGTCGGACGTCGATCAGGGCGGGATATCCGCAGAGAGCAAAGATGGCGTGCTGAAGGTTTACCTGCCCAAGGTTGAGGCCGAGCAGCCCAAGTCCATAGACGTAAAAGTGAACTGACATCCGGTCGCCTGACCGAAGTGGGGGGGCCGTGAGCCCCCTCTTTTTTTTGTCTGCCGCAAGCTGGGCTATGCTTCGCTTATGATCCGCTTTTCGCTTTTCCTGCTGGCGCTGATTCTTGCGTCGACCTCCGCCGCGCAGCCGCCTGGCAGCCCGCCCGTGCCCGAACTGCCGCCCCTTGGCGGCGCTACCTACAAGCGCCCGGTGGTCGTGGGGTGGGATCAAGGCGCGCAGCCGTCCGCACCGCGTGGCTTCACCGTCGAGCGCTTTGCGGAGGGTTTCGACAGCGGCCGCTGGCTGTACGTGCTGCCGAATGGCGACGTGCTGGTGGCCCAGTCGCGAACGGAGAGCATGGGCGGGTTTCCGCCCGCCGTGATCGAGGCGTTGACCGCGCAGAATGCCTTCGGCCCATCGGCCGACAGCATCATCCTTTTGCGACGGACGAGCGAGGGCATCCGGCGGCATACCTTCGTTGAAGGACTCAATCAGCCCCTCGGGATGCTGCTGCTGGGCAATCATTTCTACGTCGCGAACACCGATTCCCTGGTGCGCTTTCCGTATTTGCCGGGCGCCGTGCGCCTGAGCGGCCAGCCGAAGAAGATTCTCGACATCCCCGCCGGTGAGGATGCGAATCCCTGGAACAATCACTGGACCCGCAACGTGATCGCCACACCGGACGGCAAGACCCTGTACCTGACCGTCGGTTCTGCGACGGACGTGAACGCCGACGGTAATGAGCCACCGGAACGGGCCGCGATCTGGACGCTGCGCCCCGACGGCTCGGCTAAACGTCTGTATGCCACCGGGCTGCGTAATCCGGTGGGCCTGGCCCTGGACCCGGCAACCGGCGACCTGTGGGCGACCGTCAATGAGCGAGACGGGATCGGCGCTGATGTCCCGCCCGACTACCTCACGCGGGTCGTGGACGGTGCGTTCTACGGCTGGCCCTACGTGTATTTCGGCACCTACCCGGATCCGACCTGGTCGAAGAAAGATCCCGTCGCCGTGGCCGAAGCCGCAAAGCGGGCACGGGTACCCGACCTCGCGCTCGGCGGTCACTCCGTACCGCTGGGGCTGCTGTTTTATCGGGGCAGGTCTTTCCCGTCCAGCTATCGGAACGGCGCCTTCGTCGCGCGCCGCGCGGGCGTGGGCCGCGCCACTTTCATCGGGCCGGACGTGGTATTTCTACCCTTTGCGGACGGCTCGCCAACCGGAGAGATACAGCCCTTCCTGACCGGTTTTGTCGAGGACGACACGAAAGGTACAGTGCGGGGCCGCGCCGTAGGGCTCGCCGAACTGCCGGACGGCTCACTGCTCGTGGCGGATGACGGCGCCAACATCATCTGGCGCGTGAAGTACGCTATTCCCTAAGAAAGTAAAACTTCTTGAGGTTGCCTCATGCCGAACGGAGGCTGCAGCGGCTTGCGACCAGGGTACGCACAGCCCTGATGGTTTAATCAATCAATATCGCTGCGTCCCGGTTGCGCTCGCAGGTTCCGGACTTGCAGACGCCAGTGGATGCTACGGAAGCCCGTAACGTGAGAACAAGTCGCGCTTCTTTCCCAGCACCTTCGCGTCGAAGAAGCGCTTCATAATCTTGCCGCTGGTCAGCCAGGCAATGCGCTTCCCGGGCTCTTTGTTCGCAAGCACTTCTTCCACGATCCACGGCGTTGCGGTGTCGACGTAATCGCACAGGGTGTTCAGCAAGGGCTTGATTTCCAGCCACTCGTCCTCGGTCAGATGCTTCTGCTCATCGAACCAGTTATCGCTGATCAGCATACCCGGGCTAATGCTGCCAATCATCAGGCCCTGGTCCTTGTTTTCTTCCAGCAGGTACTTGGTCAGCCGCCAGATGCCGGACTTGGTCGCGCTGTAAACCCCCATCTTCGGGGTCAGCCGGTTGCCCTGGAAGCTGCCGCCCAGCATGTTGTAAAGCGCCCCGTGGCCCTGCCTGCGCATGCCGGTGACAGCAACCTGCGAGCCGAACACCGCGCCCTTCAGATTGCTGTCGATCAGCGTATGCACCAGGTTTTCCGGCAGGTCATGAACAAAGAATCGCGCCGTGGCATGGCCGGCGTTGTTGATCCAGATATCGACACTGCCGAAACTGGCTGCGGCGTGGTCCCAGAGCCCCTGTGCGTGCGCCTTGATGCTGACATCGCAGCCAATCCCTGCGGCTTTTCCGGGGCCCAGTTCGCTCAGTTCGGTCGCGACGCGTTCGGCATCCGCCTGGCTGCGGCTTGATACTGTGACGTTGTGGCCGCGGCGGATAAATTCTTCCGCAAGACCGCGGCCTATACCTTTGGTGCTGCCGGTGACTACGACGTTCGCCATTGTTCTAGTCTCCTGCCCGTAATCTAGGCGAGTATCTCGCTCAGATGGTCGCGTTCAATTCGTTGCCACTCCATCTTGAACCAGGGCGTGAAGCGATCCGGCTCTGCTGCCATTTCTGCACTCAGCTCAGCTGGCGTGACATAGCGGGTTGCGGCAATTTCGTCCGGGTGACTGATCGCTTCACCGCTGTGCCGGCCAGCGTATACCCAGCAGAGTTCCCGTTCCGAGCCAATCTCGCCAAAGTGTGCGTGGTAACTGAACTTGTAGAGAAAACGCGGCGCGCAATCCAGGCCGAGTTCTTCGCGAATCCTGCGATGCACGGCAGTCTCTACGCTCTCGCCTTCGCGCGGATGGCTGCAACAGCTGTTCGACCAGTACATGGGCCAGAGGGGCTTCAGTTCACTGCGTTGTTGCAACAGCAGTTCGCCCGCATCATTGAACAGGAAGGCGGAGAAAGCCCGGTGCAACACACCTTCACCCGCGTGGCAGTCCTGTTTGGAGGCGAAGCCGATTTCCCGGTCCTGTTCGTCTACGAGGATCAGCGATTCACCGGGGCTGGAGACCGCTTTGTGAACCGTATTCAGGGCGCCGATCCCGCTTCGAAGCGCAGGGTGCGGAAGCCGCGCCGCTCTATGGCTGCCTGGACCGAATCGGCATTGTCCTGGCACAGTGCAACCATGGCGCCCCCGCCACCGCCTCCGGTTAACTTCGCGCCCACCGCGCCGGCCCGACGCGCGATACCGATCAGCTGCTCGAGTTCCGGCGTGGATACCTGCAGCGCGTTCAGGAGTCCCTGGCAAACGTTCATCAGTTCGCCCAGCGCAGCGACGTCGCGATCCTGCAGTGCTGCGACGGCCTGCAGGACCAGCGCATCGATGTCGTCGAAGACCTTCTCGTAGAGGCGCGGATTGCGGTCGCGCGCTTCCCGCACGCGTGCGACTGTCTTCGCGGTCAGCCCTTCCTGATGCGTCATGCCTACCACCATGGTCAGGGGCACCGGCACATTCAGCGGTTCAATCAGCGGCGGCGAGCCCTTGCGGAACAACAGCGGCTCGCCATAAGTTGCCACCGTGTTGTCGATGCCACTGGGCTGACCGTGGGCAATTTGCTCTGACTCGAAGGCCAGCTGGTTCACCTGTTCGTCCGACAGGCCGAGCTTGAAGTGCAGATCCAGGGCGCGAACGATCGCGACGGCCAGCGCCGCTGAGCCGCCCAGGCCCATACCGCGCGGTACGTCCGGGAACACCTCGATACGAATCGGCCGATCGCCCAGGCCCAGCTGGTCCATGATGGCGCCTGCGGCCCGCTCGAAGGACCGGCGCTGTTCTGGCGCCTTGGCCAGCTGGTACTCGATACCCCAGCGCGGAATCATCAGCTGCACACCCTGGTCGCCGTCTTCAACGACCGCTCGCATGGCCAGCGGAATCGGTACCGCGAGGGCGTGGCGTCCGTACACCACCGCGTGTTCACCCAGCAGGATGACCTTGCCGAAACCCGTGCCTGTTTCGACCTCGGTGCGCTTCGCGCGCCGGCCGCTGCTGCGCTGCTCCTGCAGGTCTTCGAGTATTTCGCGCGCTCTCCAGACCTTGATTTCGCCACTGCGCAGCAGGCCCTCGAGCACTTCGTTGAACAGATCTGCCGGTGTGCCGGCCGCTTTCACCACGCTGCGGGCGTGCAGCGTCATGTGCCCGCTCTGTATTCCTTCCGTTGCCAGGGCCCGAAGTGCGGCAAAGTTTTGCGCCAGGCCCACGGCTGCCATCACTTCAGCCAGTTCGGAGGCTGTCTTTACCCCGAGCAGGCGCAGGTTCATGGCCACGGCCGGGTTCGACTCCAGCGGCCCGCCGACGATGCCCACCTTTAACGGCAGTTCCAGGCGACCGCGCAGGTTGCCGTCTTCGTCCTTCCACCACTGCGACAGTGAGGTGTAGCGGCCGTGCCGGGCCGCGTAGGCATGAGCCCCGGCTTCGATGGCCCGCCAGTCGTTGCCCGTTGCCAGCGCGACAGCGTCGATACCGTTCATGATGCCTTTGTTGTGAGTCGTCGCGCGGTACGGGTCCACCTCGGCAAAATCGGCCGCGATAATCACCCCGTCGCGCACCTGTTCGCCGGCGAAGCCCTTGCCGCCCAGCTGGTCGACGGGCAGCGTGACTTCCGCGCAGGCCAGGGCCCGGTCCGCCAGGTTCGACAGGATGCGCAGGAAGACCTTGCCTTCGGTCAGGCTTTCAATCAGCGAGGCTACGCCCTCGCACATGCCATTGACGAGGTTGGCGCCCATCGCGTCGCGTGTGTCCACGAGCAGGTTCACGACCAGCATTTCGCCGTCGGTCGAGGTCATCGGAAAGCTGTTAACTTCCAGCCCTACTGCACCGCCGCCGCGTGCGACCATGCGTGGGTGGAAGCTGTTGGCCAGGTCGATAACTTCCTGCTTGCGCTCCAGCACCCTGGCTTTTGCCTGCTGGAGATCCGGCACGTCAAGCACCTGGATCTGCCCGATCAGTACCGGTGCGGTGGAGGTTGCCGCGAACCCGCCGGCCGGTCGAGCCTGCTTTGCCGCTGCACTCAGGGCCGCAACAATCGACGGCTCTTCGACGGCCAGCGGCACGACATACTCGCGGCTATTCACCAGGAAGTTCAGCGCCAGCCCGATCGGCATGCCGAGCACGCCAATCACGTTCTCGATCATTTTATCGGCGGCGCTCAGGTCGAGCGTCATGTCGCCCGTAACCAGGCGTTCGAAGTCGGCGTCCGTCAGCAAGCCGCGCTCGTGCACCGCACGCACACGCTCACTCACGCTCATTCGATAGAAGTTGGGGATTCTGGACCCGGCCACGGCTGACTCCCATGGTTGACGACGCGAGGCGGCTCGACGCCGCGTTGGCGCTGAAAACTAGCAGGAATGCCGCGACTTCGCCATGTCAGCATCTGTCCGCACCGCGCCATGGCCCGGGTGCAAAGACCTGTGCCCGGTGCGACAATAGCTGCGGGTAGCAGCGCGTCAAGGGAAATAAATGGAAAAAATCTGGCTCAGCAGTTATCCGCCCGGCGTGCCGGCCGATCTCGAGCTGGACCCGCAACGATCCCTGGTATCGGTGCTGGAAGACGCCTGCGCCCGCTACTCTTCTTTGCCGGCCTTCACCAACTTTGGCCGCACCATCACCTATGCAGAGCTGGACGAACTGAGCGCGAGTTTCGCGTCGGCTCTGCAGAACAATCTCGGCCTGCGCAAGGGTGATCGCGTCGCGCTGATGATGCCGAACCTGCTGCAGTACCCTGTCGCACTGCTTGGCACCTTGCGTGCGGGCCTGGTGGTCGTCAACGTCAACCCCCTGTATACGCCGCGCGAATTGCACCATCAGCTCGAGGATTCCGGGGCACGGGCTATTGTTGTCGTCGCCAACGCCGCCAGGACGCTGGCGGAGGTGGTTGACCAGACTCCGGTGGAACACGTGATTGTCACGCAAATCGGTGACCTGCTCGGGTTTCCGAAGCGGCAGCTCGTAAACTTCGCGGTTCGCTACATCAAACGCCTGGTCCCGTCTTACCGTTTGCCCGGTGCGATTCATTTTGAGGCCATGCTGAAGGCGGACCGCCGACAGCTGGTTCCTCCCGCTGTCGACGGGAGTGATCTCGCGTTTCTGCAGTACACCGGCGGTACGACCGGTCGATCGAAAGGTGCGATGCTCAGTCACAGCAACATGGTCGCCAACGTCGCGCAGATCAACGTATGGTTCAGCAGGATCTGCGTGCCCGGCAAAGAGATTGTCATCACTGCGCTTCCCCTGTACCACGTCTATGCGCTGACCTGTAACTTTTTTGCCTACCTGGACCTGGGCGGCCACAACATATTGATTACCGATCCGCGTGATACGCGGAGTTTTGTTGCCGAGCTGGGCAAGTGGCGGTTCAACACGATTACCGGCGTCAATACGCTGTACCAGAGCCTGATCGATTATCCGGATTTCGCGAAACTGGATTTCTCGTCGGTGAAAATCGCGTCGGCCGGAGGTATGGCCGTCATGGATTTTACCGCCAGGGCCTGGGCACAACTGACGGGCACGGAGATCATTGAAGGCTACGGCCTGTCGGAGACTTCACCGGTACTCACCAGCAATCGCCCGGACCTGACCGAGTACACGGGGTTCATTGGTTTGCCGTTGCCCGGCACCGAGATATCCTTGCGCGACGACAGCGGTCGGGAGGTGCCAATCGGTGAGGCGGGCGAACTGTGCGCGCGGGGGCCGCAGGTCATGTCCGGATACTGGGCCGACGAGGCGGCAACGGCGGCCGTAATGACCGAAGATGGGTTCCTGAAGACCGGCGACGTGGCCGTCGTGAACGAAAACGGCTATTTCAAGATCGTCGATCGCAAGAAAGACATGATCCTGGTGTCCGGCTTCAACGTCTACCCGAACGAAATTGAGAACATACTGACTCTGCACGACGACATTGCGGAAGCGGCGGTTGTCGGTGTGCCGGATACGGAGTCTGGTGAAATCGTGAAGGCGTTCGTGGTTGCCCAGCCCGAAGCAGGCATCGATGCCCACGGCTTGCGCGAGTTCTGCCGCGAGCACCTGGCTCGCTACAAGATTCCGAAGAAGGTGGAGTTCCGCGACGAATTGCCGAAGTCAAACGTCGGCAAGATCCTGCGCCGGGCGTTACGCAGGGAAGAGGACTGAATCAATTTCCTCGCCGGCCGCCGTCGCGTTTGCGTTGAGCGGCTTCGAGCGCATCCCAGTGGTCCTGGTGGACCCATGTGCTGACGAATTCCCGTTCTTCGACGGCGGCCAGCGCGGCGTGCATGCGCAGCCGCGAAGCCTTCGTGATGGACTTGAAGCCGCGCAGCACGCCCGGACTGCGCTGCAGCCAGGGGCGCAGAAACTCGGCCAGCCCCGCATCGAGTTCCGCATCCGCAGGACACACGTAATTGATGAGACCGAGTTCCCGCCCTTCTTCCGCCGGAATTCGCCGGGCCGACGCGAGAATCTCCAGGGCCCGGTGGGTACCGATGGCCAGGCACAGGTCGATGCCGCCGCCCCATGCGGTGGTCAGGTTCAGCTGCCCTTGCAGAAAGCCGATTTCGGCGTTCTGGCTCGCCACGCGCAGGTCGCAGGCCATCGCCAGCTCGGCGCCGCCACCCAGCGCCAGGCCGTTCAGGCCGGCCACCACCGGGAGCGGAAATTCGCGCACGGCATCCAGCACGGTTCGGCCGCGTTGAGACATGGCCGTCGCGTCGGCTTCCGTACGGACCGCGTCCAGTTCTTTCAGATCCCCGCCGGCGGCGAAACAGCGATCGCCGGTGGCAGTGATGATGGCCGCGCGCAGTCCGGGCTCATTGCGATGCGAGTTGAGGGCCGCGGCGAGATCATCCAGCAGGCGCAGGCTCAGCGCGTTGCGTTGGTCAGGCCGGTTGATCGTGATCGTCAGCACCCCGTCGTGGAGGCTGGTCAGCAGGTGCGGGTCGGGCACGGTCGTAGGAATCAGAAGTAAAGGCGCATCACGCACTCGGCGACGCAGGCGGGACGTTCCTCACCTTCGACTTCCACCGCATACTGTTCGGTGATCTGCAGGCTGCCCTTGGTTTCTTCGACGCTTACCAGCGTGCACCGGGCACGAATTCGCTTGCCAACGCGCACGGCGTTCGGGAAACGCAACTTGTTGAGACCGTAGTTGATCACGTTGGTCACGCCGGGGAACATCGGCTTGTCGCTGTTGATCAAGCCGCGCAGCATCGGATACAGCGACAGCGTGAGGTAGCCGTGCGCAATTGTCCCACCATAGGGCGATTCGGCCGCGGCTCGGTCCGGGTCGACGTGAATCCACTGGTGATCTCCGGTAGCGTCGGCAAACCGGTTGACGAGGTCCTGGGTCACCTCCAGCCAGTCGCTGCAGTGAACCTCCTGGCCCACCTGGGTCTGCAGTTTCGCCAGGGCGCCGGCAGCCGCATCGTTCATGGTGATCCGTCCTCTTTCACAACGGCTGTGGATGCTAGCAAATCCCCCTTCGCCGCGCTGTTGCCGCTGCGTTCCCGGGCGCCGACATAGATGGCGGCTGCACAGATCAGGAGGTTGAATCCACCCATTAATAGAAACGGTGCGCCAGGGCGCCACAGGCCAAAGAGCTGTCCGCCCACCCAGCTGCCGACCAGCGTGCCGATGGCGCCAAAGAAACTGAAGACCCCGATCACCGACCCGGCGATTTCCGGCCGGGCTTCCTGCGATATCAGGGTCTGGCCGGCCAGGATCGAGCTCATCTGCCCGATGCCAAGGAGCACGGCCGCGACAAATGCGAAGTTGGCCAGCGGATCGGTCTGCAGCCCGAAGACCAGGTAGCCGATGGCCGCGAATGACATGCCGATGGCCAGCGCCGGGACGCGCGGAATCCGGTCATTAAGAATCCCGAGCAGGGGGGCAGCCAGCAGCGCCGCCAGGTTGACGATACCGAACTCGATGCCGGCCCGACCCTGGGCCTCGGTGGCACTCATGCCCTGGGCAATGCCGGCCTGGGAGATCCACAGCGACACGTAGGTGCCGATAACCACCACGTCACCGCGCGCGGCAAAGGCTGAGCCGTAAGCCAGTGCGATGCGGGGATTGCGCGCTTCCGCCAGGCCGGTCCGCAGCAAGGTAGCGAGGGGCTGGCGTTGCTGCCCGGTGCCGGGCCGGCCGCCGCGAAACCCCGCGAACAGAATCAGGGCACTGACCCCGCAAAGGATCGCGACGGCCGTCATGGCGATCCGACTGGCGCCCATTTCAGAGATTCCGGCCGCTGCCAGCCACTTGGGCAGATTGCCGCCCACGGTGCCGAGCAGAACGATGCCGAGACCGTTCAGCACGCCGAGCAGGGCCACCATCTTGCCCCGCGAGCGTTCCTGCGGGTAGTCGGCGAGCAGCGCAGAATACGACGACACGATGGCGGCGGCACCGACTGCATACAGCGCCCTGATCAGAACCAGTTGCTCGGCAGAGCCGGCCCACGGGTAGGCGACGAAACCCATGGCAACGAAGAGGTAGCCAAAGGCAACGATCGGCCGCCTGCCAATGCGATCGGCCAACGCACCAAAGGGGCCGACCAGCAACAGCAGGATGACTTCCTGGGCGACGGCAAGGTTGGCGGTGAGGGCGCCCTGGGATTCTTTCGGGATACCGAGTATGACCTCAAGGATGACCGGCTGGATAAAATTGATGAACGCCAGGACCGGGATGCCGGTCAGGCCACAATAGAGCAAGGCCTTGCCGTTGGTGCGCGTAACGCCGGGCTGCAGCCACAGGTAACCCAGTTTCGCGCCGGACTCTGCGGCTTTGTCCACGTGTTGCTTCTCTTAGCGGTCGCCAGGCGCGGCCTGGCTCCCAGGTTCTCGTATCGCAGGTCGGGCTGGCTGGCGGGACCGGCGGCGGTTTGCGAGTCTACCGTACCGGGACTTTTGCCACCCTGAATCTGGCAAACTCTGTCAACCTGAGGCGCCGGCTTTCGTTAACTATGCTGAAACCGCAACGACCGTTGAGATTAGTGGGTTTTTCGGCCGCTCGTGGGTGGCTGCTGTATCTGTGCGTCGGGCTGGTTGCCTGCAGCACGGGGCAGCTGAACTATAACGTCGAGCATACGGGCCTGAGCCTCGGGCCGACGGACCTCGAGGCCCATGGTATCGGGTTCCTGACGCCCGCCGCGGGCACCGGGCGCGAGGCTGACAAGCAGGCCCTGGCGCAGAGTTTTGTGAAGGCGCTGATCGAAGCCCGCCCCGACGTGCGGGTCAGGGGGCTCGCTGAGGTGCTGAATAGTGTCAACGCGGCGGACCTCGACCAGCAATACAAGGCGATGTACCGGGATTACCTGCAAACCGGCATTCTCGACGGCGACGTGCTGGCAGACGTTGGCCGGACCAGTGAGGTCCGCTACCTGGCGCAACTCAGCCTGGCAGGGTTTTCCCAGGGCAATCGGGGCCGCTTTTCCCTGTTCGGCTTTCGCATGCTGGAAACCCAGCAGGGCAACCTGCGCGTGTTTCTGCAGATCTGGGACGCTGAATCCGGCACCGTGGTATGGGAGGGCAGCGGCGAACTGAACTTTGCCTACGACACCGGCAGGGAGAATCCCGTGACCTTCGAGGAGCTGTGCCGCCTGACTGCCGCGCGATTGTTCGCCGAGCTGCCTGGGGCCACAGCCGATGGGAATGGCTGAAAAGGGCGAAACCATCGGTAAATCCCTAGCGAACTTTTGTGAACTCGCGGCCCACGCCGGGTTCCAAATGATAGGCTGGCCGTGGCACCTTATAATGGGTGTTCTGACGAACAGGAATGGATTCATTGTTTAGACCCGTCTTAGTTCCGGTACTAATTTTGCTGCTCGCTGTCGCAGGTTGCAGCTCAAGCTCCATGGGGGGTTCAGGGTCTTCCGGGAGTTCTCTGCCGTCGCCGCAATCCGGCTCGTCCGGCAGCAGTGGGTCCTCCGGGAGCAGCGGGTCGCCGCCGTCGTCATCGGGGTCGTCCGGCAGCGGCGGCATGCCGCAAAGCGGCAGCCAGGGTTCCGGAATGCCCGGAGCCAGTGGCGGTATGCCATCGACCGGTGGCGAACAGCAGGGCTCCCAGCAGGGCGAAGGTTCCCAGCAGGGCGAAGGTTCCCAGCAGGGCGAAGGCTCCCAGCAGGGCGAAGGCTCCCAGCAGGGACAGGGCGAGGGCAACCAGGGCGGGGGGCAGGCCGACGTCCCCGGCGGCGGTTCCCAGGGCGGTGCAGCCGGCCAGGGCAGCGGCGAATACGGCAGTGATGCCGAACTGGAAGCAATTTTCGACGGCTCCCTCGGCGATTTCGACGGCGAAATGGACGGCGAACGCGAACGAATTGCCAGCACCGGGCAAGGCTCGGGCCGCGGCGCCGCCGATCGTGAGGCCGCCGATGCGGCCCAGGTCGAAGAAGCGGGCACCGGCGGCATGGGCGGTTTCGGCGACGTTGGCGGCAGTATGGGCGGTGGCCAGGCGGGCAGTGTTGGTCAGGCCGGCGGCATGAGCGGTGGCATGGAAGGCAGCAGCTCAGACGGGTCCAACGGAGCGGACAGCAGCAGTGAGGGCGCGGCCGGCGCCGACGCCGGCCAGGGTCAGGACAAGGTCAAGTACGACGGCGAAGGCGGTGACTTCGAGTCCTCAGATCGTGATGGCGGGAAAGTTGCCGAAATTCCGGAAGACATCCCAACCGACGGCACGGGCGAAGACCAGGTGGCAGAGCAGATCCGCGAAGCCGCCATGGCGGAAACGGATCCGCAGATTCGAGACGCGCTCTGGGACGAGTACCGTCGGCACATGGGTATCAAGAAAAAGTAATCTGCTATGCATAGTCCACAGACAACACACTCCCCATTTGCCCGGCTGATGCGCCTGGTTGGCCTGATGTGCCTGGTGGCCGCCGTTGGCGGCTGTGCGGCATCGCGCACGGTCCAGTACGACCAGGTAGAGATGGTGCGCGCCGAAACGGACGTGCCGCCGGCCGAACTGCTCGACGTGGGCATCATGTTGTTCGACCCCGGCGTGCCGGAGGACGTCACCGAACCTGACGGCTTCACCTTCCCGGCCGTGCGTCGCGCCGAAGCGCGGTTCATGCCGTACCACCTGAAGGCCACACTCGAAGACAGCGGCTACTGGGGCTCTGTCTGGGTCGTGCCGGAACGTTCTGACGCTGTCGACCTGCTGGTTGGTGGTCGTATCGATCGTAGCGACGGGTTGAATGTGGAAATGCGTATCGCGGCCTGGGACGCCACCGGGCGCGAGTGGCTCAACAAGACGTACAAGGCCAAGATCGCCCAGAAGGCGTATTCAAACTATCGGGACCGCAGCCAGGATCCCTACCAGGCCATCTACAACAATGTGGCCAATGACCTGCTGAAGATGCGGCAAGGGATGGCGGCAAATGACCTCGAGCGCATTCGCCAGGTTGCAGAACTGCGCTTTGCGGCGGAACTGGTCCCGGATGCCTTCGACGAGTACCTCGAGGAAAAAAAGGGTCGGTATGTCGTCAAACGACTGCCGTCGGAAGCTGACCCAATGTTGCAGCGCATGCGCGCGGTTCGGGAA
>CAMYJV010000040.1:7045-22755 GCA_947258805.1 uncultured Gammaproteobacteria bacterium | reverse complement strand
GCGCCCATGCTGTTGGCAAGCACCCACAGGCGCTCAGGCTGAACGTCGGCGACCAGCAACTCAAGCAGCCGCGCGAGTTCTGCGCCTGACTCCCCGGCCACCGCATGGGCCCGCCGGTAGCCGGCCGGCGTCGATCCCTGGTTGCCCGGCCAGTCGAACAACACGATCGGCGCGTTGATATCGAGCACATGCCCGAGAAAGGCAGTCTTGCGCAGCGCTGATTGGAACTCTTCGCGAAAGCCGTGCACAACCACCAGCACGGCCTTGTACGGCGAATCTGAGACCTTGTTGCGCAGGCGGGAGACGAAAGCCTCCCGCTCCAGCTGCCGCGGACGACGCAGGCGAATTTCCTCGTTCTGAAACCAGTCCGTCGCATTGAGCAGCATGCCGAGGCCCAGCGTGGGCTCGACCTCGGCATCAAAGGAACCGAAAGTCAGCGTCTCCGTTCGTTCGTTTGCGAAGATCGACCCCAGGGGCGCATCCGGGGACTGCACGCGCCGGTTCGTGGCGACAAAATAGCGGTACACGCCCTGCTCGCCCAGCTGGGCGACAGTCATGCGGCGAAACAGGAATGCTTCGGCCCGCTGAATAGCCGAGTTGGTCGACATGAACAGCGCGTAGTAAAGCCAGCCGCCGGCCACGGCGACCAGCAGCAGTACCGCCACCACAATGCGTTTCCTGACGGTCATGGGATCCCCAGAAACCCAGCCAAGGATCGCGCGACACCAACGCATGTGCAATAGCAGGGTGCGTTCCACGCACCGATCCGCGTGCGGGCCGGCCGCGTCTCAGAAGTTGGCGGTCAGCTGTGCCCAGAACTTCAGCACGTCGGCCTCGTTCGACGGGAAGTCGTCTGCGTCGTAACTCGCGAGCTTGACCAGCAGGCCGTAGTGCTTGCCGAACTTCCAGGCGGCCGATGCATCCCATTCCTCGCCCCAGCTGCCGCCGCCGGTCTCCGCCTCGAAGTCGTGGTAGACCAGCGTGAAGCGACCCGCCAGGAAATCCGCCGCCGCCGAGATGTAGAAGTCCTCGATGCCGGAACCGCTGAGCCCAGTATAGGAACCACTGCCGCTCACGCCTGCGAAGCGGTCAGCCCAGCCCTGGAACTTGTGCAATGTGGCCAGCGGGGTGCGGAACGCGCTGCCGGCTTCGCTGTTGGAGCCCAGCACCTCGTAACCGACCGCGAAATCCACCACCGAGAAGCCGACCCCACCCTGCAGCAGGTAGTAATCGGCATCGTAGGAGACCGGGTTGTTTTCATAGTCTTCCTGGTAGGCGTACTCCGCCACGTAGCTGAGCTTTACGTCATCGCCCACCGTCGTCTTGCCGTCAGCGCGAATGCCGGCCGTCCAGTTTGAAAACGCGTCGGTATCCAGGTCAACCAGGTAAGCGTAGCCGGAAAGGTTGAACAAGTCGTTGAACTTGTAGCTCGCATCCAGCAGGTGCGTGTCGCTGTCGAGATCTTCCGGCGGCGAGCCACTGTCGGGCCCAAAGATCCGGTTCACCTGGAACACATAGGAATAGAAGGCCTTGAACCCGCCTTCGCTCGCGTAGCCCGCAGAGAACGAGTCATAGGTCTGCTCGTTCTGCCGCCAGCCTACGCCACCGATGAAACGCTGGGTGCCCCGGTTGATGCGCTGGCGCCCCAGTGTCAGCGCGGTGTTCTCGAAGCCCGTGTAGCGCACCAGGGCCTGGTTCAGGTCGGTACCCTCCGGGTCGAAAACCGCGGGTCGGTTCGTCCGCCCGTTCCGCGTGTCGTTATAGGACCGGTCAGCGAACAGCTGCCGCACGTCGTCGAACTCGACCAGCACGCCCCAGTCTTCGTTCAGCTGCGGTGCGAAGGTCAGCCGCGATTTAAGCGTATTCGCGTACGCGTCCTCACTGAAACCATCTTCATCAACGAACTCGAAACGGTAGCGGAACGACAGCTTGATCGTGCCGTCTTCGATGGCCTTCGCCACCATCCCGGTGATGCCGTTGTCGTCTTCCGCCATCAGCGGGCCGGCGAGCATGACCGCGCCTGCCACCATGAGAAAGAGCCGCTTGAGCATGATCTTGTCTCCAAAAAAGAGCCGGCATCGCCGCCGGCTCAGGTAGACAGAAATCGCGATGAACGACCTCAGTAAATGTCTTTCATCGTGTTGTAGACGTTGAATTTTCCAGTAGGCGTGACGATGCGATCACCCTTGATGACTTTCTTCAAGGTGCGGGTGCGGTCGTCCACCACGACGATGGCCGACTCCTCTTCCTTGCCGCTCCACACGGAGAACCAGACCTCGGTACCTTCTTCGTTGTATTCCGGGTGCACCACGCGCTTCGGCCCGGGACCGAGTTCGGCCCATTCCGCAATCGGCAGCACGTCGAAGCAGCTGTTGGAATCACCCTCGGCGAGCTCGGCATCCGGCTTCCAATCCGGGCATTCGTCCAGTTTGTCGATATCGAAGACCGCCACGGACTGGCTGATGGCCTCTTCCGGGTTCAGCGGGCTGTCTACCCAGAGATTTTTCGACTTCGGGTGGGTCTTCACGAACAGCGAACCGCCACCCTGGCCACGAACCACGCTCACGACTTTCCACGCGTGCTCTTCGTTGCGCTTCGGATCGGTGCCGATCATCGTGATCTTGTCGTTACCCAGCGCGCTGGTGACCCAGACCGGACCGTAGTCCGGGTGCTTGAGGTTCGCGCCCCGTCCCGGGTGCGGGATCTTGTCGACGTCCACCAGGGCTGCAAGCTTGCGCTCCTTCGAGTCCACTACCGCGATCGCGTCGGACTGGTTCGCCGCGGTCAGGAAGTAGCGCTTGGTGGAGTCCCAGCCACCGTCGTGCAGGAACCGCGCCGCGTCGATCGTGGTCACGCCGAGGTTCTCGATGTCGGAGTAGTTCACCAGCAGGATGCGGCCGGTCTCCTTGATGTTGACGATGAACTCCGGGTGCTCGTGCGACGCCACGATGGCCGCCACCCGCGGTTCCGGGTGATACTCCTGCGTGTCCACGGTCATGCCGCGGGTCGACACGATCTTCAGCGGCTCGAGCGTCGTGCCGTCCATGATCACGTACTGCGGTGGCCAGTAGGACCCGGCGATCGCGTACTTGTCTTCGTAGCCCTTGTACTTGGAAGTCTCCACCGAGCGGGCTTCCAGACCCACGCGGATCTCCGCCACGGTCTGCGGCGGGTCCATCCACATATCGATCAGGTTGATTTTTGCATCACGGCCGATGGTGTAGATGTAACGACCGGAATACGACGTCCGCGAGATGTGCACCGCGTAGCCAGTGTCGATGATCTTCGCAATCTCTTTCGTATCGCCGTCGATCAGGGCCACTTCGCCGCTGTCACGCAAGGTCACCGAGAACACGTTGTTCAGGTTCAGGTCGTTCTGCTGTTTCGTGGGCCGTTCATCCTCCGGCACCAGCACGTTCCAGGTGGCGCGCACTTCCGGCATGCCGAATTCCGGCGGCATCGGCGGCTCGTGCTGCAGGAAGCGCGCCATGATGTCGATGTCTTCGTCGGAGATTTCACCCGAGCTGCCCCAGTTGGGCATGCCCGCGGGCGAACCGAAACTGATCAACGCCGTCAGGTAGTCGGTACCCTTTGACTGCGTCACGTCCGGCGTCAATGGTTTGCCCGTGGCGCCCTTGCGCAAGACCCCGTGGCAACCGGCGCAACGCTCGAAATAGAGCTGCGTCGCGCGTGCGAATTCTGCCTCGGTCAGGTCCGGCGCACCGGGGGACCGCCGTATCTGCACATCTTCGCCAATCGGGCTCGGCGCGCCCTGGTAGGCCTGCTGGGCTTCCGGTGTCCCGGTGTGGCGCTCGCCCGCGCCCTTCGCAACCTGCAACCCGGCTTTCTCGCGGTAGGCAGCAACCTCCGCCACGGTGAACTGACCACCCGGGTTGCCCCAGTTGTTGCGCACGTAGTTCAGAATCGCCACCAGTTC
The DNA here is from genome assembly GCA_947258805.1 of uncultured Gammaproteobacteria bacterium. Next base: position 18,818 of record CAMYJV010000040.1, on the reverse strand, counting down.
GTCATTACTCAGGTAACTCATCGCCGGCATCACGCCGTTGTAGTCCTGGCCATTCACGACGATGGGGCCGCTCAGGCCTTCGACCGTTGCTGTCAACAGGGCAGTCGGGTCCTCAGCGATGTAGCTGGATTTCGCCAGGGGCGGAAACGCGCCGGCGAGTCCCGTACCGTCGGGCTGGTGACAGGCTGCACAGTGCTGCAGGTACAAGGCTTCGCCGCCTGCCGAGCCGGCCTGGGCCAGCTTCACTTCGGCCTGGTGCACGATCAGCGCGTCGTCCTTGGCCTCGGCGAACGCCGGCAAAGCGCAGGCGCACAAGGCGATGCCCGCAAGATGGAGCGGAAAACGGGAAACGAACGACATGGCAATACCCCTAGGTTGGCGATGTGTCAGACACCCTCTCTGACGATATGCATGATCAGGAAATTCACCAGACTCGCAATGAGGGAAACTGCCTACCCGGCTGATCGTACTCAGAAACGCACGGTTAGCGTGGCGCCGTATTGCCGCCCACGGGGCAAGGTCACACCGAAACCCCGCGGGCTCGCGCTCGGGGACTCATCGCCCGCCTGCGGGAAAGACGGCAGGAACCCGCTCTGCAGGTCGAAATAGCGCTGGATATCCACCGGCGTGTCATCGTCCAGCAGGTTTTTAGCCCACAGGCTCAGTTCCCAGGCCTGGGCGTCAACACCGAGCCGCAAACCCACCAGCTGCCGGCCCCCGGTCTCGATCAGGTTGTGTTCCTGCGCGTAGCGTGACGACTCGTAACTCCAGTCGGCAATCAGGAATGCAGTGCCAAGGCGAGACAGCGGGCGGCGGTAATCCAGCACGGCCGACGCGCTGTTCACCGGTACCCGAGGCAGGCGATTACCCGAGACATCGCCCAGCGCATTGGTCTGTGCCACGCTGCCATCGCTGCCGCGCAGGTCGGCTTCGTCCACACTGACAAAATCTTCGAAGGTCGCGTCCACCCAGCTGTAGGTGAAATCCAGCCGCAGCGCATCGGTCAGCAGCAGGCCGAATTCCGCTTCCACACCGTAGATCTTCGTCTCGTTCGCGTTCGTGAGCAGCGATGCGGTGCGGCCGTCGGACAACTCCGCCAGCGTGGTGAGCTGCTGGTCATCCACGTCCATCCGGTAGGTTGCAAGCACGTAACTGGCCCGCCCACCCGTCGTGGCGCCCTTCAGGCCCAGTTCGTAGCTCCACACGGTCTCTTCGTCCACGAAGCGGAACCGCTCGTCCGGCACCTCGGCATTGAAATCGGCCGGCTTCGTCCCCTTCGCGATATTCGCGTAGACGCGCAGGTCATCACGCACGGCGTAGTCGACGGTCACGCGCGGATTCCAGCTGCGCGACGTGTCCGAGAACGGCGGCTCGACGGGCGTGCCGGTGCCGTCGTTCGCACGGTTACGCACTTTCACCTGGTCGCGGGACCAGCGCAGTTCCGCGCCCACCCGCCAGCGGTCGCCGAAGTCACGCTCAACGCCGCCGAACACCGCGAAGTTGTCCACCTGGTCGCGGGTCAGCGGGCTCGGGCTGTAATCCACGACCAGGTCGCCGGCCAGATCGACGTAGACACGCTGATCTGCGGTTTCTTCGAATTCGCCGTCGTAGGCATAGAGCCCGGCCGACCATCGCCAGTTGCCGTCAGGCGATGAACTGATGCGCAATTCCTGGGACAAATCCGTCTGCTTCAGCTCGTCACGCTTGGTAAACAACCCCGGCAGGATGAAGAACAACGGGTCGTAACCTGCAAAGGACAGGTCGAAACCCCGCGATATGTCGTCGTCGACATAGCCCGTCAGGCTCGTGAGCTGCAGGCCGCCCGGCAGCGACCAGTCCACGCGCAGGGTGGCAAGCCAGCGGTCGAGCTCCGACCCGGCGCCGGCGCCGCCTGGCGCGTCCAGCACATCGGTCGCCAGGGTTACCCGGCCCGGGGTCGCGGCCGTGCCCACGTAGTATTCCCGCGCCCGCGGTGCTTCTGGCGTGCGCTCACAGCAGTTGTTTTGCGTGCGCGGCTGCAGCGTCACCGGGAAATGCCCGTCGTCCGTGGACTGCCAGCCGAGCTTCCCCGTGATCGTGAGCGCGGAACTGGCGGCCCAGACGAGCTTGCCGGTGACATCCGCCTGCTCTTCGTCACCGACCTTGTCGCCGTCACGCGTATTGTCGTATTCGCCCCCGTACTCGCCGTAACCGCCGGCCAGAAAGAACTTCAGGCCGTCCACGACCGGGCCGGATGCCCACGCGTTGAAACCGAAAGTGTCATGCTCCGCGCCGGTCGCGCGAAATTCGCCGCGCAGTTCGTCGCCCGGCGCGCGCGTGACGTAGTTGATCGCACCCGCGTAAGTGCCGCGGCCATACTGGGCTGCCTGCGGCCCGCGCATCACTTCCACGCGCTGCAGGTTGTACAACTCTGATGGCTGCACCGAGCCGCCAACATACACACCGTCGATAAAGGTCGTGGCCGCCGACGTGTTGGCGATACCGTTGCGAATCGTGGTTAACCCGCGAATCGTCGGCCGGTACGAGGACGGCTGACGGCCCTTGTCCGATTCGAAGGAGAAGCCGGGCGTGAAGCGCGCCACTTCCTCCAGTCGTACCAGGCCGAGGTCAGCAATGGCCGTGCTATCGAAGACCGAGACCGCCACCGGCACTTCCAGCAGGGATTCTTCCTGCTTGCGCGCCGTGACGACGATTTCCTCGATGCCAATGCGTTCTGTCTGCGCAAAGACGACGGGCGATGCGAACAGGACAGCGGCTAGGGCTGAGTAGCGGTGAATCACGACAGGATGAACTCAGGCGTCCGGGCGGGGCCTGGTCAGAATTGGCCAGTACACCCAGCTGAACAACGCGAAGCTCGCCACCCAGCCGAGGGCTGCCAGGTCGATCCAGGTGAGATACGCGCCGCCGGCCAATGGACCGAACACGCGCGCAACGACCGCTAACGTAAAGACCCCGTAAGCGAGGACCGTCAACGGTGCCGCGTGCAGTGGCCGCCCGGTATGGCCGAGGGCCACCCGCGTGGTCACGGCCAGGATCATGCTGCCGATCAACCCCATCGCCAGCGCGTGTATCGCGGCCGTGGGCGGCAACCCGAGATCAAAAGCGCTGACAGCCAACAACGCGTAACCCACCGGGAACCAGGCGTAGGCCACGTGGAGAATCAATACGAGCGGTTCTGGCATGGTGGCGAGCCCCCGCCAGCGAGCCAGGCGCAGGCCGTGCAGCAGCGCGGCGGCCAGCGCCAGGCCACCGGTAAGCACCGACCCGGGCACAAGGCTGGCAGCCAGCCCCGTGCCGATAGTCGCCACTAGCACCAGCGGCTCGAGAGCGCCGCCGGCCGTCGGCAAGCGAGCTGCGCCGCGCAAGCGCAACCAGTTCGCCGTGAAACTCGGAACGATGCGCCCGGCTATCACGGTAATCAGCAGCAGCACCGTGTGCATCGCGAGGTAGATCGCGGGTCGCTCCGCACCTGTCAGCCACTGCAGCGTGCCGAGGTGATAGCCGAGGTTCAGCGCCGCCAGAAGCAGGATGATCGCGACGACAGGCAGATTGCGTCGACTCGCGCCGGCAATCACCTCGCGGGCAAATACCAGCGCCAGTAGCAGCGGGAACAGCAGATCCAGCGACACACGTAGCCCGGCTACAGGCGCCGTCGGCCACAACATCGCCGCCCGGCCGGCAAGCCAGGCAGCCAGCAACCCGACAACGGTCGCCCCGCGAACCGGGGGCCGGCCAGTCCAGGTCGCCACCGCGGTCAACGCGAAACCAGCGATGGTGGCCATCACGAAACCGAAGAGCATTTCGTGGGCGTGCCACAGCGGGTCGGGGCTGCCCATGCCAAGCGCACTGAAACCGTGCAGTCCCAGCGTCCACAGCACCACGATGCCGATCGCGAACCACCCATTGCACAGGAAGAACGGGCGAAACGCATAGCTGAGAAAGCTGGGGCTATTGGGGGACATATCGCTGACGGATGATAGTTCATCGCCCGGCGCCACGAGGTTAAGATACGGGGCCTCGAGAGCTCGGCGACAGGGTGCGCAATCCCGTCGAGACACTTCGCGGTCCTGAGGGAGCGGCCAGCCGGTGTTCAAGGAAGTCCTGGAAGTTCTGCGCTATCGCCTCGAGCGACTGTTCGTGCGCGAGACCGCCGGGCAGCTGGCCATAATCCTGTTCCTGGTCGCGATGGCCACACTCGTCGGCATCAGTGCACAGTTCTTCGGCCTGTTCTCCGAAGAGAACATGGACGTGGCCAGTATTCCGCGCGATATCGACAGCGGCTTCTGGGATGCGCTGTGGTGGACGCTGCAACGTGTGCTGTACCTCAGTCGGCTGGAGACGATTTACGGTAGCACCATCGTCATCGTCATCTACGCGGTGTTCCTGACCCTGGTCGGCATGGTGGTCTTTGCGACGGTCCTGTCGCTCGTCAATACCGTGATTGCGAATACGACGGAGTCGCTGCGCAAGGGCGACACGCTGGTCAAGGAACGCGGCCACGTGCTCTTGCTGGGGTGGAACAACAAGGTGTTAGGGGTGCTGCGCCAGCTGGCCCAGCTGCAGCCCGGCTGTCGGGTCGTGCTGCTGTCGACGCGGGAGGTCGACGACGTGCAGGACGCGCTGCGGGTCGCGGGCATCGACAAGGAACCGCTGACGATCATCCTGCGTTCCGGTGACCCGAGCCGGCTGGCCGAACTGGAACGGGTGGCCTTCGACCAGGCTGCCAGCATCATCGTGATGTCACCCACGGACACTGCCGACGGTGTCAGCGGCGACAGCGAGGTCATCAAGATCATCCTGCAGCTGGTCAACTACGCCAAGTGGGCACAACCGGAGGTCCCACTCGTTGCAGAGGTCGCGCAGGAACGCAATTACGAGCTCGCGGAGATCGCCAGCAAGGGGCGGGTCCAGCTGGTGTCCTCGAGCACCGTCATCAGCAAGGTCATCGTGCAGTCGATGCGCAACCCGGGCCTGGTTGACGTATACCGCGAACTGCTGGACCGGACCGGCAACAGCATCACTGTTGCCAACATCAAGATGTGTGCGGACCAGGAACTGGGGCAGGTCAGCTACGGATTCAGCGACGCGGTGCCGATCGGTGTCGCGTGGGACGAAAAGCGCGATGGCCGGGTCGTGCACAAGACGGGACTGAACCCCGAGCCGGACTACCCGATTGCCGACGACGAGAAGCTAGTATTGCTGAGTCGCAGTTTGCCTGCCAAGTTTAAATTGCCGAGCGAGAGCTATCAGTCCACTGCGGCCCGCGACAGCACCCCCCGGGTGCGGCTGCCGGAAAAAGTCCTGCTGATCGGCTGGAACGACAACATTTTCGACATCCTGATGGAGCTGGACGCGCACTCGGAACGGGGCACGGAGGTCACGATCTTGTCTGCCGTACCTGAACGGGATGCCCGGCAGCGCGTCGAGGACTCAACCGAAGGTCACCTCGATAACCTGCGCCTGCACTTCATCGACGGCGACAGTGTGCAAGCCAACGCGTACAAGGAGCTGAGCCTGGGAGACTTCCAGAGCATCGCGGTGCTGGCGGACGTGTCGGCGGGCGAAACCGACGTGGACGCCCGTACGCTGCGAACCATGTTGCGGCTGGACGATCAGCTGAAGACCGCGGGCAAGCGCCCGCACCTGGTGCTCGAACTGCTGGTCAGGACTGCCCAGGAACTGGTCAACCAGCTTAGCGTCGACGATGTCATTATCAGCTCCGTCGCGGTGAGCGCGCAGCTCGCGCAGATTTCACAGCAGGTGGAGCTCGGGCCGATTTACCGTGAGCTGCTCAGTGCCGGTGGCGTAGAAATCAGCCTGCGACCGGCCGATGACTACGTGGAAGCGGGGAGCCCCTGCCGTTTCGCAGACCTGATGTTCGCTGCGCAACAAAAACAGGAAATCGCGCTGGGGCTGCGCACGGCCAACGGTAACGGCGGAAAACTCTGGCTGAACCCGGATCGCGCCCAGACCTGGGAGCTCAGCGACCAGGATCGCGTGGTGGTGCTGGCGCAGCAGGTCTATCGCTAGGCGAGATACTTCTCGATCTTTTCCAGCAGCCGTTTGAAGTTCACCGGCTTGGTGTCGTAATCGTCGCAGCCTGCGGCGAGGGCTTTTTCCTCGTCGCCCTGCATGGCATGGGCAGTCAGCGCGATGACCGGCACGGCCGACGTGTCCGGGTCGTCCTTGATCTTCCGGGTGGCTTCCCAGCCGTCCATCACGGGCAGGCTGAGATCCATCAGGATTAGGTCCGGTGACCCGCTGGCAGCCAGGCTGACTCCGGCTTCGCCGTCCTCGGCCATCACCACCTCGAAGCCCTTGCGCAACAAGCGTCGGGACAGCATGTCCCGGTTCATCTCGTTGTCTTCCACTAACAGTATCTTTGCCATTTCAAGTCGCAGTGTTTGTCCATCAAATGTTGCTGGCGCTACCCGATGAAGCCACCAGCCGCCGTATGTTCTGAATCAATTGCTCACGCCCGTAAGAACCTTTCGCCAGGATCTGCTCGACACTACCGTTGAGCTTTCGCCGATCTTCGGGCGTCAGATTCTTGGCCGTGACCACGATAACCGGGATATTCTGCCACGCTTCGTGCCGGCGCATCTCGTCCAGGAACTGAAAACCGTCCATCACCGGCATCATCAGGTCCAACAGCACTAGCCCCGGGGCCTGATGCTCCATGAGCTCGAGAGCCTCCTGGCCATTGGCCGCCTCGTTCACGGCCCAGCCGTCTTTCTGCAGGATCCGGGCCAACAACGCGCGGGTATCCGCATCGTCTTCCACCACCATCACCGGGCAGGACCCACGCTCACAACGATAGCGCTTCAGGGCCTTCACCAGCGCATCGCGCTCGACGGGTTTGGTCAGGTAGTCGGTGGCGCCGAGGGAATAGCCGCGGCTCTTGTCGTCCACCATGGTCACCATCACGACCGGGATCTCAGCCAGGTGCGGGTCGGCCTTGATGGCGCGCAGCACAGACCAGCCGTCCATATCCGGCATCATCACGTCCAGCGTGATGGCCGCCGGTCGCAGTTCGTGGGCAAGGCGCAGACCGTCTTCGCCACTGGTGGCCGTCACGACGTCAAAACCGTCGCGGACCAGGAAACGCTCGATGATCTCGCAGGCCTCCGGATCGTCGTCGACGACGAGAATAGTCTGGCCGGGCGCCGGCGCCGCATCGGTCTGTTTTGCCAGCTCCGTTGCGATATCCTGGACGGCAGCGGCGGCCTGAGCGGGACGCTCGGCGCCCGGCAACGCCACCGGCACCGTGATCGTGAACTCGGAGCCCTGACCCGGATCGCTGCGCACGGTGATGTCGCCGCCGATCATCTGGCAGAAGCGCCGCGAAATGGTCAGGCCAAGTCCCGTACCGCCATATTTCCGCGTCGTGGATACGTCTGCCTGCGTGAACTCTTCAAACAGCGATTCCATCTTGTCGGCCGGTATGCCGATGCCGGTATCGACGACGCTCAGAATCAGCATTTCCCGGCCTGGGGTAGCTTCGCGACCGACCCGCAACGTCACTTCGCCGTCGTGCGTGAACTTGGCGGCATTGCTGAGCAGGTTGAGCAGACACTGCTTCAGTTTTGTCAGGTCCTGGAAGACATGGCCGGGATCTGCATCCCGCACCAGCTTCAGGCTGTTGCCGTTCTTTGCCACCAGCGGCGCCACTGTGGCCGTCACCTCTTCCAGCAACTCGCTGACGTTGATTTCTTCGCCAAACAGTTCCGCCTTGCCCGCTTCGATCTTCGACAAATCCAGCACGTCATTGATCAGTGCCAGCAAGTGACTGCCGGCCTGATTTATCTTCTTCAGGTCGGGCAGGAACGCCTCCTGCTCGAGATCCTCGGCCTCCTCCGTCAGCATCTCGCTGTAACCGAGAATTGCATTCAACGGCGTGCGCAGCTCGTGGCTCATGTTGGCCAGGAACGCGCTCTTCGCGATGTTGGCCTGCTCAGCTGCCAACTGGGCAGCCTTCAGGGTCAACTCCGCTTCCTTGCGCTCGGTGACATCGAACATCGTGCCGTCCACGATGGTGCGCCCGGTGGCCTGATCCACGCTGCACTTGCCCCGGGAATTGACCCATCGCAGGTGACCATCAGTGTGGATCACCTGGTACTCGATATCGAAGGCATCGCCTTCCTGCATCGCAGCCATAACGCTCCGTTGCACCCGTTCCTGATCGTTGGGACAGATGAGCTTACCGATGCGGCCGACGCCATGGTTGATGAAATGCGCTGGCGGCAGGCCGCAGATGGACTCGATCTCCTCGGTCATCAGTTCCATGATCTGGCCACCACTGTCTTCACCGTAATCCATGTAACGGTAAACAGCGCCCGGCACGTTCTGGATCATGGATTCGATGAGTTGCTCACGGCGAATGATTTCGCGCTGGGCCTTCGAGCGTTCGAACACCCGGCCGAGCTGCTCACCCACTTTGCCCATAATCTGCACGAAATCTTCGTCCCGGGGCAGGACATCCTCGGCGAAGAATTCCAGTACGCCCTCGACTTCACCACTTAAGGACACGGGAATCGCGAACGCAGAACGCATGCCGGCTGCCTGGGCAGCATCGGTCCGCGTAAAGTTGTTGTCCTGTTCGATGTCTTCGATCCATGCAACCTCACCCGACTGCAACACCCTGCCGGGAAGCCCTTCGCCGAAGCGAAAAACCTGGTCTTTGCCAAGATCTCGAAACTGCCGGTACGCGTCACTCTCGCCCAGGCACCAGTGATTGCCCGGCAACAGCGTATCCGGATTCTTCGGGCAGACGGTATACGCATGGCCAATGGGCCAGCCCGTTGCCTCGCACACGGCGTCGATGACCCCCTGCAAAGCGTCATCAACGGTCTCGGCGTCGGCGGCAATCTCCGCCGCTCGCAGCAGTAAAGTCGATTCCAGGTTGCTGCGGCGGAGTTCAGCCGCTTCACCTGCCTGCACAGTCAGATCGCGGACAGTTGCGAGCACGACCTGCTTCGGGCCCGCATCGACCACGCTGAGGCTGATGGACACCGGCAGCGCCGTGCCGTCCTTGCGCAGCCCGTTGAGAATTCGCCCGCCGGCCATGCCCCGGGCGCGGGAGTCCCGCATATAGCCATTGCGCAGGTCCGGATGCCTCCGCCGCGACTCCCGCGGCACCAGCAATTCCACCGGCTGGCCGATCAAGTCCTCGCTGCTGTAACCAAACAGGGCCTCCATTTCCTGGTTCGCCAGCAGGATGCGGCCGTCGGTCTCCACCAGCACCATGCCGTCCGGAGCGGCGTCGAGGATGGCGCGGAAGTCCAGACTCGCGGCTTGGCTGAGGTCGTCCATACGGGCAAGGATACCGCCTGAGAAAGACCGGGGCGTAACGGGGCACATTGTCGCCATTGCGCGGTCTGGCCGACGGGACGGAAGCGGGCGCCCAGGCGGCGCCTGGCCGGCTCAGAAGCGCCCGGCAGCCACAAAATGGTTGCGGTAGTGCTCGTCGTTCAGGCTCGCCACCGACACCGACTTGCCAGTCGACGGCGCGTGCACGAAGCGCTGATCACCCAGGTAGATGCCCACGTGCGAAACCTTGCGTTCATAGCGGAAGAACAGCAGGTCACCCGCCCGGGCTTCGGTGATGGCAACCGGCTTTGACGCCCGGAACTGCTGCGTGGAGGTGCGCGGCACGCTCAGGCCGGCGGCCTGGTACGAGTAATACACCAGGCCACTGCAATCGAAGCCATCCGGCGTGTGCCCGCCGTAACGATAGGGCGACCCCACGAGCGAGGCTGCGGTGAGCGCCGCGTGCTCGCCCACCGCGCTGACCCGGGCCCCGCGTAACTGGTAGGATTCGGCCTGCTCCGGCGGGGCGGCCTTGTGGGAGGCGCAGCCGCCCAGGAACGCGAAAGCCAGCGCCGCGACGCAAATTTGTCGTGCTGAACTACCCATACTCTCTTCCGTACAGCCAGCGTCTCACTGAAATTCACTCACCGCGTCAATATGGCTAACCGGCAGGATAATTGCGAATGAGCCGGTCACGAAAACGGCGGCGGATGGTTCGCCGGCACCCGTGGCTGAGTCTGTCGGCATTGCTGTTGCTGGTGGTTGCCGGCTGGCTGCTGTACCTGGATATCACCGTCACGGAGAAATTCGACGGTAGACGGTGGGACCTGCCAGCGCAGGTCTATGCCCGCCCTCTCGAACTCTATGCCGGCCTGGAGATGCCGCAGGCGCAACTCGAACGCGAGTTGTTGCGACTAGGCTATAGACGGGGCACCCAAACGCCTCGCCAACCGGGCAGTTTCCGCCGCACGCGCCGCGGCATCGAACTGATGAGCAGGGAGTTTCGTTTCTGGGATGAATTGCGGCCGCCGTCACCGCTGGCCATCGAGTTTTCCGGGGGCGAGGTTACCCGGCTGACCAGCGGCGCGACGGAGTTTGCAGTGGCGCGTCTCGACCCGCTGCTGGTGGGAAGTATTTTCCCGACACATGGTGAAGATCGGCTGATCGTGGCCCCGGACCACACGCCTGCAGTGCTGGTGGCGGCGCTGAAGGCGGTGGAAGACCGGCGCTTCGATGATCATCACGGTGTCGATCCCCGGGCCCTGCTGAGAGCCATCGTCGTCAACGTACGCAGCGGCGAACTCACCCAGGGGGGCAGCACGCTGACGCAGCAGCTGGTCAAAAACTATTTCCTGGACAACCGCCGCACCCTGTGGCGAAAAATCCGCGAAGCCGCGATGGCGTTGATTCTCGAATGGCATTACGAAAAGAGCGACCTGCTGAACGCTTATATCAACGAGATCTATATGGGCCAGGACGGCAACCGTGCGATTCACGGCTTCGGGCTGGCCAGCCAGTACTACTTCAGCCGGCCCCTCGACGAACTGGAACTGCACCAGCTGGCGCTGCTGGTGGCGATGGTAAAGGGGCCGGCCTACTACAGCCCCGAACGCCATCCTCAACGTGCGCTGGAACGCCGCAACCTGGTGCTGCAGATCCTGGCCGATAACGAAGCGGTAACCACCGCCGAGGCCGCCGCCGCGCAGGCACGCGACCTCGACACCTGGGACCGGCAAACGGCCGGCTCGACTTACTACCCGGCCTTCCTGCAGCTGGTGCGCACGCAGTTGGCCGAACAGTACCGGGACGAAGATCTGACCAGCCAGGGTTTGCGCGTGTTCACTGGACTGGATTCGCTGGTGCAGGCGACCGCGGAGGCGCAATTGAGTGCCGGCCTCGCGAGCCTCGACCGGCGGGATCCCGGGGCTGCGGACGGACTGGTCGGGGCCGTTGTGATCACCAGCGCGCAGTCGGGTGAAGTCATCGCCGTGGTCGGCGACCGGCAGGCCGGCTTCGCCGGCTTCAATCGGGCGCTGGATGCGCGCCGGCCCATCGGGTCGCTGGCCAAGCCCGCGGTGTACCTGGCCGCGCTGCAGTCCGGCCGCTATCACCTCGCGAACCTGGTCGACGATGAGCCGATCAGTGTGACGCTCGACAACGGTGACACGTGGTCACCGCAGAACTACAGCGGCGAAGCCCACGGCACGGTGACTCTGCTGCGCGCGCTGGTGGAATCTTTCAATCTCACCACGGTGCGCGTCGGCATGGACGTCGGCCCGGCGCAGGTGGCCGATACGCTGACCGCGATGGGCGGCCCGACAGAAATCCGGCCCTACCCGTCGCTGCTGCTCGGCGCGGTGGAAATGACGCCGCTGGAAATTGCCCAGGTCTACGGGACACTGGCGAACGGCGGTTTTCGAGCCCCGCTGCGCGCCGTGCGCTCGGTCGTTACTGCCGACGGCGA
>CAMYJV010000040.1:0-6886 GCA_947258805.1 uncultured Gammaproteobacteria bacterium | reverse complement strand
AGCGCGCGTGGCAAAATGCCCGCCGATCTCGTTGCCGCGGGAAAAACCGGCACATCCGACGATTATCGCGACAGCTGGTTCGCCGGCTTCACCGGCGAGCACGTGATGGTGGTCTGGCTCGGTTATGACGACAATCGTCCCACCGGGCTCACCGGTGCCTCCGGTGCACTGCAGATCTGGGCGTCGATCATCAGCGAGCTCAACAGCGCGTCTTATGCGCCGCTACCGCCCGCCGGACTGGAGAACATCTGGGTCGATTACGAGACCGGCCTGATGGCCAGGCCCGCCTGTGCCGACGTTGTCGAACTCGCACTGCCCCCCAATGCGAGACTGGGCAGTAAACCCGGCTGCGGTCCCGGGCTGGGCATGCTGGGTCGACGAGCGCGTGAATGGCTCGAAGAGGTCTTCGACTGATGCGCGTCGCCGCGCTTGTTGTGATCGCTGCAGGGCTGCTGAGCGGCTGTGCCGGGGCGCTCGGACCAGCAACGCCCCCGCCCTCGTCGTTGCCCGAAGGCAGCGAGGGTGCCGGGCGCGTGCCGTCCGTGATGGACAGCCTGTCGCCTGCCAGTGATGCACTGCTGGAACAAAGCCGCCGGCAACGACGCGCCGGGGAGTATGCGCAGGCATCTGCGTCAGTCGAACGGGCGATCCGCATTGAGCCCGACCACCCGACCGTGTGGCTCGAACTGGGACAACTGCGCTTCGAACAGGGCGACTATCCACAGGCAGAACAGATGGGGAGAAAATCCCTGAGCCTGGCCCCTGCCGGCAGCGTCGCACAGTCGCAGGCGGTACAATTAATTGCGGACGCACAGCGTGCAGGTAGACGGCCTTGATCCCGCCAACTCACAAGCAGAGGAACGTGGCAGCGAGGACCGCACGATGTCTCCTCGTTGTGTTGGTCCTGGCCACCGCCCTGCCCGCCACCGCGCAGATGAACGACCCAAAGTACGCCGACTACTTCCTGTTCGGGCGCTTCGGTGAGATCTGCACCATGTGCGAGGTGGTCGTGCTCTGCGAAATGTCTGACGTCGACGCGCAAAGAGAAAGCATTCCCGAGTCCGGCAGCTTCACTGTCTACCATATTCAGACTCGCACCTTCTGGTCGCAGATCGCCACGATCTGGGAATGGTTTATACGCAACTTCGACGAGACCGCTGCTGACGGCCACGAGCGACCAGTGCTGGTCTACGACGTGACAGAGGGCAAGTGGCCTTTACCCCGGACCGTCCAGGCAAGAGTTTCACTGGAACCGCCATTGATCGCCCTAAACGAGCACGAAATTGATCGCACCAGCCGGCGCTGGCGTCGAGGTCCCGATCTGGAACCCGTGGGGTATTGCCAGCGGCTGCCCCTGTGGGAGTCGATTGAAATCATTAACGACCGGAAACCATCGCCGTTCCCGCTGTGAATGACATCGTGACGACGGCCGACGGTCTCTGGCAGCTGCAGTGGATTCGCGGGCACCTGCTGCGCACCACCGGCGTGGTACTGCACATCGTGCTGCGCACCCTGTTCGGCATCTTCTGGCTGGCGGCCGGCATCAACAAGATCCGCAAGGACTGGCTGACCTCGGATATCCTGAATGAAATCTTCCTCGACCGACTGACGGAACTACCACCCGACAGTTTTGCAGTCATATACCTGCAGTTCTTCGCCATTCCCCTTTACGAGCTGGTGGCCTGGGTGGTCACTTTCGGCGAACTTTATGCGGCCATCGGCCTGTTGCTGGGCCTGACCACCCGCTGGGCCGCGGGGGTGAGCCTGTTTATCCTGGTGAACCTGGCGATCGGCGGCTACTACGACGCGTCACTGATCCCGTTTTTTATTCTGAATTTCCTGTTCCTGGCCAAAGCTTCCGGGCGTTGGCTCGGCCTGGACCGCTGGCTGGCGCGGCGCTTCCCGGATTCGCGCTGGTTCCGCTGACCGACGCGGTCGCCGGAAAACCCGTTAGCCCCGAATTCATTCGCGCCTTCAACGCACCCGCCGGAGGCAGCTCATTCTGGCCTACAATATGGCGCCTGGTCGGGATCTGCTGCACCACCACGACATGAACATGGCTACCACCGCTCACAACCAGGAGCACGCCGACAAGGCGCGCCTGATGAAGCTCGCCACCGTCGCTTCGGTGCTGGTGGCCGGTACGCTAATCGCCTTCAAGGGAGTCGCGTGGTGGCAGACCGGCTCCGTCGCAATGCTGGGCTCGCTGCTGGACTCGGTGCTGGACGGCGTGGCGGCGGGTCTGAACCTGTATTTCGTGCGCCGGGCAGTGCAACCAGCCAGCCACCAGTATCGCTTCGGGCACGGCAAGGCCGAGCCCATCGGCGGGATGTTCCAGGCCATCATCATCGGCGCGTCCGCGCTGTTCCTGATTGCCGAGTGCGGGCGACGACTGCTGGAACCCGCCATGCCGACGAACAGCCAGCTGGGCATCATCATCATGGTCATCGCTTCCGTGCTGGTCGGACTACTGGTTGTGTTCCAGCGCTACGTGGTGAAGCGCACCGGGTCGCTGATCGTGTCGGCGGACGCGCTGCACGGCCTGGGCGACGTCGGCATCAATATCGGCGTGATCGTCGCGCTGCTGATATCGACGCAATTCAATGCGCCCTTCGTGGATCCGGTGATCGGCATACTGCTCGCCTTCGTGCTGATCCGCGGCGCGTGGGAAATCGGCGCCGGTGCCATCGGCCAGCTCATGGACCAGGAATTTTCCGAGGCAGAGCGCGACAAGATCAGGGAGATTGCGCTGGAGCACCCCGAGGTGGCCAACCTGCACGATCTGCGGACACGCCGGGCCGGATTAACGGCCTTTATCCAGTTTCACATCGAGATGGACGGCAGCATGCCGCTGGCCAGGGCCCACGAGATTTCCGACCAGGTGGAACTCGCAGTCAGGCAGGCGTTCCCCGACGCCGAAGTGCTGATTCACGAAGACCCGGAAGGCGCCGAAAGCATTCCGCAGTTCCTGCGGGCATGACGCACGGCAGCCAGCCGCCATATTCTTTCGGCCACGTCTCCTGAAGCTCGACATCGCTACCATACGTCAAGGAGTCGCCGATCCTGTACCAGCCCAACACCGGAACCTGCACGACTCTCTGTCCTAGTCCCTCCTCAAGGAATTTGCTCAAGCGAGCCCTCTGGCTCTCGGACAATACCTCGATTTCCGGGTCGTAGACGACGTTCACGCTCGGCTCCAGCACCGAGAGCCCAAGAAGAGACAGTCCTTCGACCAGCGCATAAAGGATCAGGACAAACGCCATTGTGATTCGGACGCGAGTCTTCACAGGCTCTCTCATCTCACTTTGGCGGCAACCCGTAGCGGCAGGACCTTGCCCCGCGAGGTTGCCGTCGGACTTTCTCGCCGAATCCGGAACGTCCCCGAATCCCGCCATACGCCCGCCATGAAGCCCTTGCTGCGAGAGCCGGCTGCGAATTCGGCAGTCAGGAAATCAAGCAGTGAGGATTC
The DNA here is from genome assembly GCA_947258805.1 of uncultured Gammaproteobacteria bacterium. Next base: position 3,417 of record CAMYJV010000040.1, on the reverse strand, counting down.
CCGGATCGGACCAACGCTCGGGTCAACCAATAGCGTGACATGCGTTCGGCCGCTCATGCCTTCCTCCTCGACCAACTGATAATCCCCAACGCCACCGCCAAACTTGTCAGGCAGCGTCGTATCGAGTAGCTCATAAAGATCGTCAAAAGGAAACGCCAAGCCTTCGCTGGTGAATTTTTCGAAACTACCAACATGGTGGGCATGAAGCGTCAAACCCGCCTCATGCATTGGGCACCCGCAGTTTCTTTCCGACAACACGGCGTGGTCGCCGTTGGCAACGTTAATCTCCAGTTGGGCCGCGGAGGGGTAAAGCGTCGTGAAAAGCAGGGGATGAACCGGTTCGCCGATGGCGTCGGTGATCGGCTCCGGGTGTTCAATCACGGCCAGGCTGTGACGCATTACGTGCATTTCGTCACCGTAAGCAGGCCGGCCGCACCCCACGCCAACAGTGCCTGTGGGCCAGTAGCCCCACAGTACGGTAACGGTCCCACCAACTTTTTCAATGACACATCGCTTTGCCTTGGTAACCGGTTCGCCGGACGCGATGAACGTACACCCTTCGAGTGATGCGCCAATTTCATCAGCAACCTGCGCGATGCGGGCTGCGTTGCTGGCGACCGTACGGATGCATGTGGTGAAACCTTCTTTCCGGCCTCTTTCTACCCATCGGACTATCCGGTCGATGTCGCCGGCCGGTGTCACTTCGGGGCGTGCAAAGCCAGGACCGAACCATTGCCCCGCCAGTGCAATCTCGTGAGACGTGAGACGAAAATATAGATCTTCCAGCCAGTTGTTCACGGGCACCGGCCGGGCAAACCAACGATCGACAGGAACACCCAGTCGCGCGGTCATCAGGAAGAACGTGATACCTGCAGCAAGGCTGCCGAGCATGGGCTCATAAGCTGCCATACGGCTCGACAGGAGTCCGTGCGCATCCAGGAAAAGCGCCATCGCCGGTGATTCCTCGCGCCACCAATCGAACGACGAAACGCTGCTGCGGGGCTTATTGGTGGTACCGCTGCTTTGGTTGACGCCCGCCGCGGCGCCATAACGCCGGGGCGGCACCAGGTCCTTTGTGTACACTCGAAACGAAAGGCGCCCACGCTCCACGTCTTGCCGCCCCTTATATTCCCGCGGCGTGAGGTAGACGCCCGAGCGGGCAAGCTCCTTCAAGGTCTCCTCCAAACCCGTCTTATTGAGACACGATTCGATATCACCCAGCTCGCAACCGGCATAGTCCAACAACTTTTTGTATGGGCTTCCCGGCACGGCATAGACCCGCGCCCGAATGAGTTCCAGGAAGCGTAATTCACGGTTTTCCAGCTCACTCTTCAACCGCGATCCGGCACTGACGAGCGAGAGGCGTTCCTGCAAGAAGCGGCGAACTGCGAAAGGCAGGGTAAACGGTAAGAACAACATGTGCTGAAAATGGCGGTCGCCAAGTTCGGACATAATGTTGCGGAAAGTTGACTCGATCGACATCCGTTAGAATCTTCCGCTAAAGTGCATTTGCAAAGCAAACAAAGACCGGAATTGCAGCATGCTCGGGTCGCGTTAGACGCTGCGATGAACCCTGAGCCGGCGCGACTGGCCAAGCATAAGAAGCCAATAACGTTTCAGATGAGTGATACGGACCTTAGGATCGATCTCGCAGCAGCGCATCGCCTCGCGCTTCGTTTGGGCTTGAACGAAGGGATCGCGAATCACTTTTCTGCTCGCCTGGTGAGTGAACCCGACAGATTTCTCATCACCCCGCATGGCCTGCACTGGTCTGAGGTGTGTGCGAGTCGCCTCCTCGTTGTCGATGCCGAAGGACGGATTTGCGAAGGTGACGGCGAGGTCGAACCATCGGCATTCTTCATTCACTCATACATCCTGAGAGCCCGAGGCGACGTCTCGTGCGTCCTTCACACGCATCAACCCTACGCGACGTCGATTACGCTGCTCGAAGGAGGGCGACTGCTTCCCGTGAGCCAGACCGCCCTTCGCTTTCACTCACGTGTTGCCTATGGCCCGGACTACGCAGGTGCCGCGGACCAGGCTCAGCAGGGAGAACGGCTTGCAATGGCCATAGGGGACAAGGCTGTGCTCTTCCATGCTCATCACGGCGTCATTGTGGCAGGAGAATCCGTAGCGCGTGCTTTCGACGATTTGTATTACCTGGAGAGGGCGAGCCAGCTGCAGCTTCTTGCCCAGTCTACCGGCGGAGAGCTTCGCATCATATCTGACGACGTCGCGGAGCGATATGTGAGCGACGCGCGGCCGAACAACCTAAGGAAGCAAGCCATCACGCATTTCGCTGCGCTCAAGCGCGTTCTCGATCACGAGGAGCCCGACTACGCGCAGTGAAACTCATGCCTTTATTCACCACCCCAGCGATCATGCCTGCATGTCTGCGATCGGGACCAACAAAGCAGGGTGACTAGACTATCCGAGTCGAGATTCTCAGGAAGTACGACAGGTTTGCCGCGAATCTGACAGGCACGACTCCTACGGCCTTCGTGCTTGGAGCCGAACGGGCACACGGGCTGGCCGTGACTCGTAGTCTCGGCCGTCGCGAAATTCCCGTCGTGACGCTGGGCACCTCAGGAACACCCGGCATGAAGTCCCGCTTCGGTTTCCCGGTGTCGATTGACGGTCTCGATGACGCCCAGCTGATCGCCCTGCTTTCACGGCTCGGTGAAAAGCTCCCGACGCGTGGGGTTCTCCTTCCGACTAGTGACGGGCACGTGCTGCTGGTGTCGCGCTACAAAGAGACGCTGACCCGATGGTTCCGGTTCGCACTCGCCGAACGCGACACGCTCGAGATGCTGGCTGACAAGCGGCGGCAGTACGAACTTGCGGCGCGCTGCGGGGTCGCTATTCCGCGCACCCTGGTGCCCGCGAGCGTCGATGACCTCAGCCGGGTTCCGGAAGAGATTGGCTTCCCGTGTGTGATCAAGCCGGCGTATTCGCACCAGTGGCAGCAGCAATCCAACCAGCGACCCGGAGGACTGACCAAGCTCGCGTTGGTCGAGACTCCCGCAGAGTTGTCGCCCGAGTACGTCCGCATGAGCGCGGGAAATGGGAGCGTCATCGTACAGGAGCAGATAGATGGCGAAGCTGACCAACTATATGCAGTGTACGCGTACTGCTCGATCGACGGTAACCGTTCAACCTTGTTCATCCGCAGGGAACTCCGAGATTGGCCGGTGGACTACGGAAACGGCAGTTACTCGACTGGGGTTTTCGACCCAGAGGTCGAGAGCCTGGGACACGAGTTTCTTACTCGCCTGGGGTATCGAGGGCTCGCAAACATCGAATTCAAGCGCGATGCGCGTGATGGCCAACTCAAGCTGATCGAGTTCAACGTCCGGGGTGCGTCACAGCTAGCGCTCGCAATCGACTCCGGTGTCACGGTTGTCGCCCGCCGCGGCG
>CAMYJV010000039.1 GCA_947258805.1 uncultured Gammaproteobacteria bacterium | reverse complement strand
GCGCCTCGGCTTCAGGAATCTGCACAACCTCGCCGGCGGCATTCGCGCCTGGGCCGAAGAGATCGACCCCGAAATCCCCACCTACTGAAGCGCTGCGTCCGGAGCCCGGCGATGATAGTTAACTGACCGGCGCCTGGTCGGGCACCCGCCCGTGAGTCATTCGGGCGGCTTCGGCGGAAAGAACCAGTCCGGACTGAAATCAGTTAGTCTCTAATGATGAGTACGCGAGCACTCCTGTTAACTCTTTGCGCATGCGCCTTAATCCCACCGCTCACTGGCATAGCCGGCGAGAGCGTGCTCTACCTGGATGTCGGCGATCCGGAACGCCGTGACCGGCAGGCACCGGTGATACTCGATGCCATCACCGATACGCGTACCGGTGAACTGATGACCACCGGCGAACTGGTACAACGCCTGGAAAGCACCGGCATCCTGTTCATCGGCGAGGAGCACACCAATATCGAGTTCCACCGGGTGCAAGCCCAGGTGATTCGCGCGTTGCATGAAGCGGGCCGGCAGGTGCTGATCGCACTGGAAATGTTCCCCTATACCCGGCAGCGCGACCTGGACCGCTGGACCCGGGGCCAGTACGGGGAAGCCGAATTTCTGACGAACGCAGACTGGTACCGCTACTGGGGCTATCACTGGGACTACTACGCCGACATTTTCCGCTACGCCCGCGACAATCGCATTCGAATGTTCGGCGTGAATGCACCTCGCAAGGTCATCACGGCCGTGCGCACCCAGGGCTTCGAGGGCCTCAGCAAGGAAGACCTCGAGCACATACCTACCACGGTGGAGCTGGACAGCCCGGAACATCGGCGCGTGTACTTCGCCTACTTCGAAGAAGGCGACGATCTGCATACCGAACTACCCCCGGAGCAGCTCGACGGCATGGTGCGCGCCCAGGCCACCTGGGACGCGGTCATGGGCTGGAACTCTCTGCAGGCCCTGCGCCGCCACGGTGGGCCGAATGCCATCGTGGTCGTGCTGATCGGCTCCGGCCACGCGGTCTACGGACTGGGTGCACAACGCCAGATCGAGCCGCGCTTCGACGGCGGAATCGCTGCGCTGGTCCCAGTGCCGACCGCGGACGCAGATGGGGCGCCGATCACGTCTGTGCAGGCCTCTTATGCAGACTTCGTGTGGGGAGTGCCGCCCAGCAGTCACACCGTCTACCCAATGCTCGGTGTCTCCCTCGCGGGTTCCCTGGGCCGTGCGCCAAACAATATTATTCAGGTGGAAGAAAACTCGCCGGCCGCTTCTGCGGGGTTGCAAGTGGGTGACCAGCTGCTGTCCTTGAACGGCGAGCCGATAAGCGATCCGGTATCGCTGCGCCAGGGCATGGGTGACCGCCGATGGGGCGACAGCGTGGAGGTAGAACTGCGCCGTGAAGAAGAAACTATACGCGTGGCTGTCTTGCTACGCCGCGATTCGAACGAAGATTCGACTGGCGAAGACGACGAAGAATAGGCGTCAAATTTGCGCGGGCGGCATCGCCCTCGCCGGCCTGTTCCTTGCCGGTGTCGCGAACGCGGAGCCGGCTGCCTACGATCTCGTCGTCAGCCTGGAGCCTGCCAATAGCCAGCTGGCCGTGCAAGCCCTGGTGGATGTGCCGCCTGAACAGGCAGGCCAGACGGTGGACTTCCTGCTGACGTCACGGCTCGAGATCAGTGAGTCGAACCCGCCGGTGGTCGAACTGGATGCGAACGAGGAATCCGGCTTCCAGGGCATCAACGGTTCCAGTCTCGAACTCGCCCAGCGCGCGGGCATCAGCCGCTATCGGGTGCAGCTGCCGCCCGGCACTACGCGACTGGAACTCGCCTACGCCGGGCGCATCGACTTCGGCCTGGAAACGCAGGGTGAGGAATACACGCGCGGCTTCAGCGAAACGCCGGGCATCATCAGCCAGGACGGCGTATATCTCGGCGGCAGCACACTCTGGTATCCGTATTTCAATACCGACCTGGTGCGCTTCAAGCTGAACGCCCGCGCGCCGGCGGGCTGGCACCTGATCAGCCAGGGCGACGGCACCTCGCGTGCCGAAGACGGGATCGCCAGCTGGGATTCGGCCGGCCCGGTCGACGAGATCTACCTGGTCGGCGGCCCGTTGACCCGCTACGAAGCGCCGGCCGGCGCCGCTACTGCCGAGGTCTACCTGCGGGAAGACGATCCGGCTCTGGCCGGGAAGTACCTCGAGGCCACGGCGCGTTACATCGAGATGTACCGGCGCCTGATTGGCCCCTACCCCTACGGCAAGTTCGCACTGGTCGAGAATTTCTGGGAAACGGGCTATGGCATGCCGTCCTTCACCTTGCTGGGGCCGCAGATCATCCGTTTCCCATTCATCCTGACCTCGTCTTACCCCCACGAAATTCTGCACAACTGGTGGGGCAACTCCGTATTCGTGGACTACGACTCCGGCAACTGGTGCGAAGGTCTGACGGCCTACATGGCAGACCACCTGATGAAGGAACAGGTTGGCCAGGGCGCGGAATATCGCCGCGACACGCTGAAAAAGTACCGGGACTTTGTGAAAGACGGCAAGGATTTCCCGCTGCGCCAGTTTCGCTCCCGGCACAGCGCGGCCACCGAAGCGGTTGGCTACGGCAAGACCCTGATGGGCTTCCACATGCTGCGGCAACGCGTCGGCGACGATAGTTTCCGCCAGGCGCTGCAAAGCTTTTACCGTAAGAATCGCGGCACGAAAGCTAGCTTTGCCGACGTGCGGACGGAACTCGAAGCTGCAAGCGACCTGGACCTGGAACGATTTTTTGTCGAATGGGTTGATCGTCCCGGCGCCGCTGATCTCGATATCACCGATGTACTCGCCACCAAGGCTAAAGATGGCTACGTCGTGACCGGGCGTCTGCAGCAACGCCAGGCGGAAGGTCCCTTCGAGCTGCAGGTGCCGCTCGTGGTGACGACGGTTGACGGCTCCCAGATGCAGGTCGTCGCAGCGACAGCCGCCGACACGCCTTTCGAAATCGCAACGCAGAACGAACCCTTGCTGCTCAGTGTCGACCCCGAATTCGACGTGTTCCGGTTGCTAGACGTGCGCGAAACCGCACCGTCCATCGGCCAGATCTTTGGGGATAGTGCAGTCACGGCGGTGTTGCCCGCCGCTGCAGATGAAGCCACTCGCGCGGCCTACGAAGCACTGGTCCGGAGCTGGGAAAATCCGTCGCAGTCGGTAGACGTGGTGCTCGATACCGACGTGACGACGCTGCCCGCGGACCACGCGATCTGGCTGCTGGGCGCAAACAACCGTATCGCCGCCAGGCTTTTCGACAGCGATCCGGTGGCCCGGGTCGTCGTGACGGGTGACAGCGTCAGGCTGGGCACGCAAAGCGTGCTTTTCGCCGGCCACTCCACCGTAGCCGTGACCCGTCATCCGGGCAACGTCGCGAAAGCGGTCGGCTGGATTACCGCCGACCCGGCAGCGGCCTTCGAAGGCGTCGGCCGCAAGCTGCCCCACTACGGCAAGTACTCCTACCTCGCTTTCGAGGGCGATGAGCCAGCCAACATTCTGAAGGGCGAGTGGACCGCAACGGACTCCCCGCTGCTCGTGGACCTGCGCCCCACCTCCGGCCGCGACGAACCCGTGAGCGCGGCAGCTTTGCCGAAACGCGCCGCGCTGGCAGAACTACCGTCGCTGTTCTCCCGCGAACGGATGCTCGAGACGGTGCAATGGCTCGCAGCGCCCGAGCGCGAGGGCCGCGGTGTCGGCACCCAGGGCCTGGCTGATGCCGCGCAGTACCTGGCTGGGCAATTTGCCGAAATCGGCCTGGAACCCGGGGGCGACAATGGCGGCTATCTGCAGGCCTTCAACAGCGATACCGGGCCCGACGGCCAGCCCCACGAGCTGCAGAACCTGGTCGGTTACATCCCGGGGCAGGATCCGCGCTTTAACAACCAGGCGATCGTGATCAGCGCTCACTACGATCACCTGGGCTACGGCTGGCCCGACGAACGCGCCCAGGCAGAACAGGGTGCCATCTATTCCGGTGCCGATGACAATGCCAGCGGCGTCGCAATCTTGCTGGAACTGGCGCGCGCATACATGAAGGGCCCAAAGCCACCCCGCACCCTCGTGTTTTTGGCTGTGAGCGGCGAGGAAGCCGGTTTGCTCGGCTCCGCCTACTACGTTGCGAATCCAGGCCCGGTGCCGGTGGAAGGGATCCGGGCCGTCATCAATATGGACACCGTGGGCCGCTTGGGTGAGCTGCCGGTGCAGGTACTCGGCACGGAATCTGCCGCCGAATGGCCGCCGGTGTTTCGCGGCGTGGGCTTTACCACGGGAATCCCGATCAAGACCGTCCCGGGGGCGACCGCATCCTCCGACCAGCAGAGCTTCATCAATGCCGGCGTGCCCGGCGTACAGATCTTCACCGGCGCCCACGGTGACTACCACCGCCCCACGGATACTGTCGACAAGGTCGACGTCGACGGCATGGTTCGCGTTGCCACCGTCGTCCGCGAGGCGGCAACTTACCTGACGGAACGTGAAGAAGCGTTGACAGTGACCGGGGCCGGCGTCAGCAATACCACCGCCACGCAGACCCAGGCTTCAGCAGCCGGTAATCGCCGGCGCGTGTCGTTTGGTACGGTGCCGGACTTCGGCTGGCAGGGTGCCGGCATCAGGGTCGAATCCGTTGTCGCCGGCTCACCTGCGGATACCGCCGGCATCCGGGCCGGCGATGTGATTACGACCATGGACGACGCCCCGATAGCCGACCTGGGTGGCTTTTCAGAAATGCTGAAGCGTTATGCACCCGGCGACAGAATCACCGCGGTCGGGGAACGCAATGGCGAAGCTTTTCAGGTAGAAATGGAGCTCGTGGCGCGCTGAGGGCGTGCCCGGGTTCCCCGAACAGAACGGAGCAAGGCATGATCGTGCACTTCAGGACCGATGCCTACGCAACTATCACGATGTTCGGCGACATCGCGGTGCGGCTGCTGAAGCTCATGGGGCACAGTGGCACCGTGCCCAGTGCGATCAAGGCGGAAGATGTTCCTGCTGCACTTGAAAAGCTGCAGACCGCGTTGGGTACCCACGGTTCGGAGCCTCAGCCCGCGCCCTCACTCACCGAGGAAGAGGAAAAACAGGAACCCCTGGTCAGCCTGGCGACCCGCGCTTTTCCGTTGGTGGAGTTGTTGGAGGCGGCGGCGGCGCAGAAGTGTGATGTGATGTGGGATAAGTAGGGGCGACTTGAACTCTGGTGGGAGGCCGCTCCGGGAATCTTTCCCCTCCTTCCGGTTTTGTAGTCAGTCGGTGAAAGATTCCCGGAGCGGCTGCCGCAGCCACAGCAACTGATTCCCTATATTTGAGCCGCCGCTGGGGACAGAGGGGCGACAGGGAAGAGTGGCTGATTCAGCAGCACTGGTGGTGGGCCGATCAGGGGATCTTCCCCCTCCTTCCGGTTTTGTAGTCAGTCGGGTAAAGATCCCCAGACCGGCCACTCAGTTGCGGCACTCGGTTCCCTTTGACTTGGCAGCCGCTGGGAGAAAGGGGCGAAAAGTAAGAGTGGCTAACGTAGCGTTGAGGGTGGGCCGCTCTTTGTGGGAGCGGCTTCAGCCGCGATTTCCTTGATCAGGCGACTGCGCAAAAGAATTACCTGGCAGGTTGTCGCAGCTTTCGGGGTACGCGAGTGCCCAGAGTTTGCCGATGTTTTCGCCGGACATCGACGGGCGGTAGCGGACATATTGCGGTTTGCCGACTAATTGGCCGTTGTCGTCGAAGTAGCCGCGGATGCTCCACAGGCCGAGTTGCGCGTCCAGGTTGAAACCGTAGCGGAGGTCGCTCAGTTCTACCGGCGTGAGACCGTCCCGAGCTGCGCCGGTTGACGTTCCCAGTAATCCGGCCGAGAACCAGCTGAAGATTTCTCCCTCCCTGGTGTCTGCCAGGGTTTGGAAGCGTGCATCCCAGCGCCGTGCAGCGCTGGCCCAGCGAATTGTGCAGGGCTGCCAGAGCGACAGGTAACCGACGCGCACGTCTTCGTCGGTGAAGGCCACGATGCGTCGATACGGGAGCTGCAGCATGGTGGGAAATGCTTGTACCTCGGCATTTTCGACGCCTGCCGCGGCCAGTTGGCGAGCGGCTTCGTCTTCCGCGCGGCCGTTCAGGTACAGGCCGGCGAACAGGTAGGCTGTCGACAAGACCAGTGCCACACCGGTGAACCAGCCAGCCCGCTGCCGGAACGCGTCACTGCCGCGCTGACGGGATGCAGCGGCCGCCAGCGCGAGACCAAAGCCGAGAATTGCCGTATACAGCGGCGCCACCACTGGCACGGCCGGTAGTGCGAAGCGGTGCCGGGAGAACGGTGCGAGTAGCTGGGTGCCGAACTGCGTGAAGAAATCCAGCAGTGGGTGCGACAGCAGGGCCATCACGAATAAGCCGCTCCAGACCCAGGGCCCGGGCAGGTGTGACGCGTCACCCTTCGACGCGCCCCGGCGCCGGTACCAGTACCACCAACCGAACAGCGTGCCGACGACGGGACCGAAGAACAGGGAATGCGTGATGCCGCGATGGGAAACCAGGCGCGCGAAGGGGCCCTGCATGCTGCCCCAGAAGGTATCCATGTCAGGACACATGCCGGCAACCGCACCCAGGCCCGCGGCGCGCATGCCGAGCTGGCGGTGGAAGCAAAGATGCCCGACCGCTGCGCCGAGCGCAGCCTGGGAAATAGGGTCCAATTCAGCTCCCGTGCGGCGTCGCTAGACGGGGATCAATCAGCCGCTGCGACGTCTGCCGGCAAGTCTATTCGCACCGGCCCGTTCAGCGCTGCCAGCAGTGCATCGTCGCGACCGTAAATATCCTTGGCGAAGCGGATACTGCCGTCGAGGTCGAGGCTCGCCGTCAGGTACAAAATCAGCACCGGCTCCCGCGGTTTCAGATTCACGCGCTGTGTGCGGCGCGAATCGAGCGCGGCCTGCAAATTCGCCTGGCTCCATTTGTCCGGATCTCGCAGCAGCAGTTCAGCCAGCTCCAGCGGCTTGTCGATTCGGATGCAACCGGAACTGAACGCTCGCTCGCTCCGATCGAACAGGCTACGACTCGGGGTGTCGTGCACGAAAACGAAATGCTCGTTCGGAAAGATGAACTTGATCCGCCCCAATGCATTGTTGGGCCCCGGCTCCTGGCGCAATGTATACGGCACGCCCCTTGAATACTGGCTCCAATCCACGCTGAAGGGATCTACCTTGCGGCCGTCCCGATCGATCACGCTGATGTTCTTGTTCACGACGTAGCCGGGATCCTGCTTCAGCCGCGGCAGAATGTCTTTGCGCAGGATGGTGGGCGGAACCGTCCATGTGGGATTCAGCTCCAGGTACTGAATGTCACCGCGAAAAATAGGCGTCGCCCGATAAGGCTTGCCCACCTGGGCCCGCGCATACCAGACGATCTGGCGGTCACGGACCAGGAAGACGCGGAAATCCGGGATATTGACCGCAACAAAATCATTGGTCAGATCCTGGTCGATCCAGCGCAAGCGTTCCAGGGACATCCGCAGCTGGTCGATGCGTGTTTGCACCGGCACGTTCAGGGCCTCATAGCTCTGCGCGCCAACTATCCCGTCTGCGTCCAGGCGGTGACGATTCTGAAAATACTTGACCGCAGTTTCCAGAGTCTCGTCGTAGCTGTCTGACTGCAAGTCTGCGTCGGCATTGAGGTCGCCGGTCACGGCCAGCCTGCGGCGTACTTCCGCGACCCGCGGGCTGACGTCGCCCGGGCGCAGCGTGTCTCCCGACGTTACGGCCGGCCAGCCCCCTTCGGCCTCGATCTGCAGGTGCCGCAATAGCTGCTCTCTGAGCCTGATGTAGTAATCCCCGCGTGGAAAGAAGTTTTGTACCAATTCGAGGAGCGGTTCAGTGGACGTAGCCGCGGCAATCACGGCCGTGGCCGGATCTCGATCCGGCCAGAGTTCGCGGCTGAAATTCACGTTCGGATCCAGATCCGACGGGTCCACTTTCCCGAAACGCTGGTGATAGCCGATCCGGATCAACGCATCCGTAGCGAGGATGTCCAGGTTTGCCCGGGTGAGCGGATCGGGCTTCAACCTTTCCGACTCGAGCAGCTTTTGCAAAACGTCGAGGTGGTAATCGCGTGCGAGCAGCCCTTCCGCCGGCGCACCAACGACAATCATCGCAATCAACTCTTTCGTGCGCTCTGCGCTCCACAGCGGCCGGAATGCGTGCTGGCCGTATATTTCCGGCAGCAGTTCGCGCGACGTGACGACCTTCCCGGCGTAGCTCAGCTCGCCGGTGAAGAGCAGTTCCTCCATCCGCCCCTGAAGCAGTTCGCTCACCTCGTCGGCCGCCAGCGGCGGAGCCACCGCCAGCCAGGCCGCGAACGCGGCAAGTGTCATAATTTTGTTCATAATTCTACGCATCTCACAATAATGGCTGCTGATGACACCGAAAGACCGAAAAATCAGGCCGGCGGCATTGTGCGGCTGCTGCCAAGTCTGTAAAAATCTGGGCCTGCTCGATCCGAATGCCGAGGCGCCTGCGTGAAGACCCGATCGACCCGTCGTGACCTGTTGAGATCCGCAACCTGCCTGCTGCCGGCCGTGGCAGTGCCCGGCTGGGCCGCGGCTGCCGCAGATCAAGCCCGCCGCTTGCGGTTTTCCCACACGCATACTAGCGAAAAACTGGACGTGGTCTACAGCGAGGGTGGCGTATACCTTCCCGATGCCCTCGACGAGATCAACCGGCTGCTCCGTGATTTTCGCAGCGGGGAAGTCTATCCCATCGACACCGGACTGCTCGATGTGTTGCATGAATTGCAGGCACAGACGGGCGGTGGCGTCTATGAGATTATTTCGGGCTACCGGTCACCGGCCACCAACGAGATGCTGCGCACGAGCAGCGGTGGCGTGGCAAAGCGCAGCTACCACATGCGCGGCATGGCCATGGACGTGCGGCTTCGGGGTGTCGATACGGCGCAGCTGCGCAAGGCTGCCCTGGGGCTGAAGGCCGGCGGCGTCGGTTATTACGCCAAGTCTGATTTCATCCACTTGGACACGGGCCGCGTCCGCTTCTGGTAGGCCTGCCTGCTACCAGATCGTGCCGCCAATCCATTCACCAGCGGCCGGCACAAACAGCGACATCCTGACGCGCCCGTAAATCCCGGCCTGATAGTAGGGGTCATTCTCCAGCAGCCCCCTTGCGTCGGCTTCCGTGTCGGCCGCGTAAACGAACAGGCTGCCTGTGTGTTCCCCGTCTGCCGCCTTCGCAAGCGGTCCCGCCACCAGCAGTCGCTCCAGGATGCCCTCGATATAGGCAAAGTGGGCATCTTTCTCCCGGCTTCGCAGCGCGGCACTGTCCACCTTGGGGTCGTCTTCACAAATGGCAACGTATGGCATGGCAGGCTCCACGATCAGCTTGGCGCATCTTGCCCCCTGCCGCGCTCGGGGTGAAGGCCGCGATCGCTGTTAACGAGCTGGCGAGTGTGGTAGCTTTTCCACGGTTTTGCGCGGGGTGGACGCCCTTTCAACGTCCGTGGGAGAATCGACAATGCGCCTGATCCTGATTTCCATCTTTGCCTGGCTGCTTTGCATGCAGCCCGCCACGGCCCAGGATTCGACTGATCCACTGGACACACGAATCTTTAAGAACGGCTGGTGGGTCGGCGGTGGCGGCAGCTGGTCCACGATCGATGCCGACGACATCACGCTGGACGACGATGACTTCGGCTTCAACGTCGGGATCGGCTACCAGTTCCTGAATTACTTCGGCGTTAACGCCCGCTATCGTTACCTGGGTGAGTTCTCCGACCAGATTAATCCGGGCGCCGGAGACGCAGACGTGAAAGTCGACGGCTGGAGTGCGGGCCTCACAGCCGGCTATCCCATTACACAGCGCATCGCGCCGGTGATCGGTCTCGGCTATTACGACTTCAAGTTCGATGCCAACAACGGCATTTCGGACAATGACAGCCAGGGCATTTATGTCAGCGGCGGTGTTGCTACACAAATCGGCCGTATCGTGATCCAGCCGAACCTGGTCTGGTACGACGTAGACGACTACGACCTGGCAACGGTGGAGCTGAACTTGTTCTGGAAATTCGAAGCCGGCAACTAGGCTGGCGGTTACCCGGAGACATTCTGCTTACTGCAGCCAGAGATAGCGGCTGAGAGGCGGGCCGCGGGGGCTGTCGATCCAGCCGTTGACCCGGGGCCCGACCAGGCGTCTGCCCACGTAGTAGGAAATCGGCACCACCGGGTGGGCAGCCATTAAACGACGCTCAGCCTCTGCCAACAGCGCCAGCCGCTCGGCCGGGTCCGTCTCCATGTTGGACGCCGCCAACAACCGGTCAAAGTCCGGGTCCTTCCAACCGGGCCAGTTATTCGGGTTATCGCTGAGGAATAACTGCAACATCGCGTAGGGATCATCGAAGGCCGCCACGTAGAACCAGCGCGCGACCCCGAAATCGCGCGTGCGCACCATGCGGTTCAGCATCCGGAATTCAACGTCCGTGATCGAGCTCCGCACGCCCACGGCCTGCCACATGGCGGCAATGGCCACCATGATCTTGCGGTTCTCCTCGTTCGTGTCATAGGCCAGGGCCACCTGCAGCATCTTGCCGGCACCGTAGCCCGCGGCGGCCAGCAGTTCGCGCGCCTTGGCCTGCCGTTCTGCAAAAGGCAGTTCACGCTCGGGAATCTGCACGCCGTCGTAATCGCTGATCGCCGGCGTAACGAAACCGTAGGCCGGGCGTACTCCGGTGCGCAGCAAGCGATCCGTGATCGCGTCCCGGTCTATGGCCAGGGACAGCGCGCGTCGCACCCGCACATCGTCGAACGGTGGCTCGCGTGTATTCAACACCAGGAAATAAACCCCCAGGTTCGACGTGATGTGCAGGGCGTCAGGCATGTTCTCCCTGATCCAGTCGATTTCCGCCGGTGGAAAGTTCAGCACGATGTCCAGTTCGCCGGCACGGAAGCGCGAGAAAGACGTCGCGAGATTCTGGGTCGGGTGCCAGAACACCCGGTCCAGCCGGACCGCCGCCGCGTCGAAATACCGGGGGTTTTTATAGAGGCGCAGGTAGCTTTGCGGGACACGCTCGGTGAGAACGTACGGACCGTTCGTGACCATCTTGCCGGGCCGTGTCCAGCCCCGACCCTCTGCCTCGATCACGTGCCGCGGTACAGGCGCGACGCGAAGGTTGCCCACCAGTTCCAGGAAATACGGCGTGCGCTCATTTAGCTCGAATACGACCGTGCGCGGGTCGGGCGCGCTGACGCCAAGGGCCTCCAGCGGCTCGTCTCGTGCCAGCACTGCCCGCGCATTGCGAATCGGGTAGAACACGCCAACCAGCCGGGAAGCGGTCGCCGGGTCCATGAGTCGGCGGTAGGAGTACACGAAGTCGTCCGCGGTGAGTTCGCGCCCGTCGGACCACTGCAAGCCCGGGCGCAGTCGGAACGTATAAGTTCTGCCGTCCTCGCTAATAGTCCAGCTCTCGGCCGACCCCGAGATCAGGGCCCCGTCCGGGCCGCGGTCCAGCAACCCGCTGAACAGGTCGGCGATGATCGGCGCGGCCAGAGTGCCCCCGCCCAGGGTCGGGTCAAGGGTTGGCGGCTCGGCAGTGGTTCCGCGATTCAGCACCATCGGCTCGGCGGCTGCCATCGCGGCCCAGACGCAGAGCAGCGCCGGAATGACAGGTCGCCGGAATGAGCGCATAGATCTCAGTCGGTACCGGTGGCCGCCGCACCAGCGGCGGCACGCGCCGGCAGTAGCGGCACCATATCCAGCACCCAGCCCGACGGTCGGGCCCGGCGACCGGGGCTCGGAATCGCAAAGGCGGCGCGGCGGCGCGTACGCTCGATGGTGTTCGTGTCGATTCGCCAGCCGCGGGCCTCCCAGTGGTTTAGTTTCTCTCTGTAGCGGACCACGGCGCCGTCGGCGGGCAGCAGAAACTCGTGGCGGTTAGTCGGCGGCGTCAAAGGTGGATGCAGGGCCGCCAGGACCACCGCATCCTGCCCGGCCACTACGTCGTTACGCTCAAGAAACCGTGCGTCGTTTTCCGGTTCCAGCAGGAAATTGCGAGTCTGCACCAGGAAAGTCCGTGTCTCCTGCTCGTCCACCGGCACCTTGAAGACATGCTGGTGGATAAAGACCTCGGCAGTCGGATGGATCTTCGTGCAGATAGCGCTCGGACCGTGGTGCGAGGATCCGGCCTCGATAACGGCTTCTTTCGAACGGCCCGACGCCGCCTTCATTTTTTCGTCCTTCAGCGGCGGTGCGAAGTACTGCGTAATGAAACCACTGCTCCATTCACTGTCTTCGATGCGCAAGTCCGGCACCCGGTAGTCGTCCCGCTCACCAGAGAAGCCGTGCGTCGGATGGACGAACTCGTTGTGCGCCGGATCCAGCGCGTTCTCCACCTGCCGCCGATAATCATCACCCGCCCGGCGTTCCTGCGAAGTCGCGTGCCAGCCCGGCTGCCCGTACTCCGGAATCTCCATCAGCGGTGGCCGGCTTTCTTCCGGCAGGTCACCCAGGAATGCGAACACGATGCCGTAGCGCTCCTGCGTCGGATAAGCGTCAACGCGCGCCCGGGCCGGCACTCTGGCAGCGGGCCCCAGGGACGGGATTCGGCGGCAAACGCCGTCGCCGTCAAACTCCCAGCCGTGATAGGGGCACTGCACGCAATCTCCAGCGAGCTTGCCGCTGGCCAGGGAACCGCCGCGATGAACGCAGGTGTTGCTGACGCATCGGGCCGTCCCGCTCGAGTCCCGGAACAGCGCGAAATCCTGGCCGAGCATCCGCACCCTGACGGGCGCGTCGGCCAGATTGTCGCTCCATTCTGCCGGGTACCAGAAGTTAATGAACATCAACTCCGCCTATTCCGCCGAATCAGCCTGCATCGCCTCGCCCCAGCCCGGGTCGAACGGCCTAAAGTTGTCGGGGCCGGCGTCCAGGGACGACACATCCATCACGAAGGTACGAATACCGCTGAAGCCCTCGCCGGTGGCCCGCCCCCAGTTCATCTTCTCACCGTCCGGAGAAATCATCGCCAGGATGTCCAGCTTGTCGCTGAACGTGAGCCGGCGCGGCGGCCCACCCGCGAGATCGCCCAGGTAGATTTCCCAGTTGTCCGGGGTCTCGGCGCGGACATAGACGTAGTGACGCCCATCCGGCGCCGGGTGCGGGTGCCAGTTCATGCCACGATCAAAGGTGTGGCGCCGCCAGTTCGAACCGTCCTTCCTGATTGTGAAGATCGTCATCGGCGTCGGGTTAATTTTTCCGTACTCGGACTTGCGCCAGGCCCGGAAGATAATGTGCTCGTTGTCCTGCATGAAAAACGGTGCGCCTTCCTGCCAGTCTTCCGTGCGCGTCACCCGGTACTCATCCGTGCCATCGGCACGCATGACCCAGATGTCCATGTTGCCATCGATCTGGCGACCAAAGGCCAGCCAGTTGCCATCAGGCGAAACGGAAATCTCTGCCTCGTAGTACTGGTTATTCGTCAGCCGCTTGACGTTGCCGCCATCGAGGTCTGACGAATAGAGTTCCGCGCCCTGCGGATAATTATTGGAATCCGACCAGTTGCCGATGGGCATGTCCATGTTGTCGCGGGTCGAGGTCCAGACCACCCGCTGCTGATCTGGGAAGAAATACGAGCACCCGTCCTGCCCGCGGTCGTTGACCCGCCAGGCTTTCTCGCCGTCCGCGGTGAAGATCCAGGTCAGCGCGCCTTGGCCGCCGCGCGCGGTGGGCACGGCATCGGGGTCCCGGGTCTGGGCAATCAGGTGATAGCTGTCCGGTGCCCAGTAAGCCTCGGCAGCATCCGGGATACCCGGGATCATTTGCGACGGGAGTTCCCGGTCGTCCGCCCATGCACTGGCCACGCCGGCCAGCAGGCCGGCGGCCAGGCATAAACGGCAAATCCCCATTACCGTGAGGCGACTGGCTCCCCGGAGGCGCCCTCCGGAGGCGTGATCGCCGGCACCTCACCCGTCCATTCGTCCGGGCCTATACCCAGGGAGGAAACGTCCATCACGTAAGTGAAGAGATTCGACATGAAGCCACCATGGCTGCGCGTAAACAGCATCTTGGTGCCATCGGGC
This sequence comes from uncultured Gammaproteobacteria bacterium, assembly GCA_947258805.1. The sequence goes on along the minus strand of CAMYJV010000039.1, from coordinate 9,342 downwards.
GACAGGGACGGGAAGCCATCGAAGCTCTTGTTATAGGTCAACCGCTTCGGCTCACCGCCTTCCAGGTCACCGAGGAAGATTTCCCAGTTGTTGTCTTCGACAATGCGCACGAACACATAGTGGCGGCCGTCCGGCGCCGGATACGGCGCCCAGTTCATGGTGTCATCGAAGGTGCGCTGGGTGCGCTCGGTGCCGTCGTGTTTCACCGTGAACACCGTCATTGGGGTCGGACGAACCTGGCCGTACTGGCTGCGCTTCCACGCGCGGGTCAGGATGGTTTCGTTGTCCGGCAGGTAGAACGGCGCACCTTCCTGCCAGTCGTCCGTAAAGGTGATCTGCTCTTCCTCCGTGCCGTCGGAGCGCATGCGCCACAGGTCCATCTTGCCGTCGATCTGCCGGCCGAACACGATCCACTCACCGTTCGGTGCGATGGACACTTCCGCCTCATACCATTCGTTGTCGGTCAGGCGCTGCACGTTCGCCCCATCCAGGTCGGCGATGTACAGCTCCGCGCCCTGGGGGTACTCGCGCTCGTCGGACCAGTTGCCGATGGGCATGTCCATGTTGTCGCGAGTCGATGTAAAGACGACCCGTTTCATGTCGGGAAAGAAATACGAGCACGCGTCCTGGCCACGGTCGCCGATGCGCCACTTCTTCTCACCGTCGTCGGTGAAGATCCAGGTCAGCGCACCGCCCGACGCGCGGGCCTCAGAAGCCAGCGCATCGGGGTCCTGGGTCTGCGCGATGACATGGTAGTTGTCGGGCGCGTAGTAGGCCTCTGCAGCCTCCGGGATGTTTGGAATCTGGCGCACCGGTAGTTCGGCATCTGCCGGGTAGGCTTCGCCTTCTTCTGCCGGCCATGGGCTCGCCTGGGAAACCATGTCGGCATCGCCTTCCGTCGCAACCTCGGATGCCGGTGCCATCGCGTCTTCTGCAGTGGCGGCATTTTCAGCGGACTGCTCGGGTGAACCACAACTCGCAACCAGGAACAACGTGAACAGAACCAGCAGCGTTGTGGCAAATGTGTCGAAGCAAGATCGCATGGAGACCTCCGGTCATTAGTCAGCGGCACAGGAAAGGCCGGCGGACTTTGTTGTTACCCCTTATTGCGGTCGATGATAGCAGGGGCCCTCGGCGGCAAACCAGCAAGGCCTTTCTCTGTTCAACGAGTACCGCTACCCTGCGGTCATCCAGCCCGATCAAACGGGCCCAGAACCGGGAAATTCGAGGCTAGAGCTATGAATTCAATAAGATTTCTCCGTCCCGTCGTCACTTTATTGCTGGTTGCGCTCGCGATCCCGCTGAACGTCGCGGCACAGGAGGGGTCGAGCGAAATCGACGGGCCGCCCGCGCTCACACCCAGTGAACTGACATTCATGTTGCGACAGCAGGAAAAGCGCTTCGACGCCCGGTTCAAGGAGCAGGAAGAGGCGTTGGCTGCGCAGCGCAAACTGATCGACGAACAGAAGGATGCGCTAGACACTCAGTCCGCGTCGATTGCGGCGATCCAGGCCCAGGTCAAGGACATCGGCACCGCCGCAACTCGCGACACAACGGGAGGCAATGGCCACCCAGACAGCCGCGATCCAGGCCCTGCAGACCCAGTTCGATCAATTCAGCCAGGAACAGCAGCAGACGCTGTCCGAAACGGACAAGCAGATCCGCGCCCGCCTCGAAAGCCTCGAGGGCACGATGACCGACCTGACCGAGCAAGAGACGACTTCCACTTATGATGCGAGCGAATTTCCCGGTGCCTTCCAGATACCGGGTAGCAGCGCGGCATTGCGAATTGGCGGCTTCGTGAAGGCCAATGTCGTGCAGGGCCTCGACGGCGTCGTCCAGTCGCGGGACCGCTTCATCGTGGGCACGATCCCGACGCGGGGCGTTACGACCAGCGACCAGGAGGCGACGCTGACGGCCAGCCAGTCACGCGTGAACTTCGAGTATCGACAGGACACCGAGCTCGGTCAGCTGCGGGCGTTCGTCGAGGGCGACTTCGCAGGCTCTGGGGACACCTACCGGCTGCGGCATGCCTTCGGCCAGTTCCGGGACATCCTGGCCGGGAAATACTGGACCAACTTCATGGACGCGTCATCCGTACCGGAGGAGATCGATTTCGAAGGCGTGAACGGCCGGGTCACCGTCCGGCAACCGCAGATTCGCTACTTCCCGGAACTGGGCAAGGGCTGGAACCTGATACTGACGGTCGAGGATACTAGTGCCGAGATCACCGACGGCACCGGCATCAGCGTGGTGCCCGACTTCGTGGCCAGCATCCGCCGCACGGTCCGCGACCGGTGGAACGTGAAGGTCTCGACCGTGGTGCGCTCGCTCGAAGCCCGCTGGGATGTCGACGACACGGTGAAGGACGACGAGATCGGCTGGGGTCTCAGTCTCAGCGGTCGCCGGACGGTCGGCTGGTGGGACCCGCGTGACAACTTCATCGTGCAACTGAACTACGGCGAGGGCATCGGGCGCTACATCAACGACCTGAATACCGTCGGCGGCCAGGACGCTGTCTTCGACGACAATGGCAATCTGAAGCTGCTGCCAGCCTTCGGGGGCTTCGTGTCCTTCCAGAAATTCTGGAACGACAAGCTACGCTCCACGGCGATTATGAGCGTTGTTGACATCGACAACTACGACTTCCAGCCCGGCGACGCCTATAGCCGCACCTGGCGTTTCTCCAGCAACCTCATCTGGTCGCCGGTACCGGCCATCGACATCGGCGGCGAACTAATGTTCGGCGGCCGGGAAGATCGGGATGGCGGCGAAGGGGATGCGTCGCAGTTCCAGCTCGCGGCGAAGTACCGGTTCTGAGCGGGCTCGCGTGTCGACCGAAGACCGGACGATTATCTAGCCTTTGGCGCCACGGCGCGACGGGGGTGTATATATAGGGACGCTTGACAAGGAAAAGGACAATCGCGCATGCGCATTCTTATTTTGCTAACCGCCACGTCCTGGCTATTGCTGTTCGGCAACAACATTCTTGCGCAAAGCTGCGACGGCCAGCCGGCCACGATCATCGGCACGGAGGACGACGACGACATCACCGGCACACCCGGCGACGACATCATCGTTGGCCTGGGGGGCAACGACCGGATCGACGGAATGGCGGGCAATGACCTGATCTGCGGCGGTGATGGCAACGACGACCTGATCGGCGGCGGCGACGACGATCAGCTGTTCGGCGACGCGGGCAACGACGTGCTGGAAGGCAACATCGGTGTCGACGCCTGCGACGGCGGCACGGGCGTCGACTCCGCCGACGAGCCCTGCGAAACGGTGGTCAACACCGATACGGCGGTTTTCCCGGTCACGCTGTTCGCCGACGACGGATTTGCACTCCCCGGCGCTCTGTACATGCCCACTGGCGACGCGCTGATCGGCGGCGAATATCGCCAGGTCGCGATGATCGTCAGTCACGGCGCAATGGGCTCGTTCAGTTCCAGCGTGCCGAAGATTATCGGCCTGCAGGCGGCACCGCTCGGCTTTACCGTGCTGGCTCTAGATCGCCGCGACGCGGGCCCGGATGCAGGCGGCGGCGCGATTTTGTTCGAGGATGCGACCCTGGATATCGGCGCCGGCATCGATCTGCTCGCGGCGCTCGGCTATGACGCGATCTACGTCGCGGGCCACAGCCAGGGCACCCAGAACGCGTCCATCTATCCGTCGTTCTCCCTGGACCCGCGCGTCGCCGCGATCGGCCTGTACGGCACGGTCGACGACGGCAGGTCCGTCGCCCAGAACTTGCTGTTCAACGAACTGGCCGCGCCTGTGCCCTACTCCGACTACGTGGTGCTGGCCGAGGACCTGGTTGATGCCGGCGAAGGCGACATCGTGCGGGCGTGGGACACGATATTCGGCCAGCCGGTGTTCCGTTCGCCGAACAACTGGCTGAGCTTCTGGGGACCGGACAGCCTGTCGGTGCCGGTACGCGAAATCAAAAAACTCCTGGTGCCCGCCTTGCTGTTGCGCGCCGACGGCGACGAATTTACGCCTGATGTGATGTCCCAGAACGTGCTGGCATCTGCGCTGGAGGCCGGCGTTGACTCCATCTACACGGTACTGCCCTACCCGTTCCCGCTAACTGCCAACGGCGGTAACGCCCACGGCTTTGCAGGCGTCGAACGGGAAACCATCGCGACGACGGTCGACTGGATCGAAGACCGGGTTCCCGCTGCAACCGAGACAACCCCTGACATTCGCATGCCCACCGGCGACGGCACCGGGAACTTCAGGCCGCTGGCCTACGAGGGCCCATCACTCACGATGCCGTCCAGCCAACCCGAGCTGATGCTGGACGGCACCGGGAGCCGGGACATCGACGGGGATATCGTCAACTACGGCTGGGTTCAGCTCGGCGGGCCGCCCGTGATGCTGGATGACCCCACCAGCCCGACACCGATGTTTGCGAACCCGGGCCCCACGGACGAACTGCTGTTCCAGCTCACCGTCACGGACGATGACGGGGCAACGGATATCGTGGTTTTTGCGCTCGAAGTCGTCGCGGACAACGTGGTCAGCAAGATTCCCGGCGGCAGCACCGTCGATCCCGTCGTGCTGCTCGCGCTGTTGCTGATCGGCTGCGCCCGGAGACGGCGGGTATAATCTTGCGTCCCGACAGCGCGGATCGCCGCAAGGAACAAGAATGAATCACGACAGATCGCGGCTCAGCCGCCGCCGCTTCATGCAAGCCGCCGGGGCGACCGCCGCCGTAGCATTGGCCGGACCACGTTCGCTTCGGGCCCAGCAGAACGCGGACGTCATCGTGATCGGCGCCGGGCTGTCAGGCCTGACGGCCGCCCTCGTCCTCCAGGATGCGGGCATCAAGGTCAAGGTCATCGAGGGCCGCGATCGGGTTGGCGGGCGGGTGCTGTCCTACCGCACGCTGCCGGGCAACCCGGAAGCGGGCGGCACGTCCTTCGGTCCCGGATATGCGCGCCTGGTCAATGCGGCGAATACTTATGGCGTCGGCATCATCAAACTGACGCCGGTGCTGCGTTACTACGGCAAGCGTGAACTGTTCCTCGACGGCCAGCACATCCCCCTCGCCGACTGGCCCAGCCATCCCCGCAACCCGTTTCCGGAGGGTGCGCGGGAAACGCCGCCGTGGTCTTTCGCCGGCGGCCTGATGGCGAAGACGAATCCGCTGAAGACCACCGATGCCTGGGTGGATCCGGCCAACGCCTCACTGGATATCTCCCTGCACGACTGGATGCGGCGCCAGGGCGTGTCAGACGCTGCCATCGACCTCGCCTACAACATCGAGCCCACGCACGGCAATTCCGCTTACGACGTGTCCGCGCTGATGATGATGCAGGTTGCCAGCTTCATCGCCGCCCAGATTGCGCTGGCCAAGCCGGGCCAGTCACCGTTCCTGACGGCAGCCGGCGGCAACCTGTCGATTCCGGAGGCCATGGCCGCGGCCCTGGACTCGCAAATCGACTTCGGCCGCAACGTCAGCGCCATTCGCAGCGACGGCAGCCAGACGGAAGTGCACTGCGCCGACGGCACGAAGTACAAGGCCGACTACGTGATCTGCTCGGTGCCCTGCCCGGTGCTGCGGCGCATTCACATGGATCCGATGCTGAGTGGGGCGCAAGCGCGCGCGGTGCAAACCCTGGACTCGCAGATCATCAACCAGGCACACCTGGTCGCCAAATCACCGTTCTGGGAAGCAGACGGGCTGTCCCCCAATATGTTCAGCGACGGGCTTGTCACCGGCCTGGTGGGCGAGCACAAGGGCTCGCAGCCGGAACAAGTCACCAGCCTGACGGCCTGGATCAGGGGCAACAACGCCGCGCTGCTCGACCAGATGCCCGAGGCCGATGCCAGGGCCGCGGTGATTGCAGATCTCGAGCGCATCCGTCCGGCGGCCAAGGGTCAGCTGGAGATGATCGAATACAAGTCCTGGTACCGCGACCCGTTCTCCAGCGGCGACTGGGCCGTGTGGAAGCCCGGGCAGGTCAGCGGCTTTGCCACGGCTGTGGCCATGCCGAACGGGCGGATCCATTTCTGCGGGGAGCACACGGCCGTGTCCAATCGCGGCATGGAAGGGGCGATGGAATCAGGCGAACGCGTGGCCCTGGAAGTGTTGGACCGCGTGGCTTAGTCCGCACAATCTTCGCGCCGTCGACAATGCACCCTTACGGCGGGCCGCCGAAGGCAGAAATTAACCGGCCGTTTGCACCCGCGGGCTCCGGGGCAGCCGGTTCAGCGGCCCGCGCAACAGCAGCGCCACTGCAGCGGTGCCTGCCAGGATCGATACGACGGTCAGCCAGCTCAGCTGCTGACCCGTTGCCCCGTTCACAATCGCCCACGGCACCAGCAACGCACCGGACGACGCGGCAATTGTCGTGAGACCGTGAAGCAGTTGCGCACCGGTGTTCAGCAGCGCGGCGAAGAAGAACAGCGTGAGTCCGGTCAATGCAAACATCAGGAATACGACCGGGTCGCCAAAAGTCTGCCACGCGAGTACCGCGACCATGATACCCATCAGGCCAATCGGCGCGTGCACTGCCACTTGCCGGAAATACGTGAACGGAAAAGCAGCGATCAGAGCCACGGCCGCCAGCCACACCCATGTGCTGTCACCAGCGATCGCGATGGCAATCAGGCCCTGGCCAAAACCGACAAACCAGTAGCTCAGGAAGTCGCACATGCCTACGCCGTTCGCACTAGGAACGTCTGGCGTCAGGTACCAGCGATCCATCGTGTTCTGCGCCACTTCGAAGGCGCTGCCGGTAGAAAACCACGCAGCCCCGAAGTAAAACAAAACCGGATAATCACAGACCTCGGCCAGGTAGTCGGTGTACTCCCACGCAGCCCAGATCAGTGCCAGCGGCATCAGCAGCGCGTAGAAGTGTGCCCCGAGGACCCAGACCGCTACCGGGCCCCGGATATCCATGTCGGCCATCACGCGCTGCACGCCGCTCATATCCTGGCTCTCCGGCAACAGGCCTTGATAATAACGAGGCGCTGAACGCGGTAGCAACACGGCTGGACTCCCTGGCACCCGTTCGCCACACTTGCGCCCCGCCCGCGCGTGGACCGCGGGCCCCGTCCCCAGCAACCAGGTCCGGACCCGAGCCATGACGACACTGATCCAGCCTTTTCGCGGCTTGCGCCCGGCGCCCAAATACGCCGCCGACGTCGCTGCACCACCCTATGATGTGCTGAATACGGCGGAGGCCAGGCAGCAGGCCGCCGGTCGACCGTTCAGCTTCCTGCACATTTCCAAGCCGGAGATCGACCTGCCCGAGGGCACGGATCCGTATGCGGACGAGGTGTATGCCAGGGGCGCGGCAAACCTCCGGGCGCTGGTCGACCAGCACGTGCTGGTGCGCGATACGGAGCCCTGCTACTACGCGTACCGGCTGACCATGGGTCAGCATAGGCAGACGGGCCTCGTTTGCGCCGCCAGCGTGGCGGACTACGACAGCAATCGCATTCGCAAGCATGAATTTACGCGCCCCGCGAAAGAAGACGACCGGGTTCGGCAGATTACCGCGCTGAATGCGCAGACCGGTCCGGTGTTGCTGGCCTACCGCGCGTCGGCACCGGTGCACGAAATCCTGGCTCGCATTGCCGGGGACGACCCGCTGTATGACGTTACGGCTGCCGACGGGATCAGGCACGAACTGTGGCAGGTGACCGATGCCACCGACATGGCACGGCTCACGGCGAGCTTCGACGCGATGCCGGCCCTGTACATCGCCGACGGCCACCACCGTTCGGCGGCGGCATCGCGCGTGGCCGCGAATCGTGGCAATGACCGGCCGGAATGCAGCCATTTTCTGTGCGTGGCATTCCCGGATGATGAGATGCAGATTCTCGACTACAACCGCGTGGTCCGGGATCTCAATGGCAGGAACGCCACGGCCGTGCTGAAAGAAATCAACGAAGCCTTTGACGTCAGCACGGAATCGGCGCCGGCCAAACCCGAGCAGCCGGGGCAATTCGGGATGTACCTCGACGGTCAGTGGTATCGCCTCAACATAGACCCCGCGCGCATACCGGCGAATGACCCGGTGGCGAGCCTCGACGTGAGCCTGCTGCAGGACCACCTGCTTGCCCCGATCCTGGGCATCGGCGACCCGCGCACCGACGAGCGCATCGACTTTGTCGGCGGCATCCGCGGCCTGGACGAGCTGGCGCGGCGGGTAGACAGCGGCGGGATGGCCGCAGGTTTCGCCCTGTACCCAACGAGCATGGCAGCGTTAATGGCGGTGGCTGACGCCGATGAGGTCATGCCGCCCAAGTCGACCTGGTTCGAGCCCAAGCTGGCCGACGGCCTGGTGTCACTCGTGCTCGACTGACCCTCGGGGCGCCGGTTTCTCAGCCCAGCCGAACTATGCGAAGGTAGCGTCCCCCCGGCAGCCGACGAGGCCCTCAGTGCGCTGGAAGACCGGAAGACGCAGCAGCAATATCGAAGATCGCCGCGGCCGCAGGGTCCGCCGTGGTGTTGCCGGTGGTGGCATTGGCACCATCTTGATCATCCTGGCGGCCCTGTATTTCGGCATCGACCCGACGATGCTGCTCCAGGGGCTGGATACGATTACCGTCGGCGAAGCGCCACGGCCACCCGGGAGCCAGGTGCAGCCGGGCAGCGACGAGCAGGCTCAGTTCGTCGCCGTGGTGCTGGGGGACACGGAAGACACCTGGCGGCAATTATTCGCTGCGTCAGGCCAGCGCTACCAGGAGCCCCGGCTGGTGCTGTTCACGGACGCCGTGCAATCTGCCTGCGGTTTCGCGAATGCAGCGGTGGGACCGTTCTACTGTCCGGCTGACAAGAAGGTCTACCTGGACCTCGGCTTCTTCCGCGATCTGAAGCAGCGCTTTCGCGCACCGGGTGACTTTGCCGAAGCCTATGTGATCGCCCACGAGGTCGGCCACCACGTGCAGAACCTGCTGGGGGTATCAGCGGACGTGCGACGCCGCCAGCGCGGCTTGAGCAAGGCAGACGCCAACGCCCTGTCGGTCAGGCTGGAACTGCAGGCCGACTGCTTCGCAGGGGTCTGGGCCAACCAGGCCGACCGGGCACGCAGCATTCTCGAGCAGGGCGATATCGAGGAAGGGCTAAACGCCGCCAGCGCTATCGGCGATGACCGCCTGCAGCGCCAGGCCGGCGGCCGCGTGGTGCCCGATTCCTTCACGCACGGCAGTTCCGAGCAACGGGTTCGCTGGTTCCGGCGCGGCCTGGAAGCCGGCGACCCGGCGGCCTGCGACACCTTCCAGGCTGCGCAAATCTAGGTTTCGGTGTGGCAGGGTGCGCTCTGCGCACCGGGGCATCGGTGGCATTTTGTTTTCGGTGCGCAGAGCGCACCCTACCGGCCAGAC
>CAMYJV010000038.1:37441-64851 GCA_947258805.1 uncultured Gammaproteobacteria bacterium | reverse complement strand
TCCATAGAGGATCCTTCCCACCACAGTACTTTCGCGTGGAGCCAAGCGGCGTTGACTCGGTTCACGCATTGCCCCGGCGCGGTTTACTGCGCCGGCCCGGCTTCGCATCCGGCAAACCCGTGTGCTGCGTTTTGAAGGGCCGGCCCTTGCCCGGGCGGGCCGGCCGCCGGCCGCCGGTGCCGGCAGGCTGCCAGGCCGGCACGAGCTGGTGTTCACCATCGCCGATCAGGTCCGCTCGCCCCATGCGCCGCAGCGCGGCCCGCAGGCGCGGCCAGTTCTCCGCATCGTGATAGCGCAAAAAGGCCTTGTGCAACTGACGAACCCGCAGGCCCCTCGGCACCCTGACGCGCTCGCTCCCGCGTGAAACACGGCGCAGCGGGTTACGCCGACTGTGGTACATGGCCGTCGCGGTGGCCATCGGCGACGGCAGAAAGGCCTGCACCTGGTCGGCGCGAAATCCGTTCTGCTTCAACCACAGGGCGAGCTCCAGCATGTCCTGGTCTGACGTGCCCGGGTGGGCCGCAATGAAGTACGGAATCAGGTACTGCTCTTTCCCCGCCTCCTTGCTGTACTGGTCGAACAATTCCTTGAAGCGGTGATAAGTGCCGATACCGGGCTTCATCATCATCGACAACGGGCCTTCGGCAATAGCCTCCGGCGCGATCTTCAGGTAACCGCCCGTGTGATGTTGCGCCAGCTCCTTCACATACTCGGGTGATTCAACGGCCAGGTCATAGCGCACGCCCGACGCGATCAACACCTTTTTGATTCCGTCAATTTCGCGGGCCTTGCGGTACAGACGGATCAGTGGCTTGTGGTCGGTATTGAGGTTCGGACAGATGCGCGGATAAACGCACGACGGGCGCCGGCACGCGGATTCGATCTTGCGGCTCTTGCACGCCAGGCGGTACATGTTTGCCGTCGGCCCGCCGAGGTCGGAAATCACGCCGGTAAAACCGGGCACCGTGTCCCGCACAGTTTCGATTTCGCGCAGTACGGACTGCTCCGAGCGACTCTGGATGATCCGGCCTTCGTGCTCTGTGATGGAACAGAAGGTGCAGCCACCGAAGCAGCCGCGCTGGATTGCAATCGAAAAACGGATCATCTCGTAGGCCGGAATGCGCGCGTCACCGTAGAACGGATGCGGACGCCGCTGGTACGGCAACTCGTAAACGGCGTCGAGTTCGGCAGTCTTCAGCGGGATCGGCGGCGGGTTGAGCCACACGTCACGGTCACCGTGGCGCTGGACCAGCGCGTGGGCGTTACCGGGGTTCGACTCCGTGTGCAGGATGCGCGACGCGTGAGCGTAAAGCACGGGATCGTCGCGCACCTGCTCGAAAGCCGGCAGGCGGATAGCCGTGCGTTCCCGCCGGGCGCGCTTCAGGTCACGGGCAAAACGCACGACGGTGTGCTCACCGGGTGCGCGGGAACGAGGCAGGTCAGTGTTGTCCGTCTCGCCGCGCCGTTTCTGCCCGGGCCCCATCGCATAGGGATCAGGGTGCGGGTCGATCCGACCTGGCATGTCGAGATGAGCGGAGTTGAGTTCCGTCCAATCCGGCGGAAACTCGCCGCGAACGTAAGCCGTGCCTCGCACGTCGTGCAGGTCGGCAAGGGTTTCGCCGTTGGCCAGCCGGTGCGCGATCTCGGCGATCTGCCGCTCGCCGTTGCCGAATACCAGCAGGTCGGCGCGGGCATCGAGCAAGACCGAACGGCGCACCTTGTCGGACCAGTAATCGTAGTGCGCAATCCGCCGCAGGCTCGCTTCGATGCCGCCGATCACGACGGGCGCGCCGGGAAAGGCCTCGCGCAGGCGCTGCGAGTATACGATCACCGACCGGTCCGGCCGGCTGCCGCCTTCACCTCCCGGCGTATAGGCATCGTCCCGCCGGATCTTCCGGTCCGACGTGTAGCGATTGACCATCGAATCCATGTTGCCGGCAGTCACGCCGAAGAACAGTCGCGGCTCGCCGAGTTCGGTGAAGGCGTCGGTGCTGCGCCAGTCGGGCTGCGCGATGATGCCGACCCGAAAGCCCTGGGCCTCGAGAAAGCGCCCGACAATGGCCATGCCGAAGCTCGGGTGATCCACGTAGGCGTCGCCGGTCACCAGGATCACGTCGCAGGCGTCCCAGCCCAGCTGCTCCATCTCCGCGCGGGTCATGGGCAGGAACGGGCACGGGGGGGCCGCCGGCGTGGGCGACTGGTAGGAAAACAGGGCGCGGGCGGCTTTCATGCGCTCATTGTCGCAGCTACTGGAGGCCTGACCCAACCAGCGCTTATTACCTATGGGCGACCTCGACAGCCCCGGCTAGCATGGCTCCATGATTGATAGCCTGCCCTTGGTCATGATTGCCGGTGTCATCGCGATTGCCGCAACGCATATCCGCCAGACCTGTCTGCGACTGCAGGTACAGCCGCTGGTAGGTTTCGTGCTGGTTGGCCTGGCCATCGGGCTGACGCTGTTCGCCGCCGCGCTAATCGGCAAGCTGGCCGGCGCCGGCCTGCCAGCCATGCTGATGCTGGACGGCCGGCGCGGCTGGCTGATCGGTGTCAGCATGGTGCCGCGCGCCGAGATCGCGATGATCATCATGTTGCAGGGTGCACGCATGGGCGCCGACCATGTACCTCCCGAGGTGCTCGGCGCGATGAGCCTGGTGGTGGTTGCAACCGCGCTGCTGGTGCCGTTGTGGCTCGGACGGCTGATGCCCGCGACAGGCGCGCCGCAACGCTCGCCGGACCGGACTGATAAACTGGCGCCATGAACGACGAACCAAAAATTGCCGTATTCGTAGACTTCGAAAACCTCGCCCTTGGGGTCAAGGACATCAAGGGCGCCGAGTTCCAGATCGAACTGATCACCAAGCGGCTGCTGGAGAAGGGCCGGATCGTCTACAAGCGAGCCTATTGCGACTGGAGCCAGTACGAGAAATTCACCCGGGAGTTTCACCGCCTCGGCATCGAGCTGGTAGACATTCCGCGCTCGCGCATGAGCGGCAAGAACAGTGCCGACATCCGGATGGTGGTGGACGCGATCGACCTATGCTATTCGAAGACCCATATCGATGTGTTCGCACTGCTCACCGGTGACAGCGACTTCTCGCCGCTGGTGTCCAAGCTCAAGGAGAACGACAAACGGGTACTCGGCTGCGGGGTGCGCAACTCCACATCGAATATCCTGGCCTCGAGCTGCGACGAGTTCGTGTACTACGACGACCTGATCGAGGTGTCGCGCAAACGCAGCACGCGCAAGAAGCGAAGCAGCAAGGGCAAGGCCAAATCAACGAAGGTGCAGGAGGCGCTGGACCGAATCGCGGAGACCGTCGAGTCGCTGGAGTCGGACTACGACCCGGTCTGGGGCTCCATGGTGAAGCAAACGGTAAAACGGGTGTATCCCGGTTTCAGCGAAGCATATTACGGATACAAGAGCTTCTCAGACCTCCTCGAAGATACCGCCAAGCAGGGTCAGGTCGTGCTCGAGTTCGACGAAGCCCGCGGCAATTACAAGGTCCGCACGCCGGCCTGAAGCCAGACCTTGACGGCCAGCCGAAACGGTCCAGCCCTGCGGGCCGAAAGCAATCACTATGAAGCGTGAATGGAAAGCCGCCAGACGATGTGGACCGGCAGCTTCTCTATGCCTGCTCGTTGCCGCCGGCAACGCCGCTGCGGTGGAGGTGGAGCGCATCGAAGTCATCAAGCGCGGCAAGACCTTCGTGCTGGAAGCGGAGAGCGTGGTCGCAGCGCCGCGCGACTTCGTGTTCGACATCTTGATGAACTTCGACCACTTCCATCGCCTGGTCGCCGGCATGGTGACGACCCGCGAGCTGCCACCCGACGAAGACGGCGTGCTGATGGGCTACACGCTGGTCAATAGCTGCGCGTGGGTCTTCTGCACGCGCTTCGAGAAGGTGGAACGAATATGGCCCGCGCCAACCAGCGACATTGTCACGGTCGCCGACCAGGCACGGAGCGACTTCCGCTTCTACACCACGCGGTGGCACCTCGAGGATACGGCCAGCGGCACCCGGATGCGCTTCACCGCGACCATGCAGCCTGACTTCTGGGTGCCACCCGTTCTCGGGACATGGGCCGTGAAACGGAAACTCAGCTACACGGCGCTGGAGATGGGCCAGGTCGTGGAATACCTCTACGCCACCGGCACTCCCCTGGCCGACCTGCCGGCCACCCCGGGCGAGCGCTGAACTAAGGCTTTTTCGGCCTCAGCGCCTGGTAGTCAGGCCGCTGCTCTGCCCACTGCCTGGCAGACTTCTTCGATGCCGCCAACTCCACGGTCTGGCTGTCGACGACACGCGCAATCCGTGCGACTGCAGCCGCGTCTGCCGCAGACTCCGCCTGTTCATGGCTACCTGCCCAGGCAACTGGTGCCGCGCCCAACAACACGACCAGGCAAAGACACAGAATCTTCCTCATCGGCGTACTCCGCAATTTTCGGTCATTATAACGATCGTGACTTGCAGGCTGTGTACACAATAAAGATAAGGCAAGCAACGCGTGAAGTGGCTAAAAAGAATTGGCGCGACCGTCCTGTTGGGCCTGGCGGCCTTCGGTGCCTCGAAGCTGTGGCCCACGGCTGAACCTGTCACAGATGTCTACTACCAGACGCCGCTCGCAGACGGGCCATACGGAGTCGTCGGCTTTCCGAGCTTCAACGCCAGGAGCGGGCACGATTTCGCAAACGGCGGCGCGACGGCAACAAAACAATCGTCCGGCGGCACGCTGGCGCTGCCGCCCGAGGCTTCTGCGGAGAACCCGGTTCCGGCCATGGTCATTCTGCACGGCTCCGGCGGTGACTGGAGCGGCCGCAGCGTGAACCTGGCCATGAAACTGGCGCGCAACGGTGTGGCCGGTCTCGCTGTCGACACTTTCACTGCGCGCAATCTGCGTAGTACAGACCCCTACCTGGAGCGCCTGGAAAAGGCGCCCATCTTCACGCAGATGGCCGATGCGTTGAGCGCGCTGAAGGCGCTGCAGGCGCATCCAGATATAGACTCGGCGAAAATCGGCGTCACCGGATTCTCCCTGGGCGCCGGCTCCACGCTCTACATGATGTTTGAGCCAGTGGTGGAAGGCGTGCTGGGCGCAGACGGCCCCCGCTTCAGCGCCTACGCCATGTTCTACGGTGGCTGCATGGTGGACTTCGAAGACTTTCGCATCGAGGGCAGCCCGGTCCTGATGATGATGGGGGAGCAGGACGAGTCCATGTCGATCCCGGCCTGCGAAGCCTTCCGGGATCGACTGCGGGCACTGGGGGTGGAGGTTCAACTCAAGGTCTATGCCGGCGCGGGCCATGGCTGGGACAACCCTTACCCGCAAGAATTCGTGGAGGACGCGATCGTAACCCGCGACTGCCTGATGAAATGGATGACAGACGGCAGCAACCGGGAAATGACCACCGGGTATTCCGTGGACAACCCGATAGGCGCGGTGCTGGCCTTTACCCGTTGCGGCAATCGGGATGGCTACACGATGGGCTACAACGAGAACGCCTATCGACAATCATTCATCGATCTCTGGCAATTCCTGCGCCGCACGTGGCAGCTGGACGCGCCGGCGATCCCCGTTAGCTGAGGAAGAGACCATGCCCAGAATCAGCCCAATGGTGCGCACCGCACTTTTCGTCAGCAACCTGGAACGGTCGCGCGTCTTCTACCGGGATCTGATCGGCCTGGACGAGACCTGGTTCGAAGGCGAGCTCACCGACGGCAACGCCCATGAACTTCTCGGCATGCCGGCCGGCAGCGTCACCCGCGCCTGCATCCTGAAAGCCCCGGGTCCAGCCTGGGGCATGGTGGGCCTGTTCGAAATCACCAACCCCGAACCGCCGGCCGCGCGCAGAACGCCGGAGTCCATCAACCAGGGCGAAACCTGCCTGGTGTTCTACTGCGCCGATCTCGACCCGGTGACCGACGCGCTTCGCGCGGGCGGGTATCACATACTGTGCGCGCCGGTGCGCCTGCGCATTGGCGAGCAGCAGAAGCAGCGCGAGATGTGCTTTCGCGACCCGGACGGCGTGCTGATCAACCTGATCGAGTGGGATCCGGCCGAAGAACGGCGCCCGGAACAGAGCTGAGCCTCCCCGGACCGGCGGAACTGCGTCGCCGTTCCCGCATTCTGGCCGCTGAGCGCATGGCGAAACGTGAGCACCATCACACAGGGCCGTCCGGACGGCGGGTAGCGTAATGAAGCCAAAGTCTTCATGGGCGCACCGGGAGGACCCGAATGGACTACCGCAAGTTTCTGATACTGGCCGCTATGGCAATTGTCGTGCAGGGCTGCGCGAGCATGAGCGGACAGGAATGCATGGTCGCCGACTGGCAGGCCATCGGCTATGAAGACGGAGTGCGCGGCGCCGGCGGCGACCGCATCGGTAATCACCGCAAGGCCTGTGCGAAGCACGGCCTGACGCCGGACCTGCAGGCTTACCGGACCGGCCGAGAGGCGGGTCTGCGTGAATTCTGCCAGCCGGAAAACGGCTACAACCTGGGAGTGCGCGGCGCTTCTTACGCCGGTGTCTGCCCCGCAGACCTGGACGTGGATTTCTTCGCGGCCTACACCGACGGCAAGCGGCTGTATAACCTGCGCAGCTCCGTCAGCCAGGTTGAAACGCAGATTCGCTCGAAGGAGCGCCGGCTGGACGACATCGAAGACGAGCTGACCAACGCCGGCATGCGCATGATCAGTGACGAGTCCACAAGCGAAGAACGGGCTGCGCTGCTGACCAAGACCAAGAACCTGGCCGAGGAATACGGCACTCTCGAGAACGAACTCGACAATCTGAAGATTGAACGCGCCCGTCGCCGGCAGGAACTGAACGAGTACGAGGCCACCCAGGCGCGGCTCTGACGCCGCTATTCGGCCGGTCGCACCTCGAAATCGCGCTTCGGCGCGGTGCCGGTGCGCAGGTAGTACTCGAAGGCTTCGTCGGTGCGGCCACTCATGTACGGCACCATGTAGAGCACCGCCATGCCTTCCAGGTAACGGGCGTGATCTATCGGACCAACGTCCAGGCTGTCGAAGCCGAGTTCTTCCACCAGCGCCGCGACCCGCGCCTTCGCCGCCGCATCATCACCGGCCAGCGGAATCGTCACCGGTCCGCCTGCCGCCGCCGGATCCGCCATCACGTGTGACCCCGCCGCGTTGAAGGCTTTCACCACGGTCGCTTTGGGCAGGCGTTGCTGAATGATTTCGCCGGCCGACGTGTCCACAGACATTTCCATCATCCGTTTGTCGTTCATCTGCAGCGCGTTGGTAATGTCGATCACGACCTTGCCGTCGAGCGGCCCGACAGCGGCGAGCGTCGTGTCGATGGCCTGCCACGGCACGGCGAGAATCACGATACCGGCGGTGTCCGCCGCGTCCCCGGGCAGGGCGGCGCGGCTCTGCGGGCCGCTTTCGGCGACCAGTGCCGACACCTTTTCACTGTCGGGCGTCCGCGAGCCATAGGTCACCGGGTAACCCAGGGCGCCGAGGCGCGGACCAAGGGCCCCGCCCACGCGGCCGGTGCCGATGACCGCAATGGTCTCTCTGTCGTCTGCAGTATGGGCCGCGCCCGATGTCATCAGCGTCATCACCAGTGTGGCCATCGATAACAGTCTCCCCATGTTCCGGCTCCGGCAGCAGTCGATTTAGCAATGGCTCAGCAGCAGCTCCAGGTGATCGAGCAGGCTGCGCGTCTCGAGGTAATGCGAGCGCACGGTTTCCTGGGCGGCAGCACCCAGACTCGCCGCGAAGGCCGGGTCGTCGAACAGGTTGTCCAGCGCCGCTGCGAAGGCCTCGGGATCTGCCGGGCTGTCCAGCAGCAGGCCGTTTTCGCGGTCCGTCCTGCACGCTGTTTTGCACCAGCACGGCAGAGTGCCGTTGCAGCGCGTTGACCATGGCCGCGTTCTCTTCCACATCCACCATCGGCAGCATGACCAGGTGCACCCGCGAGCGCTGTTCGTGGGGCAGGTTGCACCAGGCCAGGAACACCTCGCGGAAGGTGTCCGCGCTTTCAGGATCGTCGGCAATCCCGCTGACGCTCGGCCCGGCGAGGATCAGCTCCGCGCCGTTCTCCTTGCCCTGGTCGAGCCAGCGCGCGAACCCTTCCATCAGGCCGATCTGGCCCTTCAGCGAATCCCACCGCGAGACCTGTGTGACCAGCGGCGCGGTATTGCCGGACGACGGCCCGCAGCGAATGATGTCGGCGTAGCGGTCGACACGGCCACGCGAGCCATCGCTGCGCAGGAACTCAAAGTCGGGCGTAACGGGCATCGGTCCGAACAGGATCCCCATGTGGAACAAGATGGTCAGGACCTGGTTGTGTTTCAGCGCCTGGTTCTTCGGCGTGAAGGCATCGATGCTCGGGGGCAGCACCTTGGACTTGCCGTGGTCCAGGGCCGCCGGCACATACTCGTCCCGGGAGAACACGTATTGCACCGCGTGCGCGAGATACGGCGCCAGGAAGTCCCATGCAGCTGTCGTTTCCGGCGATAGTTCGCTGTCGCCAATGTGGCAACGCCAGATCACCCGCACGCCGCGCTCCTCGAGCATGGGCGCCAGGCCAATGGTCTGCGGGTCGTGCAGCATCACGATGTCGCCGGGGCGCACCAGCGCCAGCAGTTCCGGCGCGTTGGCCTGCAGGGTCGCCTCGTAAATCTCGCGCGCCCTGGCATCCAGCGGCATGCCGTCGCCGTTTTCTCCGTGCAGCGCATGATGCAGGCGCTTCGTCACGCGGAAAAATTCGGGTTCACCCCTGATCACCAGCCAGCGGGTGTTCAGCTGCAAACCCCGGCAATAGCCCAGCAGGGACGGCAGCATTTCAGCCACACCGCCACCCGCCGCGGTGGAGTTCACATGCCAGACCACGCGCCCGTCGATCTTGTCGACCAGTTGCGCTGCCACGCTCTGGATACGCTCGACGACGCCGCTTGGCGCAATGTCCTCGTAGCGCTCGATGGGCAACGTGTGCAGATCGACTTCCGTGACGTGTGGCATAGGGGCCCCCGGTTGACGGCGGCAGAGTGTTCAGACACCCGGCGCAGAATGCAAGCCGTTACTCAGCCCGCCGCCGCTGTGAGTTCAGAATCGCCAGCGTCGGGCGTAGCTTCGGAGGTCGCAACAACTCGCCGCAGAGACTGAAAGTCGAACAGCGCCGCATCGGCAAGCTGGCTGGGCGCCACGTTTTGCAGCGCGCCGAAAATCTGGTTAGTGCGCCCCGGGTGCTGCTGCTCCCAGTCGGCCAGCATCCCCTTCACCTGCCGGCGCTGCAGGTTGGGCTGCGAGCCGCACAGGTTGCACGGGATGATCGGGAATTCGCGAATACTGGCATAGCGGGCGAGATCCGGCTCCGCACAGTAGGCCAGTGGGCGGATCACCACGTTGCGCCCGTCGTCGGAGCGGAGCTTCGGCGGCATGGCCGCAAGCCGGGAGCCGAAAAAGAGATTCAGGAACAAGGTTTCTACGATGTCATCGCGGTGGTGACCCAGTGCGATCTTGTCGGCGCCGATCTTCCCGGCGAAACCGTACAGCGTGCCGCGGCGCAGGCGCGAACACAGCCCACAGGTGGTGCGCCCCTCCGGGATCTTTTCGCGCACGACGGAATAGGTGTCTTTCTCGACGATGTGGTACTCGATGCCCAGGCCGTCAAGGTAGCGCGGCAGCACGTGCCCGGGAAAGCCCGGCTGTTTCTGGTCCATGTTCACGGCCACCAGCTCGAAGTCCACCGGTGCGCGCTTGCGCAGCAGCATCAGGATATCCAGCATCGCGAAGGAGTCCTTGCCGCCGGACAGGCAGACCATGATCCGGTCACCGTCTTCGATCATGTTGTAGTCGGCAATGGCCTTGCCGACGGCCCGGCACAGACGTTTCTCCAGTTTCTCGCGATTCGGGCGCTCCGGCCCGATTAGCGTTTCCGCTAGCTCTGACATATTCCCGCCCTGTTGCCCAGGCCCCACTTGACGCGCATTTCGCCAATCCCGGCTCGCGAATGCAAGCTTAGGGGCCCTGCGGCGTGTGATTACTCTGCCAGTTCCACCGTCACGGGCGTGGCCTTGAACGCGGGAGTGTGGCTGCGGCGGTCCACCGCGTTACCGGTGAGCACGTTCGCTTCGGGGAAATAGGCGCCGAGCCCGCCTTGCGGTAAGTCGAAGGCGTGAACGGTGACCCCCGCCATGCGCCCGTGATCAGAGATCACATTCACCTTGTCTCCATCCCCCACGCCCAGGGCCACCATGTCGCCCGTATTCATCAGCACGCACCATCGGGTCTTCGTGCCCCGATAACTGTCTTCGCGCTCGTAAATCATGGTGTTGAACTGCCCCTCGCTGCGAATGGTCGTGAGCGTGAACGGCCGCTGCCGGCTTTCGGCCGGCATAGGCACAACGCGAAATACCGCCCGCCCGTCTGCGGTCGGAAACTCCGGCCGGTGCAGCAGGCGCCCGCCCACGTGAAACTCGCGGCGCGTGGCATCGATGTCTGCGATGCCCTTCATGCCGGGTACGGTTCGGGCGATGATCTGGCGAATCTGCCGGTGCCGGCGGAACTCGCGAAAGTCCACCGGGCAGTCATCCAGGACCCGTTCAGCCAGTTCGCTCAGTATCGCGACTTCCGGACGCACGTTGTCCAGCCGGGTGATGCCACCGTCGCTCATGCGCACGTAGTTGAACATGGACTCCTGGGTGGTCGGCGCCCATTCTTCGTCCCGGGCCNNTCACCCGTATCTACACCGCAGATATGCCCCCGGTTCAGGGTCGTGGTCATGAACAGCTTGAAGCCGATGCGATCCAGCGCCCGCTCGACCCAGGCCGCATCGGGGTTCGCGCCATAGAGGTTACCGCCCATGATCACGGCAGCGTCTATCCGACCGGCAGCAGCCGCCTCCGTGGCCGCCATCGTGTCGAAGCCCGGCTGGCGCGGCAGCGTCACACCGAGTTCGTTTTCAATACGCGCACAGGTTTCCTCGGGCAGCACCGGTTTCACGCCCACCGTGCCGATACCCTGGATGTTGCTGTGCCCGCGCAGCGGCAAAAGGCCCGCGAATCGTTTGCCCACCATGCCGCGCAGCAAGGCGAGGTTAGCCAGCGCCTCGATGTTCTCGACGCCGTTGGCGTGATGGGTCATACCCATGCCCCACGCGATAATCGCCCGTTCAGCGCGACAATAACGGGCGGCGACTCGCTCGATCTCCGCCTGCGCGATCCCGCAGCGGGCACAAATCTCGTCCCAGCTGGCGGCCTGCAGATCTGCCCGGAACGCGTCGTAACCACTGACGTGATCGGCGATGAATGCGGCGTCCTCCGCCCCGGCCTCCAGCACGGCCTTCGCGAGGCCCTTGAACAGAGCCACGTCCGCACCGATGCGCGGCTGCAGGTAATCGGACGCAATCCAGCTGCCACCGCTCAGCATGGACCGCGCACTCTTCGGCACCGCGAAACGCACCAGCCCCGACTCGAGTAGCGGGTTAATCACGACCACGTCGCCGCCGCGGTCCCGGATGGCCGTCAGCTGGTGAATCAGGCGCGGGTGATTGGAAGCCGGGTTCGCACCGACCAGGATCAGCATGTCGCAGCCGGTCAGGTCGGCCAGCTCCACGGTGGACGTGCCGGTGCCGATGGTATTGCCCAGGGCTACGCTGGTGGCCTGGTGGCAATAGTAAGAACAGTTATTGACGTTATTGGTGCCATACAGCCGCGCGAAGAGCTGCAGCAGGAAGCCGGCTTCGTTGGACGAACGGCCCGAGGAATAGAAGAAGCTGCGACCGGGATCCGTAGCCCGCAGCACCCTGGCCGCACGGTTCATCGCGAAGTCCCAGTCCACGGGCTGGTAGCGGTCGCCGCCCGCGGCCTTGTAGATGGGTAACCCGAGCCGGCCGAGATGCTCCAGCTCGTAGCCGTCGAGCTCCCGCAACTCGTGCAGCGGGTGATGGAACACCACGTCGGGGATCGGTGGCTGAATGTCCGTGGACTGGGCCTGCAGGCTCTTGTTGCAGACGGCCGGGAATTCCCCGAGTTCGTTCACCATGCCGCCACGCTGCCCGCCCATGCCCAGCCCGCAGGCCTTGCACGTATTGTTAGCCCGCAAAGCCTTGGCGGTGTTCTTCAACCCGATCCGCTGCGCGGTCTGCAGCGTGTACAGCACCTTTTTTGCGCCACCACCCACGGTGGCTTTGCGATTGGCAGGCTTCACTGAGGCTCCGCTGTCCATCGCCGGGAAGCTTAACCTGCGGTCAACCGGCTGGCATCGTCCACCGGCAGGAGAAAGCGTCGCCAATCGCTTAGACTCACCGCGTTCTGGTCTCGAAATCTCATGTTTCGGCTTACCGGCATTTCAAGACACTACGCCCAGGTCCGCGCACTGGAGGATGTCAGCCTCGACATCCCGCGCGGCCAGACCACCGTGCTGATCGGCCCGTCCGGCTGCGGCAAGACGACCTTGCTGAGAATCCTGATCGGGCTCGCGGTTCCTGACAGGGGCAGCGTTGTGTTCGATGATCAGGCGCTGACGACAGCCAACGTGATGGAAATACGCCGGCGCGTGGGCTACGTGGTGCAGGATGGCGGCCTGTTTCCGCACCTGACGGCCCGGCAGAACATCAGCCTGATGGCCGGATACCTGGGCAGGGCCGGTGAGGAGATCGATAGCCGCGTGGCGGGGCTCGCCGATCTGACACACTTCCCCACCGACTGCCTGGACCGCTATCCGGCCGAGCTGTCCGGCGGCCAGAACCAGCGCGTGGGCCTGATGCGCGCGCTGATGCTCGACCCCGAAGTGCTGTTGCTCGACGAACCCCTCGGCGCCCTCGATCCGATGATTCGTTTCGACCTGCAGCAGGATCTGCGCGAAATCTTTGCCCGGCTGGGAAAAACGGTGGTGATGGTGACCCACGACCTTGCCGAGGCTGCGTTTCTCGGCGACCAGATCGTACTGATGCGCGCCGGGAGCATCGTGCAGCGCGGCCGCCTCGACGACATGCTGCAGGCCCCGGCAAACGCCTTTGTCTCACAATTCATTCGCGCGCAGCGCAGCCACCTGCCGGCTGACGGGGCGCAGCCATGAATTTCCGGCCGCCGCTGTTGATCGATGACACCGGGCTAATCCTGGAAGGCGCCGTGCCGGCGGTGCTGATGGCCCTGGCGGCGCAGTGGCTGTTCGAATTCGCCGAGAAAGCCCAGGTACCCGGGGCTGCAAGCCAACCAGCCACCGGGGGCTGACGCAAGGCCAGTGGCGCCGGACCAACACAAAACAGTGTTCTTCGCAGCCCGGCAAGATTTGCTCGGTCTGGAACCTGTGACAAAAGTGCGTACACTTGCCACTTCAATACAATTCAACACAATACCGGTAGGGGTAAACAGCACCGTCTGCGGGCTGCCTCACAGGTCTGTCTGTAACTGAAAAGTCGAGGGGATACACCATGAAGACACTGACAACTCTGCTGATACTGATGGCGTCATTTGCACTGACCGCCTGCGGTGGCGGCGATGAATCCAGCCCGATGGGCGATGCTGCGAAATCCATGCAGGAGAAAGCGAAGTCCGCGACGGAGTCTGCGGCAGACCAGGCCGGCGGCATGATGGACGACGCGAAGGAGCAGGCCGGCCAGGCTGCCTCAGAGGCCGGAGACGCGGCGATGAAGGCGGGCCAGGACGCGATGGCGGAAGGGGCTGATATGACCGAAGCCGCAAAAGCCGCCGGCAGCGCGGCAATGGACAGCGCTGGTGACTCAGCTGGCGCGATGATGGATCAGGGCAAGGCCATGGCGGAAGACGCTGCTGGCGAGGCGGCTGACACCAGCAAAGATGACGCGATGAAGAAAGCCCAGGACATGATGGGCCAATAATCCACCCACGAGGAGCGTGCGATGCTGGAAGAATTCAAACAATTCGCGATGCGCGGCAATGTCGTCGATATGGCCGTGGGCATCATCATCGGCGGGGCCTTCGGCAAGATCGTCAGTTCTTTCGTGAACGACGTGATCATGCCGCCCATTGGCATGCTGATGGGCAACGTCGACTTCGGCAGTCTGTACATCAACCTGAGCGACACGGATTACCCGAGCCTGGCAGCGGCAGAAGAGGCCGGGGCCGCGGTGATCCGCTACGGCACTTTCATCAACTCCGTACTGGACTTTGTGATCGTGGCCTTCGCCATCTTCATGGTGATCAAGGCGATGAACAAGATGAAAAAGGCCGAGGAAGCAGCGCCGCCGCCGGCGCCGCCGGAACCTTCTGCGGAAGAGAAGCTGCTGACCGAAATACGCGACGCGCTGAAAGCGTCACGCTAGACGCAGCCAGAACCAACAGGCTGCGGTGGTTTTGGGCGCGGGTCCGTTGGGGCCCGCGCCCTTTTTATTCAGCCGCCAATAACCTTCCAGGTATCGGCCGCATCGAGCCGCTCGCGCAACATCGTTGCCCAGCGGCGCGCGACTCGCCGCACCTCGGCCCAGTTCGACGCCGAGTTGGAACGCTGCATGGTGCCGCCAGAACGGGCCGCAGCGCGCCGATCCACGGCCCTCGCCAGGGTCGTATTGCTCCCGGAGTCGCGCAATTCCAGCACCAGTGTCGCCTCGCCGACGCGATCGATGAAGATCCGGTCGCGCGCACCGCGCTCCGGCGGCACGAAGGACACCACGTCGTAGAGCCCGCCCCACACGGTCAGCACCTCGGGCCCGGGTTCCTGGACCAGCTGGAAGCGCGTCGATTGCGACAGTTCCTCGGTGAAGACTTCGGCGAGGATTTGCTGCATGCGCTGCTGGTTGGCTTGCGATACCGGGAATTCGCGAGCCGAGGACCCGGTCCTGGTCACCGGCCGGAAACTCAGGCCGGCGCCCTGGAGGCGCATCTTGGTGTAGGTGGACAAATCGATGCCCGGCCGGATCCACGCGGCGCTGGCACGTGAGTTCTCCACGCGCCGCAAGCCGTCGAAGGTTTCCTCGTCGCCCAGTACCGCGGGCTCGTTCGGGTTCGTCGCACAACCGACCAGCAACAGCAATGCGGGGACACCGGCGGCTAGCAGTCTGTTCTTTATTGTCATGGGCCCTGCTCCATATACAAATGATCGGGTAACGGAATGTCCGGCAACGGGCGGGGTCCTGTCAAACGCCCGCGTGGTGCAGCCCCGGCCAGGCAGCTGCATCAGCCAGGATCGCACGGGTGACTTGGGCTTCAGGGCCTGTCGCCGTGGCCTTTTTCGGCAGCCTTCAGCCAGGCCAGCATGCGAGCGCCCTGGTATTCGAAGAACGGGTTGTGGCGCAGCCGCAGGAAGTAGCTCGCCGGGATCCGGATCAGGCCGCGCTCTCCCTGTATGGCCTGTTGACCGAGAAACAATGACTCGCCAGGCGGCGGGCCTCGGCCGTACAACGGATCGTCCGGCGGGAACGGCAACGCAATGTGGGACACGGACAGGATGTCGCGGGGCCACTCCAGACCCAGGTCATCGATCGTCGCCAGACCGTTCGAAAAAGGCGGCTTGCGTTGCGCAACGACAGCCAGACTGTCCGGACTGTGATTCGTAACCAGCGTAACGGTAAATGGGAGTGTGTCGTCGTTCATGAACGCGCTGGTCAGCGGACCGGGATCATCCATCAGCACTGACACAATTCTGGAATCCCGATTGATGTCGTAAAGCACGAGTTCGTGTCGGTCGGGGCGCAAATACCGCAGCAGGTTGTCAACGACGGCCAGCGTAGACGTCGTGGCATCGACCGTCGACTTGAACACCAGGACAGGCGGCAGCACCTGCTCGACTTCGGAACCGGCCCTGGCCGCGATGCGCTCCGCAACCCGTTGCGTCAGCGCGAAAACCTGGGCACCTGCATTGGTCGCAAAAGAGTTGTACTTGTAAGGGTCAAACTCCGGCTGTATGTCCAGCCATATCCATCGCCCCAGTCCGGGCACGTTGGCCAGCGCGCGCTTCACGGAAGCGAGACCCGCGCCCGTGGCCAGGCCAATGGCGGGCGACATCAGCACGAGGCTGGCGGGCACAGCCGCAGCCTGACCGTCAAGCGCGTCCAGCGTGTAATTCAGTGCCAGGGGAGCGCCGTTGGAATAGCCCACTATGTGCAACGGGGCCGCAGCCACGCGCTCGGCAAGATGCCTCGCTGCCAGTTCCACCGCACCGGCCATGTCCTGCCAGCGTATCCGCAGCAGGCCCGACGGCGCCGTGCCGTGCCCGGGCAGACGCAGGCCAATGACCCAGTAACCGCGGGCGTTCAGCATCTCGCCCAGCGCGCGCATGCTGTACGGTGAGTCGGACATGCCGTGCAGCAGGAGCACGCCGCCGGTGGGGTTGTCGGCGGTCAGCTCGAAGCTGTGATTCCAGTTCGGATTGCGCGCCTGCGGATCGGAGGCACTGCCTCTGCTGTACCGAACGAGCCCGAATCTGGGCCCGGTGTCTACCTGCGAATAAACTTCTTCATCGAGCTGCCGGAACAGGCGATCTTCGAGGGCCAGGTAGTCCGTGAAGCTCTCCACGTCGTTCATGAGGCCGACGCTGAACTCCTCGTCGAGGTATTCCTCGTGCCAAGGCTCCAGCGGGTCACCGCCGCAGCCGGGGAGCAGCGCCGCGACGACCTAGCCGCATGTGCCGCTGCAACGAACCAGTACGCGCACGCAATTGGCAGCAATCACCTGCTCCCGCGACACGGGCAAGGTGGCCCCGCCGGTATGAATGAGCGATGCGCTGTTACATTGCCGTTCGCGGGTCCCGTACTGGGGCTCGTTGAACCACTCTGGCTGCGCGCACGCCGAGACTCCTCGGCCCAACTGGATACCGACTTCGTAAGTCCCGCAGCGAAAACGAGTGTGATCGACAACACCTTTTATCGACCAGCGCCCGGCATCGCTGATCCATCCCTCGTTGTCACGCTGATCGAAACTCCGGCGAAACGGCTGCTCGTCGGGAGACTGCCTCATGGGCTGCAGCGGGATTTCCGTGCGCTGCATGATGCGATAGCTGCCCTCGGGTTGCGCAGTCGGTTTCGTGCAAGCGGCCAGAAGCATCGCGGTGGCAAAGACGATCAGGACTGAGGTCGACCGTGTCATTTATTCTTCAGCCGTCGTTGAGCAGGAAAGACAGCGGCTAGGATATACGCAGGCGCCGCCAAGGGCGAGCCGCGCACGCGTCCTGAATGCCGGGCTCTGAGTCGTTGCACGACACTGTCTTCGTGTACGCGCTGAACCGAGCCTCGCGCACCGCACATGTCTCTATAATCTGCCCCACCAGGAACTTTGTCAGGAGTTGCGGAATGCCGATCAGTCGCCGAGCCCTGCTGGTCACCGGTGTTGCGGCCGGCGGCGGACTCGCGCTGTGGTACGGTGCGAATCGCCTCGATGACGGCGACGCCACGCAAAAGTTCGGCGCATCGACGCCTGAGCTGAGCGCCCTGAATGCTTGGATCAAGATCGGTCCGGACGGGCGCATAGTCTGCGGCGTGCACCGCGCCGAAATGGGCCAGGGCGTGACCACCGTGTTGCCCATGATGCTCGCCGAAGAGCTGGACGCAGACTGGGACCAGGTGAGCTACGAATTCACGCCGCTGGATCGCGACTACTTCAACTTCGGCATGCTGGAAAACGGCCGGCCCCTCGGGCCGACGGAAGACAGCTTCTTCGCTGCTGCCGGAACCGCGGCGATTCGGGGGGTATTTCACGCCATTGGCATGATCATGACGATCAGCAGCTCCAGCGTGATCGATGCGTGGGACACGCTGCGACCGGCCGGCGCTGCGGCGCGGGAAATGCTGGTGGCGGCTGCCGCCCGCCGCTGGCAGGTGTCGCCCGCAGGCTTGCGTACCGAAAAGAGCCGGGTCTGGAATCCGGCCACCGGCGAATCTCTGGGTTACGGCGAACTGGCCGCCGACGCGGCGCAGGAGAATCCACCCGCGGACCCGGCGGTCAAGAATCCCGAAGACTGGCGAATCAGCGGGCGCTCGTTGCCACGCCTGGACATCCCGGACAAGGTCACCGGCCGTGCCGAGTACGTCACGGATATGCGACTGCCGGGGCTGCGCTTTGCAACCGTGGTGCACAGCCCGGTGGCCGGTGGCCGCATCGCCAGTTTTGACGGCGACGCGGCGCTGTCAATGCCGGCTGTGGAACGCGTGCTGCAACTCGGTGAACACGCCGTTGCCGTTGTTGCGAGCAATACCTGGGCGGCTTTGGAAGGGGCCCGGCGAGTCACGGTGGAAACCGTGCCGGGCAGCGGCGCAGACGGCGTCACATCGGCGCAGCTCTTCGACGACTACCGCGCCGCGCTGGCAACACCCGACGCGCCGGTCTTTCGCGACGATGGTGACGTGGACACCGCGCTGGCTGCCGGCAACATGATCGAAACCGAGTATCGCCTGGCCTTCGCCGCCCATGTGTGCATGGAACCCATGAGCTGCGCGGCGGTGATGCAGGACGGCCGCCTCACGATATGGGCGCCCAGCCAGTCCGAGTCCCTCGCGCACGACGAAGCGGTCCGGATAAGCGGACTGGAGCCCGCAAAGGTAACCGTGCACCAGACTCTCATCGGCGGTTCCTTCGGTCGGCG
The DNA here is from genome assembly GCA_947258805.1 of uncultured Gammaproteobacteria bacterium. The sequence goes on along the minus strand of CAMYJV010000038.1, from coordinate 46,329 downwards.
CGCGGATATGGACCACGTCGGCCACGCGGTCAGGGCGGCGACGGCACTGCCGGGCACCCCGGTGCAGATCCTGTACTCGCGGGAAGAGGACATGCGCCAGGACATGTACCGCCCGGCGGTGCTGGCGAAGATCCGCGGGGCCCTCGACGCAGACGGCCGCATCAGCGCGCTGGACTACCAGGCCGTTTCACAGTCGGTGGTGGCGAGTTTCTACGCACGCACGCCGAACCCGCGCGGCAGTAGTGCGGAGCGCGACGGCATGATGATTTCTGCGGCAAGGACCCAGGCCTACGAAGTGCCGAACCTGCGGGTCACGGCGCTGCCCCTGGATCCTGGCGTACCGGTGGGCTACTGGCGAAGCCCCGGGTCGTCGGGCGTCAGCTTCATGGTCGAAGGCTTTATGGACGAGCTCGCGGCGGCCGCCGGGAGCGATCCGCTGGAGTTTCGCCTGCGGCACCTGGGCGGGCTGCCACAGCATCGGGCTGTGCTGGAGGCCACCGCCGACAAGGCCGGCTGGCGCGAACCCCTGCTGCCCGGCCAGGGACGGGGCATTGCGCTGGGCGACAGCTGCGGCGCACTCTGCGGAATCGCGGCAGAGGTGACCCTCGCCGGCGGAGCCTTGTCTATCGATCGCATCACCTGCGTGATGGACCTGCGCCGAATCATTAACCCTGACGGTGCCCGGTCGCAGATCGAAGGTTCCATCGTCGACGGCCTCGCCGCGGGCCTGTACGGGGAGATCACTTTCAAGAACGGTGTCGCGCAGCAGGACAATTTCCACCAGTACCGATTCTTGCGCCTGGCAGACACGCCGCCTATTCATGTGCTGCTGATGGAAAGCGGCGGCCGGCCCGGGGGCGCCGGCGAACCCGCGCTGCCCGCCGTGGCACCGGCCCTGGCCGGCGCGATTCGCGCCGCGGGGGGGCCGCGGGTACGCAGTCTGCCCATTGCCCCGGCACTCGAGGCGGCGAATATTTCAGTCGGCTAGTCGCGGGACGCGACGAGGTTGCCGCCCGTGCTCACCAGCACGCTGCCATCTGCGCCGTGCAGCGTTTCTTCCCACTCGAAATGCTCGGCGAAAACCGCGTAGCGCATATCCGGACTCACGGCCTGGCCGAAGCTCCGGCCCTGGAAGGTGCATTTCGTCCGCGTCACGACACCCTCGAAGCCGCGCGACAAGGCCGACCACTGAAACGCGCAGGCCTCCGGAAAAGACAGCATGGTCGCTGGATCGACGGCATCCCAATCGTCCGGACGCTGCTCGAGATTGGCCGCCACCTGCCCGGGCCCGAAGACCCATGCGCGCATGCTATTGCCCGCCCGCTCCGCACTGGTGTCGAAGGCAAAGATCTTCTGCTGCAGCGGCCGGCCGTCTGGCCCGCCGGTGCTCAACTGATAGTAATAGACCCGCGCGCCGAACTGCGGCGCATCGATGGGTGCAATCTTGTGGTGAATCACCTGCGTACTGCCGTCGGTGGCGCGGGGCGCCGGCGCGGTGCCGGTGTACGTGCCGGGCAGCAGCTCAAGCAGTTGGTCGAGCGCCCGATCGGCCGGCGGTGCCTCCGCGGCGCAGCCTGCGAGCAAAAAGCTCAGCAACAGGGCAAGCAAAAAAAACAGTCGATTCGCGAGCATGATTGTGCGAAGGATTCCCGGTCGGTCAGGCCATTGCAAGCCGGTGCCATTGGACCAGAGCGCGCGGGCGCAAAGGGGGCCTGACACTGTTCTCGCCGTCGGCTCAGCCATCCTGCCGACTAACGGCGCGCAGCACGCGCCACGGCGACACTGGAATCTCCGTGACGGGTTCGCCCAGCGCGTCGGCCACGGCGTTCGCGATGGCGGCCATGGTGGCGACGATGGGGCCCTCACCCACTTCCTTCGCACCGAATGGGCCATGCGGATCGACGGTTTCCACCAGGATGTGTTCGATGTCGGGCACTTCGAAAGACCGGGGCAGCTTGTACTCCAGCCGCGACGGGTTCAGCGGCTGGCCGTCTTCCAGCAGCATCTCCTCGTACAGCACCTGGGACATGCCGGAGAACACCTGGCCGTCGATCTGCCCTTCCACCGCCTGCGGGTTGATCGCGCGGCCCAGGTCGTGGGCCGCAACCACGCGATCTACGGTCACGAAACCCGTGTCCCGATCCACCGTCACTTCGGCAATCTGGGCGCCAAAGGAATAGGCCATGGAGCCCCGCTTGGCCGGCGAGTTATAGAAACCGCGCCCCATCACCACCCGGCCTTCCATGCTGTGCAGCAGGCTGTACACCAGCTTCGCGAACGGAATGGCCCGCCCCGGCTCAGCTTTCGGATAGACCTGGTGACCACGAAACACCAGTGCCGAAGTTTTCACGCCAAGATCTGCGGCGGCCTTCTTCGCCAGCTGCTTGCGCGCATCCTGCGCGGCGTTCTTGACCGCGTTACCGGTGTTGAAGGTGCCGCGCTGGGAAAAGGCCCCCATATCAAAGGGCGTGATATCCGTATCACCGGCAATGATCGTGATGTCGTCGGGTGCGATACCCAGCACTTCGGCGGCGATGATGGCCATCGTCGTGTGCGAGCCCTGGCCCATGTCGGGTATACCGGTGGCCAGCGTCACCGAGCCGTCTTCGGCCACCTTGATGAAGGCCGCCGACGCATCGTGCACGAACCGGCCCTTGGCGCCGGAGGCCATGGCCGACAGGCCGATGCCGATGCCTTTGCCTTTCGGCAACTTGCCGCGCTTTTTCTTCCAGCCCGCCTGTTTCGCCGCCTTGCGTATGCACTCCTTCAGCCCGCAGCTGGCGAAGTGCGTCCCGGTCATGGTGCGATACCCTTTCTCCACCGCGTTCTGCAGCATCAGGTCCACCGGATCCCGGCCGAGTGCAGCGGCCACTTCGTCCATGTGCCGGCCCCATGCAAACTGCGCCTGCGCAATACCGCCGCCGTGATGGAACCAGTAGGGCATGTTGTTCGTGTACACCACCCGCCCCTGGTAACGAATGGCGTCCACGTGGAACAGCCAGTGCAGATAAGACGCGGTGAGGTAGGTCACCAGGCTTTGCTGCTCGATGTAGGCGCCGCTGTCGAAAGTCATGTCCGCATCGATAACCTTGATGCGACCATCCTTTGTCACCCCGGTCCGGAACTGGTATTCAGCGCGGCCGCCGGCGCGGCCCATCAGGAATTCTTCGTCGGAGTAGGCCCGGACTTTCACCGGCCGGCGCGCGTGTCGCGACAACAGCGCGCTAATGTAGTGATGCGGGCGCGCCGAACCACGACCCGTGAAGGCGCCACCGGTGTTCAGCGTCATCATCCGCACGTCGCTGACGGACAGGCCGAAAGCCTCGGCCATGGATTCCTGGAACAGCACGGCCGACTGGCTCGGCGTCCACAGGGTCAGGCGGTCGGCGCGCGTGAAATCGGCTACCGCCGCGTGAAACTCGGCATAACAGTTGTGACTGGCATTGCTCGCGTACTGACCTTCGACCACCAGCTCGGACTCGGCGAAGGCCAGGTCGACATCGCCATGGGATTCCTGGTTCTTCCAGGCCACGTTGCCGGCCGCACTGGCATGCAGTTGCGGCGCGCCGGGGGCGAGAGCGTCGACGAGCGTGGTCACCGCCGGCAAGGGCTCGTAGTCCACTTTGATTCGATAGGCGGCTTCGAAGGCGGCCTCTTCTTCCACCGCGGCGATGGCTGCGATCTCCTGCCCGATAAAACGCACGGTATCGTCGAACAAGGGCTGGTGCATGCCGATGCTGAAATCCGGTGCATCCGCTTTGGTCATGATCAGCTTGACGCCCGGCACTTTCGCCGCAGCCGAGGTGTCGATATTTACCACGCGCGCGTGGGCCTGCTCGCTGCGCACGGTCCGGCCATGCAGCATGCCGGGCAGATAGACGTCATCGGTGAAGACAGAACGGCCGGACAGCTTGTCGAAGCCGTCCAGCCGCGCCTGGCTACGGCCAACAACGCTGAGTTCAGCCTTGCGCGCCATGCTGACGATCCTTTTCGGCAATGAGCTGTACCGCGCGTGCCACCGCCTTCTTCACCTTGATATGGCCGGTGCAGCGGCAAATGGCACCAGCGAGCGCCTCGTTGATAGCCTGCTCGTCGGCGTCCGGCTTCCGGATCAACAGTGAACGGGCGCTCATGATCAGCCCGGGCGTGCAAACCCCGCACTGCACCGCGCCCAGTTCCAGGAAGGCCTGTTGCAGGTCCTGCAGCCTGCCGTCTTCCGCGACGCCCTCCACGGTGGTGATTAACCGCCCGTCCCATTCCACCGCGAGGGTGATGCACGACAGGATCGCGCGGCCGTCTTCGTCGTTCACCGTGCACACCCCGCAACTGCCGCTGGTGCAGCCGCGCTTGGTTCCGGTCAGGCGCAGGTCATCGCGAATCACCTGGTTCAGCGTCCGGGTGGGTGCAACCGCGATCTCGTGGCGGTCGCCGTTCACGGTCAGCGAGATCAGGCGCTTGCTCACCGTCCCGTCGCCTCCCCGTCGCGTATGCCCACCAGCGCGCGCCGCAGCAGCGTGCGCACCAACCGGCGTTTATAACCGGCGGGCGTCCAGAGATTGGTAATTTCACCGAGGTCCTGGCGAGCTACGTGCATCGCGACATCGATGCCATGGTCGGACAATCCCTGCTCCAGCAGCGCGGCCTCTGCGGCGCGCAGTCGCATCGGGTGTGAACCCAGCGAGTTTACGATGATGCGAACACTTTCCGGACGCTCGTTGGTGCCACCCGCCACGACCGCGATGTTGCCAAGGCCAAAATCGATGCCCTCGCGAGGCGTGACCTTCAGAAAGGCGCTGCGGCCACTAAAGCCCGGAATGTGAATCGCCGTGATCAGTTCGTCTTGGTCGAGCACCGTTGGCACGGCACCGTCGTCCCGATAGAAGTCCCCCAGCGCAATGTGCCGCTCGCCGTGCTGACTGACTGCCGTGATGCTCGCGTTCAATGCAATCAGCGCCGGCACGGTATCGGCGCTGCTGGTCGCCACGCACCGGTCACTGCTGGCCAGCACGTGACACTGTTCTACATCGGTCTTGAAACAACCGGCGCGCGCGTTGCGCCAGGTCTCTGTCTGGTTCGTGTACCAGCAGCGCGTGGGCAGTGCGAGGTTACCGCCGAGCGTCGCCATGTTGCGCACGTGCACGGAGGCGACGGAGCGCACGGCCTTGTGGAACATCGGCAATCTCGCGGCGAGTCCGTCGTGGTCCACAAGATCCGTCAGCGTGGTGCCGGCCGCAATGCGCGCACCGCCGTCTGCCAGCAGCGTCACGCCCTGCAGCTCCGGCAGGTCTCGGATGCTGATCAGGCGCTCCGGCGTGCTGAGACGCTGACCCATGCTGGCCATCAGGTCCGTGCCGCCGGCCAGAATCGCGGCTCGGCCGTCTGCTTCATCGAGCATCCGGACCGCCGCCGCCACGCTGTCGGGCTTCAGGTATTCAAAGCTTGGTAAGTGCATATTCAGGACGGGCGCCGCCGGGGCCAGCCGCCAAAAATCATCATGCGCCGGGCCGCAGAGCAATGACAAGGCGGGCACCCTGCGAGCAGGAGCGGGAGCCGCAGCGTGGACCACCACCCCACCCCTTGCCGGGGCGCGGCGAAACCCGAATGATGCGCATCAAGCCATTGAATGGGGCTCTAGCTATGAAGAATCTGCTGCTGGTCTGCCTGCTGGCTGCCGCGAGCGCTGGCGCCGAAACACAGGTCGGCAAGCCCACCGTATTGATCACCGGCGCCAACCGCGGCATCGGTTTCGAGTTCGTGCGGCAGATCTCGGCGCGCGACTGGCGGGTCATCGCCACAGCTCGCAAGCCGGAAGCCGCCACCGAGCTGCAGGCCCTGGCTGTCGAGGATCCCGACATCCTGGTCGAATATCTGGACGTGACGGATCATGAGGGCATTGATGCCCTGGCCGAGAAGTACCGTGACCAGCCCATCGACATCCTGCTGCTGAACGCGGCCATGGGACCAACCTCGGAAACGGCAGGCCGCCGCCTGGCGAAGCTGGACTTCGACGTGGCGCGACAGAGCTTCGAGGTCAACACCATCGGCCCGATGAAAGTCGCCCAGGCCTTCATGCCGAACGTGGAGGCTTCGCAGCTGAAACTGGTGCTGGCCATGTCCAGCGACTCCGGTTCTTTCGTGGCCGGCTCAAAGGTTGCCGCTCTCTATCACTACAAGGCGAGCAAGGCGGCCCTGAACATGTACTTCCACACGCTGCACTATGAAACGCGGCGCAAGGGTGTCACTGCGGTCATGCTGCACCCGGGCATGGTCGGCACGAACCCGCAGTTGATGCGCTTTCCCGGGGCGCTGAAACCCAGCGACAGTGTCGCCCAGCTCCTGGTCGTGATTGACGGGCTCGGGCCGGCAGACAACGGCCGCTTCGTGGACTACCAGGGCGAAACCATGCCCTGGTAGCCAGCGCCGGGCGCGCCCCCGCTCCATCTGTCGGTGTGAGGTCACTGGCAACTCCCGGATACCGCTATTCGGCGTGACGGAACAGTTACCATTTGCGCGTGGCCACGATTATTGAATTACTGGCAAACGGCGAAGCTGACGCCCCGGCCATCGGTGCGCCGGGACGACAGCCGCTGAGTTACGCGGGCCTGCGTGAGCAGGTAAACCGGACCATCAGCCAACTGAACGGTTTGGGCGCCGGGCGTGGCGATGCGGTTGCCATCGTGCTGCCGAACGGGCCGGAGATGGCCACCGCGTTCGTTGCCATCGCGGCCGGCGCCACCACCGCGCCGCTGAATCCGGCCTACACGGCTGACGAGCTGGAATTTTATCTCACCGACCTCGAAGCCAGGTTGCTCGTGGTCCAGGCCGGCGAAGACGGTCCGGCCGTTGACGTCGCGCAGCGCCTCGGCATTCCCGTCGCGCGGCTTGAGTGTGATCCCGACGGACCGGCCGGCGTCTTCCGCCTGGCGGGGGAAGCCGGCACTGCGACACAAAGCGGGGCTGCGGCCGAAGCGGACATCGCGCTGGTGCTGCATACGTCGGGTACTACCGCCCGGCCGAAGATCGTACCGCTGACCCACGCCAACGTATGCGCGTCGGCGCGCCATATCGCCGCAAGCCTGAAACTGAGCGCTGCGGATCACTGCCTGAACGTGATGCCGCTGTTTCACATACACGGGCTGATTGCCGCGGTGCTGAGTTCCCTGCAGGCCGGGGCACAGATCACCTGCACGCCGGGCTTCAATGCACTGAAGTTCTTCGCCTGGCTGGATGCTGCCCGGCCGAGCTGGTATACGGCCGTGCCCACAATGCACCAGGCCATTCTTGGCCGCGCACCTCGCAACCAGGACAGCATTGCCTCGGCTCGCCTGCGCTTTGTCCGCTCGTCGTCCGCGTCGCTGCCGCCGCAAGTCATGGCCGAGCTCGAGTCCACCTTTAACGCGCCGGTCATCGAGTCCTACGGGATGACAGAAGCGGCACATCAGATGGCGAGCAACCAGTTGCCGCCGGGGACCCGCAAGCCCGGCAGCGTCGGCGTAGCGGCCGGTCCCGAAATTGCGATCATGGATGCACAGGGCGAGCTGCTTGCCACCGGGGCGACGGGCGAGGTCGTGATTCGCGGCCCGAACGTCACCGCCGGCTACCAGAACAACCCCGCTGCAAACGCGAAGGCCTTCACCAACGGCTGGTTCCGCACCGGTGACCAGGGGGTGATGGACGATGAAGGCTTCCTGCGCATCACCGGCCGGCTGAAAGAAATCATCAACCGGGGCGGCGAGAAAATATCACCGCGCGAGGTGGACGAGGTGCTGATGGACCACCCGGCCGTTGCACAGGCCGTGACCTTCGCGGTCCCGCACCCGAAACTGGGCGAAGACGTCGCGGCCGCCGTCGTGCTGAAAGACGGGGCAGCCGCCAGCGAAAGCGAGATCCGTGCCTTTGCCGGCGAGCGGCTGATGGACGGCAAGGTCCCGCGCAAGATCGTGCTGATGGATGAGATTCCGAAGGGCGCCACCGGCAAGCTGCAGCGCATCGGCCTGGCCGAAAAACTGGGCCTGGCCTGAGACGCAATGAAGATCTGCATTTACGGCGCCGGCGCCATCGGCGGTTACCTCGGTGCTGAACTGGCGGCGGCCGGTTACGACGTAACCCTGATCGCCCGCGGCCCGCATCTCGCGGCCATGCGAGCCCACGGCCTGACGCTGGAGATCGGCGGCGAACGCAAAACAGTGCAGGTGCGCTGCACCGACGATCCGGCCGAGGCCGGCCCGCAGAACTATGTGATCGTCACGCTGAAAGCGCACTCCATGTTCCCGATTGTGGACCAGATGGCCCCTCTGCTGGGGCCGGATACCGCGGTGGTCACCGCCCAGAACGGCGTGTTGTGGTGGTACTTCTACGGGCTGCCGGGAGCGCTGGAAAACCACCGGCTGGAAATCGCCGACCCCGGCGGCAGGATCTGGGACACCGTCGGGCCGGAGCGGGTCATCGGCTGCGTCGTGTATCCGTCCTGCGAAATCGTCGCGCCCGGGGTGGTCAAACACCTGGAAGGCAGTCGCTTCATGCTCGGCGAGCCCGACGGTTCGAAGTCCGAGCGCGTCAGGGCCCTGGGCGAAGCCCTGACCCGGGCCGGGTTCAAGGCGCCCGTGCGAAAGAGAATTCGCGATGACATCTGGTTCAAACTGCTCGGCAACGCAAGCTTCAACCCTGTCAGCGTGCTGACCGGCGCGACGCTGGAGGCGATGGGCGCAAATGCAGGCGTCCGCGACGTAATCCACCGGATGATGACGGAGGCCACTGCTGTCGCCTCCAAACTCGGCGTGCGCTTTGCGATGGATATCGACCAGCGCATCGACGGTGCGGTGGCCGTCGGCGCACACAAGACCTCGATGCTCCAGGATTTCGAGGCCGGGCGGCCGCTGGAACTCGAC
>CAMYJV010000038.1:24435-37386 GCA_947258805.1 uncultured Gammaproteobacteria bacterium | reverse complement strand
CACGTTTTTCTGATTCGACGCGTAGCCCATCAGCCCGATGCGCCAGACCTTGCCGGCCAGCGGTCCGAGGCCGGCGCCAATCTCCAGCTGAAAATCGTGCAGCAACTGTTTGCGCATAGCGGCGTCGTCGACACCCGCCGGGAAACGCACGCAGTTCAGTTGCGGCAGGCGGTGCGCCGCATCCACCACGAAGTCGATGTTCAGGGCTTCGAGCCCGGCGGCCAGCGCTTCGTGATTGCGCCGGTGGCGCGCCCACGAATTCTGCAGACCTTCTTCCTTCAGGATCACCAGGGCTTCGTGCAGCCCATAGAGTGCGTTGATCGGGCCGGTGTGGTGGTAGGCGCGCTGCGCGCCTTCGCCCCAGTAGGCCATTACCAGCTCCAGGTCCAGGAACCAGCTCTGCGCGCGGTGCTCGCGGGCCTTGATGGCAGCCGCCGCGCGCTCGCTGAAGGTGACGGGGGACAGGCCAGGCACGCAGGACAGGCACTTCTGCGTACCCGAATAAACCGCGTCGGCGCCCCAGCCATCCACGTCTACTTCGATACCGGCGAGGCCCGTCACGGTGTCGACGATACTCAGGCAGTCGTGCTGACGAGCGAGCCGGCAAAGTTCCGCCGCGTCCGAACGCGCACCGGTTGACGTCTCCGCATGCACGAAGGCCAGCAGCTTCGCATCCGCATTGGCCTTCAGCGCGTCTTCCACTTTCTGCAGATCGACGGCATGGCCCCAGTCGTCCTGCACCATGACCGCGATGCCGCCACAGCGTTCCACATTCTCTTTCATCCGGCCGCCGAAGACCCCGTTCTGGGCAACCACCACCTTGTCGCCCGGACTGACCAGGTTCACGAAACAGGTTTCCATGCCGGCGGATCCCGGTGCGGACACGGGCAAGGTCAGCGCGTTGCGGGTCTGGAATGCGAATTGCAGCAGCCCCTTGATCTCGTCCATCAGGCCGACGAAGGCCGGGTCGAGATGGCCGATGGTGGGCCGCGACAGGGCTTCCAGGATGCGTGGATTCACGTCGGAAGGGCCCGGGCCCATCAAGGTGCGGACGGGCGGATGAAACGACTGGGTCATCTGAACACTCTCTTGCCTGTTGTTGTGCCGGCTGGGGCGGCATACGAAGCGGCGCAGTTTACACTGCCCGATCCATGTTCAATGTCATCGTGCTCTGCATCGCCCAGTTTTTCAGCGCCATCGGCCAGGTCACACTGGTGGTGCTGGCGGGGCTGATCGGCGCTGTCCTGGCGCCCGACGCGAGGCTTGCCACGCTGCCGGTAACCTGCGGCGTGCTGGGCGTCGCCATCGCCACGGTGCCCGCCGCACTGGCCATGAAGCGCTTCGGTCGCCGCCGCGTATTCATCACGGGCTCCCTGCTGGCGGGCACCGGTACCCTGGTGGCCGCAGCCGCGGTGAACGGCGGCAGCTTCTGGTGGTACTGTGCGGCCAACCTCTTGATCGGCGCCAACTTTGCCTTCGTCGCCCAGTTCCGCTTTGCCGCTGCCGAAAGCGTCGAACCGGCGATGGTAAGCCGGGTGGTCGCGTGGGTGATGCTCGGCACCATTGGTGCGGCCGCCGTTGGCCCACGGCTGGTGGTGGCGGTTCGCGGCTGGACCGACACCGAGTACGTGGCTTCCTTCCTGGTGCTCGCCGTCGTGTTCCTGCTGAGCGCGGCTACCTTGACGCGCTTCCGCAACCCGGTGGTCAGTGACGGCCCCATAGACGATGCAGCGCGCCCACTCGGCGAAATTGCGCGCCAGCCGGTCTTCATGATTGCCGTGCTGGGTGCCGCCGTCGGTTTCGGGATCATGGCGCTGATCATGACGGCGACTCCGCTGAGCATGCACATCATCGACGGGCATACGGTGGAACAGACCACCTGGGTCATCCAGGGGCACTCGCTGGCAATGTACATACCGTCGCTGTTCAGCGGCTGGCTGGTGGCCCGCTTCGGCGGCTTTCGCATGCTGGCACTGGGCGCACTGCTGGAAGCGGGCTGCGTGGCCTTCGCGTTATCGGGCCGGGACGTGATGCATTACGCGTGGGCGTTGATTGCCCTCGGCGTAGGCTGGAACCTGATGTTTGTCGCGAGCACCACGCTGTTGATCCGAACCTACCGGCCAGCGGAGCGTTTCCGCGTGCAGGCACTGAACGACTTTTGCATGTTCGGCGTGATGGCCGTTGCCTCCCTGCTGGCCGGCTTGCTGATCAACACCGCGGGCTGGGCCTGGATGAACCTGCTGGCCCTGGCGCCGCTGATCATGGTGCTGGCCGGCACAGCGTTGATGGCCCGGCGGATCGCTGCGGAGAGCCCGGCCGTCAGCGGCTGAATCAGCTGCCGCCGTAGCTTAGGCCTGGTCCTTCGCAGGCCCCTGCTGGGTGGCGGGAGTAGAATCGGACCAACCACCGAGGGGGCAGCCATGTTTTCGAATTCGCGCGCGAAGGATTCTCATCGGTTAACTGCCTTCAGCGCCTGGGCAATTTGCCTGATCTTTGGTTGGAACTTAGGCATCGCTGGCCAGCACCATGAGCACCAGGGGCATGCCCATCACAACATGACGGAGGAGCAGTTCACCGAACTGCGCGCAAAGGTACCCCTGTACCAGGAGCTGACCGACGAACAGATCGTGCAGAACATGGGGCGCATGGGCCCCAACTTCCAGGTCTACCTGAGCGATACTGCTCTGGTCGGCAGCGTTGGCGTGCTGGCACTCGGCCACGGCTACGAACCGAGCGGCAACGAAGCGTTCAAGAAAGCGTACATGCCAACCGCCGGGCAACATCCCACGGCCGTGGCTTTCGGAATGGCCATGATGACCTCCGACCACATCCAGGCTGCCGTGGACGAACTCACGGACGCCGGCGCCGACACGCTGCTGATCATGCCCATCACGACGCTGAAGTCCGGCGGACTAATCGGGCAGTGGCGCTACATCTTCGGGCTGAGCGACGATGCGCCGTGGATGTCGGTGCCCCGCGTGCAGACCGACGCGCGCGTCGTGTTCGGGCCCACGCCGACCACGGATCCGATTATCTCGGCGATCCTGCTGGATTACGCCATTCAGCTCAGTCGCGATCCTGCCAAAGAAGTCGTCGCGCTGGTGGCCCATGGACCGGATAACGCGGAGCGAAATGCAGAGGAACTGGTCATCCTGGAACAGCACGCAGCGGAAATACGCGACGGGAGACCGTTTGCGGAGGTGCGCGGTTTCACGCTGCAGGACGATGCGCCCACGGCCGTTCGTGAGGCCAATATCCGGCGCATACGCGAATGGGTCGTCGTGGCGACGGAGACGGGTCACCGCGTGATCGTGCTGACGACACTGCCGGTGAAAGGCAGCGTGCACAAGAAGATCCGACGGGACCTGGACAACCTGGATTACGAGCTGGGAGACAGGGGCATCGTCGAACACCCGATGTTCAGCGTTTGGGTGGACTCGGTCGTTGCATCGGCAACGCGCTGAGCCCGAAGCGTAAGCCCAGTGTGAACACAACCGAGGCGACGCCGCCGCGCGCGTCAAGGGTCCTCGGCAAGCTCGCGGAGCTGCTTTGATTCCTCCGCCAGTTTCTCGAAATCCGCGTTCTGGCCCCACTGCAGCTTGCGGTCGCTGTACAGGCCGACCGTAGTATTCAGGTACTGGTCGCCCTCGACCTGGTCGAGCACAAAAGCGGCAAAATCCGCGAACGTGAGCATGGTCTGTTTCGGCGAGTCGGTGTCTACGGACACCTTCAGGTCTCCACGGGCCGGCTCTTCCACCAGGAACGGCGGGCGCAGGATCACGTAGTCGAGGCCGCTGTCGCGCACCAGGACTTCCATCTCCTGCATGTCACGGTACAGGCGTCGCGCATTCCAGATCCACATCGTGCCGAGATCATCGAGGGCCGGCTTTTCCGTCGGCAGCTTGTTCTCGACGGCCAGCGAGCTGGCCACCAGCAGCCGCTGGTCGCCCACGGCGCGCATCGCCTGCATGATGTTCGCGGTGCCAACGGTGTACAGATCCATGAACTCGACCTCTTTCATCGGGTCGACCCGCGGACCCACCATCGAGATCACAACTTCGTCACCCCCCATGGCGGCGGTCAGCGACTCCACGTCGTAGACATCACCCTTAACCACGGTCAGGCGTTCGTGGGCAATTTCCACCGCCTCCGGGCGGCGGGCAAGCGCGGTGACCTCATAACCCCGGGCGAGGGCCTGCGGAATCAGTTCGGCCGCGCTGCGCGATGTGGCGCCGATAATCAGGACGCGATCGGCCGCCTGTAAAGGCGCCTGCCAAAGCGCAAGGAGGGCAAAAAGCAGCGCCGTCGCTGAATGCGGCACCCCAAAATCGGCTATACGCATACCAGGCCTCCCAACCGACCGTTGCCGAATGCTAACGCCTTTCGGGATGTACGGATAACCTGCCAGACTGGCCGCATTACACTGAGCTTGGAGGGGCGAATGGCTACCAAGAATGCAAGACATGCACGGACCGCCTGGGGCTTGGCCGGGGCGCTGCTGCTGGGTATTGCGGGCGGCTTCGCACTGGCCAGGACCGAGAACTTCGCCGAAATCCCACCGGACATGCTGGCGCTGATCGAGAAGGCCGAAGTGGCCTTCGTCGACCAGGATGCGGCTGCAGTCGGGCCCTACCTCGCCGAAGACTACGCGTGGTACCAGGTGAACGACGCCGGCCCGAAGCTGATGATCCAGGGGCGCGACGAGACCGTCACATTGTTGCAGGGTTTCTTTGGCAACAACGACTGGAGCGATTCAGACGTACAGCGCCTTGGCATGCTCGACAATATCCTGGTGCAGGTGGAGATCGATCACTTCGGTGAGGGCGAGACCCGGCGCACCGTCCGCTCGCTGAACATCTACGAATTCAAGGACGGCCTGCGCTGGCGCGAGTGGAAATTTTACCCAGCGGCGACCGAATAGCGTCGGCAAACGTTGCGGAGACGCACCGGCGAACAAGGAGCGACATCATGGCGGAAGACAGTGAACTGGAGCTGGAGCTGAACCGGGAAACGGTTCGGTTCATCATCGATAAGGCGCACGAATTCCACGTGAAGGAATCCGTGACGATCCCGGAAGAATCCCTGAGCCCGTCGGATGACTGGGCGCGGCAGATCCTGGCGGACCACGGCGACGACCCGAGCTTTCAGGAGCTCAAATTCACGATTGACGACCTGGAGCCCGATCAACAGGTAACGCTGGTGGCCCTGATGTGGGTAGGCCGCGGAGACTTCAGCCTTGGCGAATGGGACGACGCCATCGAACGGGCGAAAGACGCGTGGAACACTCGCACCGCGGAGTACCTGATCGGCACGCCGCTGGTGGCCGACTATCTCGCCGAGGGTCTGGAACAGTTTCCGGATGCAGAGAGTTGATTCCGACGCTCAGCTTGTAGACGCCGGCTGCGCGTCGTGGCAAAGCGCTCCTCCGCGGCAGAGCCGGCTGGCGTCACACTGGCGGACATTCGCACCGCCGCGGATCGGCTCGTGGGGCATACGGTGCGCACGCCTTGCCGCAAGTCGGTCACGCTGTCTGCGATCACCGGCGTCGATACCTGGCTGAAATTCGAGAACCTGCAGTTCACTTCGTCTTTCAAGGAACGGGGATCGTTCAACAAGCTCGTGCAGCTCAGCGCAGACGAGACGAAGCGCGGAGTCATCGCCGTGTCGGCTGGCAACCACGCACAGGCAGTCGCCTACCATGCCCATCAGCTCGGCATCCCGGCCACCATCGTGATGCCCACCAACACGCCCTTCGTGAAGGTGGAGAACACCCGTGCCCACGGGGCGCGGGTTCTGCTCGAAGGTGAATCGCTTAACGCAGCGGCAAAGTTTGCCCGCGAACTCGGGCGCCGCAAACAGCTGACCTTCATCCATCCCTTCGACGACCCGCTGATCATCGCCGGCCAGGGCACGGCCGCGATCGAAATGCTCGAGGACGCGCCGGAACTCGACTGCCTGGTCGTCCCGGTCGGAGGTGGCGGACTGATCAGCGGCATTGCTGTCGCGGCCAAAGGGCTGAAGCCGGACATCGAGATCGTCGGCGTCGAGGCCGAGATGTTCCCGTCGCTGAAGTCCGCGCTGGACGGCCAGGCGCGAGAAATCGGCGGCGACACGCTGGCGGAAGGCATCGCGGTGGCAGAGATCGGGCAACACACCCTGCCGCTGGTCCGGCAATACGTGGACGAGGTCCTGCTGGTCGAAGAGCAGTACCTCGAGCAGGCGGTGGCGTTGCTGCTGAATATCGAAAAGACCCTGGTCGAGGGCGCGGGCGCGGCGGGATTCGCCGCGTTGCTGGCTTACCCCGAGCGCTTCATAGGCAAGCGCGTGGGCGTGGTGCTGTCCGGCGGCAACATCGATTCGCGGCTGCTGGCCTCCATCCTGATGCGCGAACTGGTCCGCGAGGGACGAATCACGCGCCTGCGGTTGAGCCTGTCCGACGTGCCGGGCGAACTGGCGAAGGTCTCGGACATCGTCGCGCGTCTGGGCGGCAACTTCATCGAAATCCAGCACCACCGGATTTTCACGACCCTGCCGGCGAAGGACACGTATCTCGACCTGATCCTGGAAACGCGCGACCGGGTTCACCTGGAGCAGATTCTCAAGGAACTCGACGACGCGGGCTACGCGGTGCGCACCCTCGATCCCGACGCGCCCGGCTAGTCAGGGGCCTGGCTCCAATTTCCCCTGGGGAAATGGTGCCTGGCCCCTTTATAAGCCGGCAGGTACATTCCAAGATTCCGCGTCCCCGTGCGGTATTGTTATGAAGTAGAACAATAGGGGGCAGCTCAATATGTCGGACCCGTTTGACTACGCGGATGAATTCGGCCCCGCCAAGATCATCCACGTACATGAGCCGACGGTGGGCCTTCGCGGCATCCTGGTAGTCGACAACGTCGCCACCGGGCCGTCCATCGGCGGGCTGCGCATGGCCAGCGACGTCAGCCTGGCCGAGTGTTTCCGCCTGGCGCGTGCGATGACCATGAAGAACGCGGCCGCCGGATTGCCTCACGGCGGCGGCAAATCAGTGGTCTTCGGGGACCCGCGAACCCCGGACGAGCAGAAGGAGCGCCTGCTACGCACGTTTGCCTCGGCGCTGCGCCAGGAAAACGACTACATCTTCGGCCCCGACATGGGCACCAACGAGGAATGCATGGCCTGGGTCCGGGATGAGATCGGCCGCGCGGTCGGTCTGCCGCGCGAAGTGGGCGGCATCCCGCTGGACGAGATCGGCGCGACGGGCTGGGGGCTCATGCACGCGACGGAAATCGCGGCCGACCACTGCGGTCTCGACCTGAAGGACGCGCGCGTCGCGATCCAGGGCTTTGGCGCCGTCGGCAAACACGCCGCGCGCTTTCTGCAAACGCGCGGCGCGATCGTGGTCGCGGCAAACGATTCCAAGGGTACGATTCAAAATCCCGACGGGCTGGACGTGGAAGCGCTGACCGGGATCAAGGCGCAGGGCGGCAGCGTGGTGGATCACGGCGACGGGGACATTCTCGATCGCGATGCGCTGATCGACGTGGACTGCGAGGTCTGGGTCCCGGCCGCCCGGCCCGACGCGATTAACGGCGACAACATGCAGCGGCTGCGTGCCCGGCTCGTGGTGCCCGGCGCCAACATCGCGGTGACGCCGGCCGCCGAGCAGTACCTGCACGAACACGACGTGCTCTGCGTGCCCGACTTCATCGCCAACGCGGGCGGCGTGATCTGCGCGGCAATGGAATATCACGGCGCGACGGAGGTCTCGGCGATGGCCAGCATCGAAGAGAAAATCCTCAGCAACACGAAAGCCGTGCTCAAGCGCTCTCGCACGGACGGGATCCTGCCCCGCCGGGCCGCGGTGGAACTGGCCACGGAGCGGGTGCGGCGCGCGATGAGCTTCCGCCGCCACGGCCTGTTTTCGTCCGCCCCGGACTTCATCTGACGGACCGGACGATGTACCGGATTCGCTTTCACGGCCGCGGCGGCCAGGGCACGAAGACCGCCAGCCGCATTCTCGGCTCGGCCTTCTTCCGCGCCGGCTTCGATGTGCAGGATGCACCGCGCTACGGCGCGGAACGCCGCGGCGCGCCGATCTTTGCCTACGTGCGTGCCGCGCGGGAACCCATCAACGAGCGCGGCATCATCATCGAGCCCGATCTCGTGATCGTCGCCGATGAGTCCCTGGTCGGGATCGCGGCCGCCGGCGTTTCCCAGGGCCTCACGGCACGCAGCGTACTGCTGATTAACAGCCACGAGGATACGGCCACCTGGACCCACCGCCTGAACCTGGCCGGCCCGGTGCTGGTGCTGCCCGCGCGCGAAACCGTCGCGGACCGTGCCGAGCTGCCCTTCGCCGGCACCGCCTGCGCGGGTGCGGCGGCGGCGCTGGTTGGCGTAATTCCGCGGCATGTGCTCGACGCCGCAGTCCGCGAGGAACTCGCGTCGCTGCCCGCAACAGTGGTCGAGCAGAACGTCGCGGTCGCACTGCACGCCTACGACGAAATGCAGGACAAAGCCGGCCTCGTGCGCGAGGCGCCGGCGCGATCAGCGAAGGATTACCAGCCACCGGCGTGGCTGGAACCGGTCTTTGAAGACGCGCGCCGGTCGGCGCCCGCCATCCATGCTGCCGCCACTAGCGTGCAGGTGCGCACGGGACTCTGGCGCACGCTGCGGCCGGTCATCGATTACGACCGCTGCAACAAGTGCTGGTGGGTCTGCAGCACCTTCTGTCCCGACAGCTGCATCAGCGTCAGCGATGACGGCGTGCCGGCAATCGACTACGACCACTGCAAGGGCTGCATGATCTGCGTCGCGAAGTGCCCGCCGCACGCGATCGGCACAATCCCCGAAACCGAGGCCCGCGACGCGGAAGCGGACGGGGAGTCCTCATGAGCCGCGAGCTCCTGACCGGCAATGGCGCAGCCGCGTGGGGCGCACGCCTTGCGCGCGCCGACTACGTGCCGGCCTTCCCGATCACGCCGCAGACCGAAATCATCGAGACCCTCGGCCAGTGGATCGACGCCGGCGAGATGCCCGGCCGCATGGTCACGCTGGAGTCCGAGCACTCGGTACTGACGGCGGCCGGTGCCGCAGCAGCGACCGGCGTGCGCGTGTTCACCGCGACCTCCAGCCAGGGGCTGCTGTACGCGATGGAGATGCTGTACACGGTGGCCGGCTGGCGAGTGCCCTTCGTGCTGGTCAACGTATCCCGCGGACTCGCCGCGCCGGTGACGCTGGAGTCCGACCACAACGACATCATGGCCGCGCGCGACTGCGGCTTCCTGCAGATTCACTGCGCCACCTGCCAGGAAGTTCTCGACGGGGTACTCATGGCCTACCGGCTGGCCGAAGACGACCGGGTCCGCCTGCCCGCGATCGTGAACCTGGACGGTTTCTACCTGTCCTTTACGCGCGAGCCGGTCGACATTCCTGAGCCGGCGGCCGTCGATCGCTTCCTGCCCGGCTTCGACCCCGAGAACCTGGCCTTTCGCGCGAGCCAGCCGATCAGCCAGGCCGTCGCGGTACTGGGTGGCTCGCCATATTCCTATTTCCGGTACGAGATGCACCTGGCGGCGATGAATGCGCTGGCTGCCTACGCCGATATCGCGCAGGAATTCGCGACGGAATTCAGCCGTAGCTACGAAGCTGTCGAGAACTACCACACCGACGATGCGGATATTGTGTTCGTGATGCTCGGTTCCTTCGCCACCAAGGCCCGTGACGCGGTGGACCGGCTCCGGGCCAACGGCGAGCGCGTCGGCCTGCTGCGCCCGCGCGTATATCGGCCCTTTCCTGCGGACGACATGCAGCGGCTGCTCGCCGGCAAGCAGGCGGCCATCGTGATCGACCAGAACCTGTCCATCGGCAAAGGCGGCGTGCTGCACGCCGAGCTCGCATCGGTGCTGTACGGTAATCCTGATGCGCCGCCTGCACTGCTGAGCTTCGTCGGCGGACTGGGCGGCCGCGACATCAGCGCGGAGGAATTCTTCGAAATGGTCGCGGTTGCGCATCAAGCCATTGCCGACGGCGTCACGCCGCCACCGCGCCTGCTCTATACCGAGAACGAACTGCGCGAACTGCGCAAGCTGCAGGCGGTGGCCGAGGTCGAGCGGCGCGAGCTCGGGGGCAAGCGATGAAAGAGACCACGCTGAAACGCATGAAGGACCTGCCGTCGAGCCACCTGCTCGGCGCCGGCACGCCGATGTGCGCGGGCTGCGGTGCGCTCGAAGCGCTGCACGAAATCTACGACCAGGTCGGCGAGAAAACAGTGTTCGTGAACGCGGCCGGCTGCATGACGCTGCTCGCGGCCTACCCGTTCACCCCGTTTCGCGGTTCGTGGCTGTATACCGCGATGGCGTCGGCGCCCGCCGGCGCGCAGGGCGTGCGCGACGCGCTCGATATCCTGATTGACAGCGGCCGGTTGCCGCCCGACGAAGACCTCGACACCATCGTGCTGACCGGCGACGGCGCGGCTTACGGCATGGGCCTGTCGGCCACGTCGGGGGCCATCGAGAGAGGCCTGGACTTTCTGTACATCTGTTACGACAACGAGGGTTACGCGAACACCGGCCAGCAGGCTTCCGCCGCCACGCCGCACGGCGCGAAGACGGCGACCACCGGCCTCGGTTACGCGGGTTACAAGAAGGACCTGTTCGGCATCTGGGCCGCCCACCGGCCTGCGTACGTGGCCACGGTCATCGGCGCGGAACCCCTGGACCTCGCGCGCAAAGTGCAGAAAGCGATGAGCCTGGACGGGCCCCGACTGATCCTCGCGCTGGCGCCGTGCCCGACGGGCTGGGATTTCGACCCGCAGTACACCGCAGACATCGGCCGGCTCGCGGTGCAGACAGGCATCTGGCCGCTGAAGGAGTACGCAGACGGCCAGGTGGTGCACACCAAACCGCCGAAGCAGCGTCCACCCGTAGAGGAATACCTGCGGCTGCAAGGCCGCTTCGCGCACCTGTTCGAGCCGGTGCGGCAGGACCAGGTCATCGACGGGATCCAGGCAAGGGTCGATGATTACTGGCAAGGCGTGGAAGCCTGAGCCGTGACCATCCCGGCCCGGTTGACGCAGAGCTACTGTCACCGCGGCGGTGATGTGCCGCTGCTCGGCGCAACGATCGCCGCACATTTCGATGCGGTGGCTCGTGAGCACGCGGCACGGGAAGCCATCGTCTGCATGCCGCAGCAGCGCCGCCTCAGCTACGGCGAACTCCGCGCGGCCGTAGACCGGCTGGCCCGGGGCCTGCTGGGCCTGGGCTTCACCCGCGGCGACCGCGTCGGCGTCTGGTCCACGAACAACATCGAGTGGCTATTGCTGCAGATGGCGACCGCGCGGGTCGGCATCGTGCTGGTGAATATCAACCCGGCCTACCGGCCGAAGGAACTCGGCTACGCGCTGGACCGCTCCGAGGTACAGGGGCTGTTCGTGATCCCGGCCTTTCGCACCAGCGACTACGTTGCGATGCTGACCGAGCTGGTGCCGGAACTCGCCGACAGCCAGCCGGAGAATCTACAGTCAGCGCGCCTGCCGAACCTGCGACGAGTGGTGGTCTACGAGCCGGGGGCGCCGATGGCAACCGTGCGCCCCGCACCGGGCTTTACCACCTGGCAGGAAGCACTGGCGGCCGGCGAAGGTACCGACACGGCCGCGCTGGACGCGGCAACGAACGCCCTGGACCGCGACGACCCGATCAATATCCAGTACACGTCCGGCACCACCGGCTTCCCGAAGGCGGTGGTGCTGACGCACCACAATATCCTGAACAATGCGTTCTTCACTGCGCGCGCGATGCACTTCGGCCCGGACGACCGGCTGGCCGTATCCGTGCCCTTCTATCACTGCTTTGGCATGGTGCTCGCGAACCTGCTGTGCATGTCTGTCGGCGCGTGCCTGGTCGTGCCGTGCGAACACTTTGACCCCGAGCTGGTGCTGCGGTCCGTCCAGGACGAACGATGTACTGCCGTGCACGGCGTGCCGACCATGTTCATCGCGATGCTGGATCATCCGGACTTTGCCGGGTTTGACCTGGCGAGCCTGCGCACCGGCATCATGGCCGGCGCACCCTGCCCGCCGGAGCTGATGCGCCGGGTGATGAACGACATGCATTGCCCGGAAATCCTGATCGGCTACGGCGAAACGGAGGCCTCACCGCTGACCCACCTGACCACGCGAAACGACAGCCTGGAGCGGCGCATCGGCACGGTGGGCACCAACCTGCCGCACCAGGAGGTCAAGGTGGTGAATGTGGAAACGCGCGCGACGGTACCAATCGGCGAGGTCGGCGAGATCTGCTTTCGCGGCCATCACATCATGCGCGGCTACTACGGCGATCCGGAGGCTACCGCGAAAGCCGTCGATGCGAGCGGCTGGCTCGCGTCCGGTGATCTCGGCACGATGGATGCGGACGGTTACGTCCGTATCACCGGCCGGCTGAAAGAGATGATCATCCGCGGCGGCGAGAACATTTACCCGCGCGAGATCGAAGACCTGCTGTACACGCACGAGAAGATCGCGGAGGCCGCGGTCTTCGGTGTGCCGGACGAGTACTACGGCGAAGAAATCGCGGCCTGGATCCAGCTGCAGGACGGCGCAACCGCGACCGTTGAGGAGATCCAGGACTTCTGCCGGGCGCACCTGGCCCACTTCAAGGTGCCGAAACGCGTGCGCTTCGTCACCGAGTTCCCAATGACAATCACCGGCAAGCTGCAGAAATTCCGGATGCAGAAACTCGAGAACGCGAACGATACTCCGGCGGCCTGAACGCTGCGCCGACAGCCTCTACCGCCAGCTGCCCCGGCAGGTCTAGACTTGCGACACCACGTAACTGACGATGTCCGTGGACGTCACGATACCCACCAGTTCGCCGTCTTCCTTGACG
The DNA here is from genome assembly GCA_947258805.1 of uncultured Gammaproteobacteria bacterium. The sequence continues at coordinate 24,523 of CAMYJV010000038.1, read as the reverse complement.
ACCGGGACCGCGTGCAGGGAACCCGTGGCCAGCGCGTTGGCCGCGTCACGAATCGTACTGTTGGTCGGGATCGTGACGGGCGACGACT
>CAMYJV010000038.1:0-24397 GCA_947258805.1 uncultured Gammaproteobacteria bacterium | reverse complement strand
ATGATCTGTTCGATACTGAACTGCTCGTCCAGGTAATCATCCACGTTCTCGTGGGTGTCACGCGGCGCAAAACCGAACTCAAGCAAATCCGTCGTGCTGATGATGCCGACCAGCAGCTGCCCGTCCAGCACCGGCAGATGGTGCAGGCGCCCGTCGGCCAAGGCGCTGCGCACGTCGCTAATCTTGTCGCCCAACTGCACCGCGCGGGGGTGCGGCGTCATCACTTCTTTCACCGGGGTATCGACGTTCATCGGGGCTCTCTCGCGGCTGCCACGAATTGCAGACTCGCACAGGGGTCGCGGAGTTGCCTATCGGTAAAAGAACCTACCCGACTTGCGCGTACCGTCCGGCCAGGCTGGTCTGCGCCCGGCCTCAGAGCGGATTTGCTGCGGTGACGATCCAGGCGCTGCTCCGCATCTGTACGCCGGCGGCTGACTGATTCTGTTCGAATACGCCGCGCACCGCGGCCGTGACTTCGCGGGTAACCGTCTCGTCGTTCGCTTCACGAAGCAGTGCCCCGGCCGGTCCCATCTGCATCAGGTAGCTCACCGCAGTCTCCACGTCCGGCCACGACATCTCGTGGTCCACGGGCTCGTGCCCGACCTGGGCAAAGCCCGCCTGCTCGAGAATGCCCCGGGTACGCCCTTCGTCCGCAAAGGCAAAGGGGCCGGGGGCTTCGGGGTCGGGTGGTTCCGGCGGCGGCAAAATCTCGAAGGCGGCCGCGGCGGGGGCTGCGAGCCACGGATTCTCGTCCATGGCCCGCCAGCACAGGAACACGCTGCGTGCGCCAGGCTTCAGGCTCCGCCGGAGGTTGGTGAAGGCCGCGACCGGGTCGTCGAAGAACATCACGCCGAAGCGCGAAAACAGCAGGTCGAAGGCCGCGGCCCCGAAGTCTGCACTGCCCGCATCGGCCAGTTCGAGCTGCAGGTTGTCTGCGGCTGCCGCCCGATCGCGCGCCACGGCCAGTATCGGTGCCGACACGTCCACGCCCATCACCCGGCCGCCCGGTCCCACAGCATCGGCCAGGTCTAGGGTCGTGCGCCCGCCCCCGCAGCCAACGTCCAGCACGGTTTCGCCCGGCCGGGCCGCCGCCCGATCCAGCACCTGCTGGCTCAAGGGTTCCAGCAAAGCCTCGGTGGCCTCAATATTGACGACCCAGTTCCGGCCGCCGTCTTCATTCCAGTATTCCGTGTTGTTCTGCATGGCTTCGCGGTCTCCTTCCGGCCATGGTTTCAGGAAAACCGCACCCGGACAAGACGGGCGGGATAATCCCCGCTGATCGGGCCGACAAGACGGCCGCCGAGGCTGATACGATCGACACGGTTCGGCCACTCTTCTAACGGCAGACTGGCGGATAACAACGACACCGTGTTTCACAATGCCACGCAGCGCTGGTTCCAGGACAACTTCCGTGCTCCCACGGAGGTGCAGCAGCGCGGCTGGGAAAGCATCCGCCGCGGCCACCACTCGCTGCTGGTGGCACCCACCGGCAGCGGCAAGACGCTGGCCGCGTTTCTTGCCGGTATCGACGCACTGGGCCAGCTGCCGACAGATGCTTTGCCCGGCGTGCGCGTGCTGTACATCTCGCCGCTGAAGGCGCTGGTTTATGACATCGAGCGCAACCTGCGCGCGCCGCTGGTGGGCATCACGCGCGTGGCGGACAAACTCGGTACGAGTTTTCGCGCGGCCACGGTGGCCGTGCGCACCGGCGACACGCCGCAGCGCGAACGCCAGCGCATGGCGCGCGAACCGGCGGACATCCTGGTCACGACGCCGGAATCCCTGTTCCTGATCCTGGGCTCCAGGGCGGCTGAAACCCTGCGCACGGTGCACACGGTAATCGTGGACGAGATTCACGCGCTGGCGCCCACCAAGCGCGGCGCACACCTCGCTTTGTCCCTGGAACGCCTCGCAGAAATCACCGACACCGAGCCGCAGCGCATCGGGTTGTCCGCCACCGTGCGCCCGCTGGACGCGGTAGCCCGTTTTCTCGGCGGGCAGCGTGAAGTCGTGACCGTGGACGCATCGGCCGCGCCTTTGGTGGATCTCATGGTCACCGTGCCGGTGCCCGACATGCAGCAGCCGACGCCCGCAGTGCAGGAGCCAAGGCCGGGTGGTTCGATACTCGGCGAACTCTACTCACGGGAAGTGGGCACGCCGCAGGCCGAGCGCGGTATCTGGCCAGCCATCTACCCGGAGCTGCTGGCCCGCATTCAACACAACCGCTCCACGATTATTTTCGTGAACAGTCGCGGCCTGTGCGAACGGCTGGCCCTGAAACTGAACGAACTGGCGGATGAGCCGCTGGTGCGCGCGCATCACGGCAGCGTGTCGCACGAGAAACGCGCGGAGATCGAAGAGAGCCTGAAGGCCGGCACGCTGCGCGGCATCGTCGCCACCAGTTCCCTGGAACTCGGCATCGACATGGGCGCGGTGGACGAGGTGCTGCTGGTGGAATCGCCCGGCTCCGTGGCCCGGGGCCTGCAGCGAGTGGGCCGGGCCGGGCACCAGGTGGGGGCCGTAAGCGGCGGGCGTATCTTCCCGAAATTCCGTGGCGACCTGCTGGAATGCGCGGTGGTGGCCAGCCGGATGCTGGAGGGCGAGTTGGAATCTATAGCCGTCCCGGCCAACCCGCTGGATGTCCTGGCACAACAAATTGTCGCGATCTGCGTCGAAAAACCAATCACAATTGCCGATATCGAGGGCATAGTCCAGAAAGCCGATCCGTACCGGCAACTCAGCCGGAGCGCGCTGGAGGCGGTGCTCGATATGCTGAGCGGGCACTACCCGTCGTCGGACTTCGCCGATCTGAAGCCGTTGCTGGCCTGGGACCGAAGCGCAGACGAGGTGTCGGCTCGCCGGGGCGCAGCCATGGTCACGCGCCTGAATGCCGGCACGATCCCCGACCGCGGCAATTACGCGGTGCACCTCGGTGAAGACGGTCCGCGGGTAGGCGAACTCGACGAAGAAATGGTGTTCGAATCGCGGCCGGGCGACCTGATCATGCTCGGTGCGAGCACCTGGCGGGTGGAGAGCATTACCCGCGACCGGGTCATCGTGTCGCCGGCGCCGGGCGAGCCGGGGCGGCTGCCCTTCTGGCACGGCGACGGCCCGGGCCGGCCGCTGGAACTCGGCCAGGCCATCGGCGCTTTCGTGCGTCAATTGGGGCGCATGGGGCAGGCGCGCACCGCCGCGTGGCTCAAGGCCAATACGCCGCTGGACGAATTCGCCGCGCAGAACCTCGCCGCCTACATCGCGCAGCAGAAAGAGCACACCGGCACCTTGCCCACCGACCGCGCGATTACCGTGGAGCGATTCCGCGACGAACTGGGCGACTGGCGCGTGTGCATCCTGACACCCTTCGGTGCGCGCATCCACGCGCCGTGGGCCATCGCGTTACAACAGCGCCTGGGCGAACAGAACGGTTTCGAAATCCAGGTCATGTACACCGACGACGGCATCGTGCTGCGTTTTGCGGACGTGGAGGAACTGCCGCCGCTGGAAACACTGTTGCCAGACCCGGACGACGTCGAAGAACTGGTCACGGCGCAGCTGGCCGGCACCGCGCTGTTTGCCGGCCTGTTTCGCGAGAACGCGGTGCGGTCGCTGCTGCTGCGCCGGCGCGCGCCGTGAAGGCCCCAGGCGCCTGGCTGGAGGAACTGGAACGGCAGCGCCGCGCAACGCTCGTGACCGTGGCCGGCGAGCCGCGCTGGATCGCGGCGGAAGATGCCGGCCTTTATCGCGATGCCCTCGGCGTATCGAGCCCGGGCGGTTTGCCGGACGCTTTCCTGCAACCCGTCGAGCTCCCCCTGGAACGACTGCTGAAACGCTATGCACGACATCACGGTCCATTTCTGAGCCTGCAGGCGGCAGACCGCTTCGCATTGCGCGCGGCGCAAGTCGAGCCCGCGCTGCGCGCACTGGAGGCCGACGGCACGCTGGTGCGGGGTGAAATCCGGCCCGGCGGTGCCGAACTCGACTGGTGCGATGCGGAAGTGCTGCGGCGCCTGAAGCGCCGCACCCTGGCCCGGTTACGGGATGCCGTGGCACCGGTGGACACCCCGACACTGGCGCTGTTCCTGCCGGAATGGCAGGGCGTCGGCGACGAGCGGCAGGGCGCTGAGCGCGTCGCGGAGGTCGTTGCCCAGCTGCAGGGCCTCGCGTTGCCGTGGACGCTCTGGAGCACGGTGGTCCTGCCTCGCCGCGTATCGGGTTTCCAGCTGGACATGCTCGACATGCTCGCCGCTTCCGGAACAGTCGTGTGGGTCGGCCGGGGTGCCAGCGGTCCGCGCGACGGCCGGGTCGCTTTGTACACGCGCCGCCAGGTGCGCGAACTGCTCGCGGTCAATCGCGACTACGAAGCACCGTCCGAACTGCATGCTGAAATCCTGCGTTGCCTGGAGACCGAGGGCGCATCTTTCCTGATGGAAATCGAAGCCGCGGTGACGGATGCCACTGGCAAAGAGCTGCGCGAAGCCCTGTGGGATCTCGTCTGGGCCGGGCAGATCACTAACGACACCTTTGCGCCACTGCGTGCGCTCGGTCGCACCTCTGCGCGACGCTCAAGCCGTCGCGCGCAGGAAGCTTTCGCAGGCGGCCGCTGGTCACTGGTATCCAGCCTGGTGCCCGACGCACCAAACCCGACGGCGCAGGCCGTCGCCCGGGTCAACACGCTGCTGAATCGTTACGGCGTGGTCAGCCGCGAGTGCGCGGCGGCGGAAGATCTCCCGGGCGGCTTTGCTGCTCTTTATAAAGTGCTGAAGGAAATGGAAGACCAGGGCCGGGTGCGGCGCGGTTATTTTGTCGAGGGCCTGTCCGGCGCGCAGTTCGCCCACGTCGGTGCGGTGGACCGGCTGCGCGCGTGCCGGCAAGCCGCGGAGGAGCGCGACCGGCCGGTGACGCTGGACGATATCGTGATCCTGCCGGTCATGGATCCGGCGAATCCTTATGGCGCCCTCGCAGCGTGGCCCGAAACCGCCGATCCGGAGCACGCGCGGCCGCGGCGCATTGCGGGTGCGTGGCTGCTGCTGGCACGCGGTAAGCCCGTGTTGTATGTCGCCCAGCGCGGCCGCAATCTACTGACGTTTCCAGATGCGCTGCATGCCGACGAGGGGACGCTGCCCGCAGCGCTGGCGGCTTTGCGCCACTTGCCTCGGAGCGGGCGACGCGGTGCACTGGTCATCGACAGGATCGACGGGAAGCCGGCGGCCGAATCGCCGCTGCTCGGCGCGTGTCGCGACGCCGGTTACCAGCTGGACTATCGTGGCCTGATCGACATTCAGCCACCGGGCGTTCGCGCCATTGCGGGCCACTGAGACATCGGCGATGCCCGAAGGCGACACCATTCACAAAATCGCAAACTACCTCGCACCGCGCCTGGAGGCGCGCGTCGTGCAGCGTGTGCGCACAACCGACGCTTCCGCAACACGGCGCTGCGCCGGCCAGCGGGTGCGGTCGGTATTCGCAAAGGGCAAGCACCTGTTCATCGAGTTCGACAACGACTGGCTGTTGCGCAGCCACTTGGGCATGTTCGGCTCGTGGCACCGCTACCGGGACGGTGAGGCGTGGCGTAAACCGGCTCGACAGGCCTCACTGGAACTGGCCACCGCCGACGATGTGTTCGTGTGCTTCAACGCGAAGGAAATCGAACTCGTCAACACGCCGAGCGTGCGAAACCGGATCGTCAGTGCGCGACTGGGCCCTGACCTCGCCGAAGCCGGCGTCGACACGTCCCGACTGGCGCAACGAGCCCGGGAATTCCTGGCCGGTGACACGCCGGTTGCCGACGTGCTGCTAGACCAGCGCATCGCCTGCGGTATCGGCAACGTATACAAGTCGGAAGTGCTGTTCATCGAAGGGCAGCTGCCTCACGTGCACCTCGACGGCCTGAGCGATGCAGCGCTGACACGGTGCTACGCGACGGCCGCCCGACTGATTCAGCGCAACCTGGGCGGCAGCCCGCGCGTCACCCGTTTCGAGAACGACCGCGCCGGCCGGCTGTGGGTTTACGGGCGCGGCGGACTTCCCTGCCTGCGCTGCGACGGGCGCATCGGTTCGGCACGCCTCGGCAAAGATCATCGCTCGACGTACTTTTGTGAGACCTGCCAGCGATGACCGAGCTGCGCAGAATCGCCGTTCTGGGCACCGGCGATGCGGCCACCGGCAACGATCAGACGCCGATTCCGATCCTGGAAGCTGCCGGTGACGGTTTTCAGCCGGAACTGGTGGACGTGCCCGGTGCCGTGTTTCCTGGCACACCCGCAGCACGCGAAGCATCAGCGCTCGCTTACGTAGCGGCCGGACTCGCGGCAGAACGCGCTGGATACGACGCGCTGTACATCAACACCGTGGGCGATTACGGGCTGCACGCACTGCGCGAGGCCGCAACGGTGCCGGTCACCGGCTCCGGCGAGGGTGCAATTCGACAGGCTGATGATCGGGCATTTTCCATCGTCACCATCTGGCCACCTGCGCTGCGCTTCATCTACGACCACGTGCTGAATGACGCGGACGCGACGGATCAATGCCGCAGCATCCATCACCTGTCCCAGGATCACGACCTGGACACGCTGGGCGAGCCCCACGACTTCGTGCAGGAAATGCAGGCGTGCAGCATGACGACAATGGCCAGGATCGAGGCGGCCTGCCAGGTCGCCCTGGACCAGGAAGGCGCGGATGTCATTGTGCTCGGGTGTACCTGTATGCAGCCGGTCGCCGCCATCCTGCAGGCAGAGGGCATCCCGATCATTGAACCCATGGTCTCCGGCTACCAGAACGCGGAAATCCTGCTAGCCTGAAGAAATCGCGGGCGTTCTGCGTCAACGGGTGGGAGCGAAAAAACAGTGTCTTTTGCCAGGATCATCGGCACCGGCAGTTACCTGCCCGAGAAGGTCTTAACCAACGCCGACCTGGAACGGATGGTGGACACGAGCGACGAATGGATCGTGTCCCGCACCGGCATCCGCGAGCGGCATATCGCCGCCGATGACGAACGCACCAGCGAACTGGCCGAATACGCCGCGCGGCAAGCGCTGGACATGGCCGGCCTGCAACCGGCAGATATCGACCTGATCATCGTCGCCACGACCACACCGGACCAGGTTTTCCCGAGCGTGGGCTGCCTGCTGCAGGACCGCCTGGACATTCACAACGGCGGCCCGGCATTTGACGTGCAGGCGGCCTGCGCCGGCTTCGTTTACGCGCTGGATGTCGCCAATCGCTTTTTCTGCACCGACGGCGCGCAGCGAGCGCTGGTGGTGGGCGCCGAGACCTTCAGTCGAATTATCGACTGGAACGATCGCGATACCTGCATCCTGTTTGGTGACGGTGCTGGCGCGGTCGTGCTGGAAGCATCTGCCGAGCCCGGCATCATCGCCACGCATTTACATGCGGAGGGCAAGTACCACGAGCTCCTGAACGTGCCCGCCGGCGTCTCGGCCGGCTATTCACAGATTCTCGAGGGCGAGGCGTACACGCGCATGCAGGGCAGCGAAGTTTTCAAGTGGGCCGTGAAGGCGCTCGGCGATATCGTCGAGGAGACGCTCGAAGAGAACGGCTTCAGCAAGCAGGATATCGACTGGCTGGTGCCACACCAGGCGAATATCCGCATCATCAAGGCCACGGCGAAGAAGCTCGGTCTGCCGATGGAGCAGGTCGTGGTCACGGTGGACCGGCATGGCAACACGTCCGCTGCATCGATCCCGCTCGCTGTCGACGAAGCCGTCCGCGATGGCCGCATCCAGCGCGGGCACACGGTAATCATGGAAGGCTTCGGCGGCGGCTTCGCGTGGGGTTCAGCCCTGATGATTTACTGATCGGCAGGTCCGGCAATCAAACCGCCTCGAAGCTACCGCCCTTTTCCACGCAGTCTCCTTCCGTGGTGATGATGAAGCCCTCGCCCTTACAGGCATTTTGTCCCGCGCACTGGCTGCCCGCCGTCTTGCAGGCGCTCTGGCCCTTGCAGGCATTGCCGCCGATGCACTTGCCGTTGGTCCCGTCCCCGCCGTGCGCGTGACCCTCGCCGTCGTCGGAGTGAGCCACCGCTGCCAGCGCGATCCCTCTAGCCCGACTCGTATCTGTCATGAACTGCTCCTGGGTAACGGCGAGGGCCCCTGCGTGGAGTACGGATACCAGCGCAGGGTAAACCCGCATTCGACTTCGATGTGGGGCTCATTATAAAAAGGTAATCTGGCAAATATGCAAACGGCGCCCCGAGAGGCGCACCGCAGCTCGAAGGTACGAGTCACTCCAGAGGCAGCTCAGACCATGCACCATAAATTATCCGCTCTTATCCTCAGTCTCGCCCTGATGCTTGCCGTGTCGGGCACCACCTGGGCGCACGGCGATATCCCAAGGACCGCGGAGCCTTCCGACGCCGAAGCGCGGCTGTTCGTGGCAGACGCAACCAACGGCGACCTGATCTCGCTGGACTTGCCGACAGGCGACATGGTCAGTCGCCTGTCGACACCACGCTACATCATGAGCCTCGCACTGAGTTCCGATGAGCAACACCTGTTCACGATGCGCGGGCGCAGCACGTACAGGGACTTCATTACCGTGGTGCACACGGGACTGGATGCCGAAGAGGTCAGGTTCTACCCGCCTTACGTGGCACGGACCATCCCGGTGGACACACCCGGACCCGGGTGGGAAAACCGCATGCTCACGGTGGGCGGGAAGGACGCCCTGATGATGGAGGGTACCGGCGAATTCGTCATCCTGAACGACAATGCGTTTACCGGCTTGGCACCAGTCAGCGTGCGCACCTTCAAGCTGGGTGCCCCGGACCACTATTTCTACCTGGAGGAGGGCGAGAATCTCTACGTGGGACACCTGCGCAAGGGCTACGTCCAGGTCATCAACAGCAAGACGGGCGAAGAAGTCACCAGGATCGAGGGTTGCCCGCTCAATCACGGCAAGGGCAAGGACGAGGTCTCGGGCCGGCTGTTCTATGCCTGCATGCGCGACGTCATGGTGATCGGCACGCGCGGCGACGAGCAAAACCAGGTGGTTGGCCGCATTCCGTACCCGGAAAAACAGCGGATAGGCGCCTTCATCGAAGGGGCTGGCCGAATCCTGTGGGGCTACACCGAGGGCATCCTGCCGATCATGTATCGCTTTGATCCGGCCGTCGAGCCCTACCAGTTCGAAGTGGTGACGCTGGGTGCCTCGATCCGGCAGTGGGCCACCGAGGGCGGCAAGTATTTCCTGAGCCTGACGCGCGGCGGGGTGCTGCAGATTCGTGACGGCGGCACCGGCGAACTGCTGCGCACCGCCCAGGTCTCCAAGCCGTTTGCCAAGGACTATCACGAGCACGTGGGCAGGGCGATCCTGCCGGACATCAAGTCCATGCACGGCGACGCCTACGTGAGCCTGCCCCACGAGGGACGCATTGCGGTGGTGGACCTGGAGACTGCCGAGATCAAGCGCTACTTCGACGTCGGTGGTGAGCCGACCCGCATCGTGCTGGTTGAACCCGCGGCGGCCGCCGCCCGCGCGGCCGCGATGAGCGCAACCCAGTAGCCCGGATTGGGGGGAGCTGCAATGAATAACGTGACGAATGCTCGAGTGCGCGGACATCTCCTGGGCAGACTCCGGCTATGGCGCACGGTCGCGATAGGCGGCCTCGCGGCCCTGGCAGCGGCCTGCGGGCAGGATGCACCGCCAGCAACGGAGGCGACCTCGACGGCGCCAGCCGCAACGGAAGCGCCTGCCGTTGCGGACCGGCTCACGGTCTACACCGTCAACTATCCGCTTGCCTATTTCGCCACGCGCATCGGCGGCGATCGGGTCGAAGTCGTGTTTCCGGCCCCGCCGGACGGCGACCCCGCGGCCTGGGCGCCGGAGGGCCAGGATATCGCCGCCTTCCAGAAGGCGGATGTCATCCTGCTGAACGGAGCGGGCTATGCGGGCTGGACCAGGCTGGTCTCGCTGCCGGAAGACCGCCTTGTCAATACGTCGGAGAGTTTCGCCGACCGCTACGTCATGGCGGAGGACGAGGCAACGCACAGCCACGGCCCGGACGGGGAGCACAGCCACGAAGGCCAGATTGCGTTCACGACCTGGCTGGATCCGCAGCTCGCGATCGCCCAGGCGGCGGCCATTCGTGATGCGCTGAGCGCCAGGCAGCCCGATGCGGCGGCCGAGTTCGCGGCCGGTTTCGAGTCCCTGCAGGCCGACCTCCAGGCGCTGGACCAGGATCTCACCGCGTTGTTCGAGCAGCTGGGCGATACGCCGGTAGTGTTCTCGCACCCGGTTTACCAGTACCTGCAGCGTCGTTACGACATCAACGGCATCTCGGTGCACTGGGAGCCGGACGAGATGCCGGGCGACGAGCAGGTGATGGATCTGGCGAACAAGCTCCTGCGCCACCCGGCACAGATGATGATCTGGGAGGGCGAACCGATGCCCGACAGCGTGGAGGCATTGGCTGCGATGGACATCGACAGCGTCGCGCTGGATCCCTGCGGTAACCGGCCGGACACGGGCGATTACCTGGCCGTTATGCGGCAGAACGTTGCCAACCTGCGGGCCGCGATTTCTGCCCCAGGGCAGGGCTAGCCGTTCAATTTTCGACAGCTTTACTGATCAAAACGGGAGCTCGATCACAATGCAAAACTATGTCGTGCAGGTCTCCGCCAAGCCGGGCCATGAAGAAGAAGTGACGAAGTTCTACCAGGATCTCGAACCGCTGCTGAAAGAGGCGAAGGGTTTCCGCGGCCGCAAGATGTTCCGCGCCCAGAACGGAACAATGGCGGCGGCCGTCAGGGCGCGGTCTACCGAAGAAGAGCTCGCGAAACACGCCGAACCGCCCCACGAACATCCCGGCACTCAGTTTGTCATCGTCGAATCCTGGGACAGCATTGACGACAGAATGCAGTTTTCCATGAGCGTTCAGGCGCCGCGCACCCGGGATCTGATCCCGCACCTGCTGCCCGATCACAGCCACGAATTCTTCGAGGATATCTCGCTCGATTGACATCCGGGCAGACGCCCGGACCGCGCGCACCTGCGCCGAATCCGGGGATCGACCGCTCTACTGCCCCGGCTGAGAGATGAATTCTGCAAGCGCCTGCCTGCCATCGCCGAGCCACGGCAGGCCGTGACTGAACAGCAGGTGATCAAACTCATAGCCGTCGATCAGTCTTTCATAAGCGACCCTCAGTCCCGCTTTCACCCCGGCCGCTTCCTCGCCCATCATCCGATCGGACACAAAGCGCAGCGGCCCATCGCCCCGGCGAACGCAACCATCGCCCAGAACCACGCACCCACCTTCGCGGGCGATGAACAGCGCGCCCTCGTCCGGACACAGCGAATCGATCTCGATTGACCTGACGCCCCCGGGCAGCATGTCGCCGAAACGGAACGGATGCACCTGCTGCTCGGCGGCGAACTCGTGCATCCCCTGCTCCACGCACCACACCTGGCAGCCGAAGCGCGCCGCGAACTCCGCACAGTGCCGGTAGTGGTGACGAATGCTGAGATAGATATTCAGCGGCGGTCGACTGGTGAACCAGTCCAGGCCCTCCGCCGGGATCAACGGGTCGATCAACACCTGCTCCGGCTCGAAGTAATAAGAACTGACTTCGACTCCGATCTGCGGATGCCGCTGGGTCCAGTGCCAGATGCCCGGGAGTATCTCCTGCATGGGGACATCCTAATCGACTTCGCGCGCGGGTCCCTCTTCCGGTGCCAGAGGCAGCGAACCAAGCGCCCGCGCACAGCCGGGCCAACTCGGCAACACGACATGGACTCGGGCGTCGGGGCCGTCTCAGGGTCCCGGTAAACCTCCCGACCTGTCCGGGCACTAAACAACCAGGTGAACCGGATTGATGTGACGCCGCCGGTTTCCCGTCCGGCACTGATCAGTCATTGTGGCCTCCATGCGCAGGCGGCCTTCTGAACATAAGATCGCGCGCGAATCAGCGTGGTCAACGGATCGACCGCAGCATCGTTGAGCCATGAAACACGGAGTACAGGAGTGACCGTGAAAGACGCAGCAAAACTGATTCCCCCACTGGACCGGCGCCGCTTTCTGGAGCTGGCGGGCCGCGGGATTGGCGCATCGGCGCTGGCCACGTTGCTGCCTGGTTGCGGTGGCGGCGGTGGTGGCGGCGGCGGCGGTGGCGGTGGTTTGGGTGGCCCCGGCTTGCCGCCCGCGTCCTTCGAGGTGCAGGCGCTGCGGCGCACCAGTTTCGGCGTGTCGCCGGACAGCCTGGCCGCCATCAATGCCCTTGGCGTCGAGGACTACCTCGAACAGCAGCTGAACTACCAGGCCATCGACGACACCGCAATTGAAGCTGCTGTCGCGAATACTTTCCCGCTGGCCAGCCAGACGCCCGCGCAGCTGTACCCCGGTTTCCCGAACAACATCGGTGACATTGTTGAAGACCTGGTGGGCGCGACGATGTACCGCGCATTCTTCAGCCCGCGGCAGCTGTACGAAGTGATGGTGGAATTCTGGAGCAATCATTTCAGCATCCACCTGGTCAACGGCATCATCCCGGCGCTGAAACCCTACGACGACTTCGCGGTGATCCGGCCCAACGCGATGGGCAGTTTCCGCGACCTGCTGCAGGCCTCGGCGAAGAGCCCGGCCATGCTCTATTACCTGGACAATTTTCTGAATTTTGTCGGTGAGCCGCAGGAAAACTATGCCCGCGAGTTACTGGAGCTGCACACGCTGGGCGTGGACGGCGGTTATACCGAAGACGATGTCAAAGAGGTCGCGCGCTGCTTCACCGGGTGGACCATTAACCAGACCACGGGCGAATTTCAGTTTGTGCCGTTCCTGCACGACAACGATTTGAAGACGGTGCTCGGTACGCTGATCCCGGCCGGCGGCGGTGTCACCGACGGTGAGACGGTGCTGGACCTGCTGGCCAGCCACCCTGCCACCGCCACGTTCATTGCCACCAAGTTATGCCGCCGTTTCATTAGCGACGATCCGCCGGCGTCGCTGGTCAGCGCAGTCGAGACCACCTTCATGCAGACCGACGGCGACATCGTGGCCATGCTGCGCACGCTGTTCGCCGGCGTAGAGTTCCAGGACATACAGGACCAGAAACTCGCGCGGCCGATGGAGTTCATCGGCGGCCTGGTTCGCGCATTGAACGTGAACCAGGCCCTGCCGACGGACGACGGCCGACTGTACTTCGCGCTGCTGAGCCTGCTGAGCCAGCTGCCCTTCTACTGGACACCGCCGAACGGCTACCCGGACGTGGCGCCCTACTGGGGCAGCACCAGCGGTTTCCTGAACCGCTGGCGCGTAGCATTGGCGCTGAACGTGCCAGTGTTCCAGGAGTATTTTCCACTCGATCACACGGTGGCTGGGGCCACGAACCTGGCAGAAACCGTCGACAGCGCGGCGGCCGCGGTATTGAACCGTGAACTGGCCACCGAGGATCGCAACACCATTATCGACTGGCTGGTTACCGAGCTCGGCGTAACCGCAGAGCAACCCCTCGATCAGCCCACGGTCGCGGCGCTGGCACCCTTCGTGGTGGCCATGCTCGTGAGCTCCGTCTACTTCCAGTTACGGTGACGACATGACAGGCATTCCATTAAAACTGAAAGCGGCCGGCGGACCCGGGTTGCGCGACATCCTGGTCTGCGTGTTCCAGCGCGGGGCAGCCGACGGCCTGAATTCGGTCATTCCCTTCGGCGACGGCGACTACTACAACCTGCGCCCGGACATCGGCGTGTTGCCGCCGAACCAGGGCGGCGCCATCGATCTCGACGGTTTCTTCGGGTTGAACCCGGCCGCCGCCGAACTGCTGCCGCTATACCAGATGGGCCGCCTTGCTGTGGTGCATGCCACCGGTGTGCCCCACGGCACGCGTTCGCACTTCGATGCGCAGGCGCTGGTGGAGTCCGGTGCGGCAGACAAGCAGTTTCTCGGCACCGGCTGGATCGGCCGCCACCTCGCCGCCACGGAGTCGGCGGATGACCGGCCATTCCGCGCGGTGGCGATCAGCGGCGCAGTGCCGATGTCACTGGCCGGTGCGGATGATCCGCTGGCCGTGGACTCGCTGGAGGAGTTCGGTATCGGCGATGCGGGCGGTACGAGCTACCAGGACACGCTGGACGCACTCTATACACCGGGGCTGCCCTTCAGCGGCGTGGCCCAGGCAGCACTCACGGCTATCGACGAACTTGCGGCCGCCGACCCGACACAGTTCCCGCCCGAGAACGGCGCAATATATCCGCAAAGCCAGCTCGGTTCGGGTCTGCTGCAGACTGCGCAGCTGATCAAGGCCGACCTCGGCGTGGAGGTCGTGTGCGTGGACGTCGGCGGGTGGGACCACCATGAGAATCTGCCCGCGGTCATGCCGGGCTCGCTGGCCGACCTCGCCGCGGCGTTGAACGCCTTCCATACGGACCTCGGCGCAACGATGGACCACGTGACGCTGATGGTGATGACGGAGTTCGGCCGGCGTGCGGCAGAGAATGGCTCCGACGGCACCGATCATGGCACGGGCGGCTGTGCGTGGCTGCTCGGTGGCGGTGTTGTAGGCGCCCAGGTGGCCGGCACCTGGCCCGGCCTCGGCCCCGGCAACCTGTACCAGGGCGAAGACCTGGCGATTACCACGGACCTTCGCGACGTGCTGGTGCAGATGCTGGAACGGCGCCTGTTCAGCCCGAACGCGGCCTCACTGTTCCCGGCCTACACGCCGAGCGTAGCGCCGGAGCTGTTCCTGACCAAAACCTGAGACGGAAAAGAATCGCGGCTAAAGCCGCTCCCACCAAGGGTGTCGGTCAGGACTTGGGCAACCGCTTGAACATCTGCGTCACCGCATAGTCCAAGCGCTTGCGCGCATCATCGGCACTGAGCGTACCCTGAACTTTGTCGCTTGCGACCGCGCCCCAGATCGGGTCGCCAGTATTTACATTCATCATTATCACGGCAAGGGCGCCTTCCGGATCGTTCGCCAGCACCTGCAGCTTGGTCGTCGGATCGACCTTCCAGTCCATCGCGTCCATGTCGACACCGCCCACGAAGGCGACGAACACGTCGGGATTTGACTCGACCTCACTGATACTACGCTTCCGCAACTCGCGATTGATCAGGAAACGGATCTCGGCATCCGCGTCAAAACCGCGGGGTTCCCATTGCCCGTTCGGGTCATTCAGGATCTGCGCCGAAGCGAGCCACTGGTAGGTCTTCACTGCTGCGAAATCCGCACCGGCCGAGGCCTGGGAATCCACGTTGATGTCTTTAGTCAGCGGATTCGCGCAAGCGGCAATAACAAGGGCCAGGGCGAGTACGCAGAGAGGGCTTCGCAGTCTGGTCATGGGTTGTTCTCCGAACCACCGAAATCGATTGGGGGGCGGATATTAACAAGCCGCGGCCAGGCCGTGCGCGGTGGCAAAGAGCGACCCGCCAGGCAGCCCGTGCCCGACGGAAGGTGTCAAGTTGGCTTTAACCTCAGCTACCTGCTGAGCCGGGCCAGACAGACACCTGCGATGGGCGGGTCGTGGAAATGCCCCGCTGCATTTTATTTAGACAGGGTCTTGATTAACCGCATCAATGTGGTAATGTCGCGCCCCCGCTACGGGTTTTAGCGAATTTAATGGAGATTTGTCGCATGAAAGCAACAGCATTTTTACTGGTGGCGCTGGCCTTTATCGCCCAGCCTGCCATGGCCCAGAGTTCAAACGATCCCCTGGATACACGCATCTTTAAGAACGGCCTGTGGTTCGGTGCCGGTGGCAGCTATTCGAACCTGGACGTGGACGACCTGGACGACGATGACGATATCGGCGGCAGCGTCACGGTCGGCTGGCAGTTCCTGAACTACTTCGGCGTGAACGCCCGCTACAAGTACCTGGGTGAGTTCTCCGTAGGCGGCAATGTGTCGGGAGTCGGCAACGTGAGCGCAGACGTGGAAGTTGACGGGTTCACGGTGGGCCTGAGCGGCGGCTACCCGATCACGGGCCGCATCGCGGTCATTGGTGGCGCCGGCTACTACAGCTTTGACACCGAATTCGACTTCGACGGCGCTCTTGCGTCGCTGTCGAACGTCAACGACGACGACGACGGCCTGTATCTCAGCTTCGGCGGTGCCACGCAGATCGGCCGCTTCATTATCCAGCCAGAGCTGGTCTGGTACGACACCGACGGTGCTGATCTCTACTCTGCCGAAATCAACTTCTTCTGGAAGACCGAGATCGGCAACTAAGCGCTCACACGCTCAGTTGAAGAGACCGAAGGGCCGGCTTTTGCCGGCCCTTTTTTTGGCTGACACAACAGCGCCAAACACCGCACTCCCCGGCTCCGGGCAGGGCCTGTCGCGGCTGAAGCCGCTCCCACCGGAAAGAGCTGGCAGCGTCATCGAGAATCCGCCGCGTTGATGTTCTCCTGCAGACCCTGCTGCAACAGCGCCAGCGCCTCGTCGGCACGGCCGGCTTCCTTCAGCGTATCGCCCATCAGCATGTAGGCGGCATTGCGAATAGTGGGATTGCGGCTGTCTTTCAGCACCGCGCGCAAGACTTCCACCGAGCGCACCTTTTCGCCGCGCTGTTCGTAGATCTCCTGGATCTTCTGCATCTGCATGATGGCAGCTTTCTCCTCGCTCGAACTCACGTCGTGCGTGGCCTCGATGATGGCGAAGTAGCTGGTCATGATCTCGAGGAAGGTCTGCATGGTCTGCAGCTCCTGGGGTGTCTGGGCCTGGGCCGGCACGGCCAGCATCAGGCTCAAGGCTATAGCCAGGGTAAATCGCTTAAGCGTAGTCATGGGATATCTCCTGCATAAGATGGCTTTCCATATCGTTGTTACTCGGGGGTGTGGGTAAAGGGCGCAACACGGGCCGCGGCGGCGGTGCCGGCGGGCTGACGCTGCGCAGTCGATTCAGATTTGGTGTGCCAACGGTCGGCTTTGCTGCAGCCACGCGAGACAGCACGGTCAGAGACGGCGTTTGCGGCATCGCCGCCTGCTGCTCAGCCGGCGGTTGCCGCAACAGCGGCACGGCCACCAGCAAGGCAAGGCACGCGGCTGCCGTCGCGACAGCCGGCCACCAGGACCTTGGTGATGGTTTTCTGCTCACAAGCCTCGCGTCGATCCGGCGAGCGAGATGCGGCGGTGCCTCGATTGCCTGGTACTGACGCCGCAATTCATTGATGTCGTCGGTCATAGTTCCTGCTTCCCTTCTGTCATCGCCTGCAGTTTTTGCATGGCCTTGTGCAACAGCGCCTTCACCGTACCTTCCCGACAACCCATCGCGCGCGCGGTCTCCCGCACCGACAGGTCTTCGAAGATACGCAACAGCACCACCTCGCGCTGCCGCGCCGGCAGTCCCGCCACCAGTTCGCGCACCCGGCGTGCCGAATCGAGACGGGTAGCCAGACCTTCCGGCCCGGCCGCCGTTTCCCGCGGCTCGTGCTCCAGGGCTTCGGGCCGGCGCTTGCGGTTGAGTTCGAAGCACACGTTCTTCGTCATGCGGTACAGCCAGGTAAACGGCGCCGACCGGAAGCGAAACCCGCGCAGACCGCGGAAGCTGCGCAGAAATACCTCCTGCACCGCGTCATCGGCCTGCTGGGCGTCGTCCAGCCACACCGCCGCCAGCCGGTAAATCGGGTCCTGGAAGCGGCGCACGATGGCGTGAAAGGCAGCTTCATCGCCGCGCTGAAAGCGCCGCACCAGTTCTGTATCTGCCTGCTCATCCACATTCATCGAGTCACATCCACACTATTAGTGCGCAAGCCTCGTGTCCGGTTTACCAGACTTGTTTACAATAATCTGCCCGACAACCAATAACAGCCCGGTTGCCAACGTCTGTGTGCAGCCTTTGGAGAAACCCCCGTGAAACTGGAAACCCTGTGCCTGCACGCTGGCGCGAGCCCTGATCCCATTACCAAGTCACGCGCCCTGCCCATACACCGGACTGCCGCCTACGTCTTCGACGACACCGAGCACGCGGCGAAGCTTTTCGGCCTGCAGGAGCTGGGCAACATTTACTCGCGGATCATGAACCCGACCCAGGATGCGCTGGAGCAGCGCGTCGCAGCCCTGGAGGGCGCGGCGGCCGGGCTGGCCCACGCGTCGGGCACTGCAGCCATCTTCAACTCGATCAACAACATCGCCCGCGCCGGCGACGAAATCGTCAGTGCCGGAAATCTCTACGGCGGCACCTTCACGATGTTCAACGATCTGTTCCCGCAGTTCGGGCTGAAGACCAACTTCGTGGATGCGAACGACCCGGAGGCCTTCGCCGCGGCCATCACCGACAACACGAAGGCGCTGTTCTGTGAAACGCTGTCCAACCCGGCGTGCGACGTCACGGACATTGCGGCGTTGGCCGACGTAGCTCACACCCACGGGCTGCCACTGATCGTGGATGCCACGTTCACCACGCCGGTGCTGCAGAAATCCATCGACTTCGGCGCCGACATCGTCGTGAACTCACTTACGAAATGGATGGGCGGCCACGGCACCGGGATCGGCGGCATCGTGCTCGACGCCGGGGGCTTCGACTGGAAGAGCGACAGGTTCCCGTTGATGAACGAACCAGACTCCAGCTATCACGGCCTGCGCTGGGCGCAGGACCTGCCGGACGAACTGGCGCCCATCGCGTACCTGCTGCGTATGCGCACGGTTCCGATGCGCAACCTCGGCGCGTGTATCAGTCCCGACAACGCGTGGATGTTCGCACAGGGACTGGAGACGCTCCCGCTGAGAATGGAGCGTCACTGCCAGAATGCGGGACGCGTGGCCGAGTACCTCAAGGAACAGGCGCAGGTGGACTGGGTGCGCTATCCCGGTCTGCTCGGCGATCCTTCCAACGCGCTGAACAAGAAATACCTGAGCGGCATGGGCGGGCCCATGGTGGTCTTCGAGATCGCCGGCGGCCAGGCGGCGGGGCGGGCCTTTATCGAGGGCCTGGAATTGTTCTCCCACCTGGCCAACGTGGGCGACGCGAAGAGCCTGGCGATTCACCCGGCCACCACCACCCACTCACAGCTCAACGAGGAACAGCAGGCCAGTGCCGGTATCACGCCCGGCCTGGTGCGCCTGGCCGTGGGTATCGAGCACATCGACGACATCCTGGCCGATCTCGACCAGGGCCTGGCCGCGGCGCGCGGGTAACGACTCGCGCCCGAACGGGCGAATTGGCATGAGCACGGAAATCATTCACATTCCCGAGTTCACTCTCGAGGGTGGCATCGTGCTGCGCGACGTGCCGGTGGCCTTCCGCAGCTGGGGCACGCTGAACGAGGCGGGAACGAATGTCGTGGTCATCTGCCACGCGTTGACCGGCAACCCGGAAGCGGACGACTGGTGGTCGGAACTGCTGGGGCCCGGACGGGCGCTGGATACAGACCGCTATTTCGTCGTGTGCGCGAACGTGATGGGCTCCCCCTACGGCACCGTATCGCCGGTAAGTACCAATCCGGACACCGGCGAACCGTGGGGTCACGCGTTTCCAGCAACGACCGTGCGCGACACCGTGGCTTTGCACCGCGCACTGTTGGAAGCCCTCGGCGTCAACCAGGTTGCGTTCGCCATTGGCGGCTCACTGGGCGGCATGCAGGCGCTCGAATGGGCCTTCCACGGCGACTACGTGCGCGGCATCGTACCCATCGGCGTGGGCGGACGGCACTCGGCCTGGTGCATCGGCTGGAGCGAAGCGCAACGGCAAGCCATATATAGCGACCCGCGCTGGCAGGGCGGTCGCTACGCGTCAGACAATCCGCCCACCGGGGGTTTGTCGGTGGCGCGGATGATGGCGATGGTTTCCTACCGGTCGTTCGCAGAATTTGGCGACCGTTTCGGACGCGACCGGGCCGATACCGGAGACGGCGACAGCTTCCAGGTGGAAAGCTACCTGCGGCACCAGGGCCGGAAGCTCGTGGAGCGCTTCGATGCCCGTTGCTACGTGCACCTGACCGACGTCATGGACACGCACGACGTGAGCCGAGGCCGCGGGGACTACTTCGACGTGTTGCGCAGCATTCGCCAACCGGCCCTGGTGGTGGGTATCACTACGGACGTCCTGTACCCGCTGGAAGAGCAGCGAGAGCTGGCGCAGGAAATACCCAACGCCGAACTCGCGGTGCTCGATGCACCACAGGGTCACGATGCATTCCTGATCGAACAGGAACAACTCGCCGAGAAGCTCCGCCGCTGGCGCGAAGCCTTCGTCGACCCGCTGCTGGAAAAATAGTCATCGGCGCGCAGCGAGAGTCACGGCTGCGGCGCTAAAGTCGGGGCGTGGGTTTCTTCCGCCAGCGAAAATCCGGTGGGCCCGCCAGGTCATGCCGGTGTTTCCAGACAAAGACGGCAAGATTGCCGAGCCATACCCACAACAGGACCGACAACTCCGGGCGCACCGGGAACTCGTACCAGATGCTCGGGATAAAGAAGATGTAAATCAACAGACCCAGCATGGCCGACATCACGGCCCAGCCACTGAACCCACATAACAAGAAGCCAATGGAAAGGAAGAAGCCTGCAGCGACAGTGCCCTCCCATAAAGTCAGACCACTCCAGACACCGAAACTCACGGCCACCGACTTGCCGCCGCGGCCCAACAGGAACGGTGAAAAGGCATTGCCCACGATCGGCATCAGCGCAATCAACGCCAACTGCCAGCCAGTGAAGCCGACCACGAAAGTGGCCAGCGCCACCGGCGCCGCACCCTTTATGAAATCGAGGACCAGGGCAGCTACGGCCGAGTGCCGACCGCCGGCGAGAAGCACATTGGCGGACCCGGGATTGCCGTCACCGAAGGCCCGGACGTCTTTGCGGAGGAACAGACGACCCGCCCACACGGAAAACGGCAATGAACCGCACAGGAAGGCGACGAAGAGCCACGGCAGGAAGCCGGTCATCGCGATCCTCGGCGGCCGGCGGCCTGGAAAAATGATGGGCTCATCGTGATCGGAATCAAAGACTCGCGGAGCAATCCGCCTCTGGACAAAGCCGGTTCAGCGTATCTCAGCTGTGTCTCGTCTTGATGGTCTGGCCTCGCTGACAAACTCAGGGCGCCACCCAGCGGCCATGCCATCGGCCACTCCGCCATTCGAACCGGGCCCGGCGGTGGCCCGCGGCGTGCAGGTACAGCCAGTCCATGTCATCTACCGTGCATTGAACCACGGTGAAATTCGCGTACCCGTCGCTGTCCGGGTCCGGCAGCGCGAGTTCCGGCGCGCCGACGCCCGCACCGGGCGCGTACGGATTCTGATAGCAGGTGCGACTGCCGGGCCGGCTGGCGTGCCATCTGGCGGCGGCCAGCTCATCTCGATGGTGCAAGGTCGCGTGGCCCCGCAAGCGTAGCTGAATCTTCGCTTCGCGATCGTAGAAGACCCAGGCGACCACCGGACGACTGTCGAGTTCTGCGACTTTCGGTGAACGCTGGTCCGTGTGGCACACCACCACGCGCGTGTCCGGCTCCGCCGCTCGCAACACCACGGTGCGGGCTTCCGGCCCGCGGTCCCCCAGCGTGGCCAGCACCGGCGTGTGGAATGCGGCCCGGCCGCTGGCGGCACCGTCGGCGAGCATGGCCCATGCAAGGGCAGGGATATCCGCCAGCTCGACGTCCTGCGCGTTCAAAAACTGTCCAGCCCCGAACTCCGCGCCACGGCCTTCGCCCGACCGGCCGCCACCAGCCCCAGCACGCCCAGCAGCGTGTACTGCAAAATCTTCCAGATCACGCTCACCGGCGCCTCCCCCCGACTCTAGCCTTTGCTATGTTACCCGGGTCCGGCGCGGCGCGAATGGCGCCCGCGTCCATTGCATCGCGGTAGTCCTCGAATTCCTGCATCAACTCGTGCAGCCGCGCGTCGTAGATCGTAAACGCGACGTGGTCTGATTGTGCCAGCACATCCACCGCCTGTTCCGAGTAGCCGCGCGCCTCGTTCGCGAAGCGCCGGCCTTCTCTATTGACCTGGAA
The DNA here is from genome assembly GCA_947258805.1 of uncultured Gammaproteobacteria bacterium. The sequence continues at coordinate 2,504 of CAMYJV010000038.1, read as the reverse complement.
GCCGCCCTCGATGATCACGGGCCACAGGATCGGCAGGACACATCCCCACGCACACCGGGCATGAACTGCGAGCCTGATGCCAGTCCCGACATCCCCGGCGCGACGACTAGGGCTTGGAAACACCGACCCTGGTCGCCCCTGCACCCCGTGCCCGAGAGTCTGAGCTTCGAAGGCCGCGCAGCACCAGGTTTGGCAGGTAGGCATTGTCCCAGCCCGGCTCTTTCGGCGGGCGCCCCCCGGTGCGCAGTATCACCAGGTCTGCCGACGGCACGATGTAGCACACCTGGTTTGAGTTCCCGTCGAACAGGTACAGGTCGTCAGCCAGGTAGGGTTCGCTGTGAACGGTTCCCAAGCCCGGAAAACGTTCCGGGTTGCCAGCCCCGCGGCGCTCCACGTAGGGCTGACCGATGTACACGCCAAGGCCCGCGTGCATGTTCTGCGGAGTGGGCGTGCGGATCTCCTTCACGTAGCCTTGCGGCAACAGGCGCACACCGTTCCAGACGCCGTCGCGGATCAGCAGCACACCCAGGCGCAGCCAGGTTTCCGCCGGCAGCTCGATACAGCAACCGGCGTGGGCCAGCCCGCCGGGCCGGGTGACCCAGACTTCGCCGCCGGCGGCGCCGATAGGTTTCAGCACTTGCTCGGAAATGAATTCCGCGTAGCGCATACCAGTGGCCCGCTCGATCAGCACGGCCACCAGGTCGGACGTGGCGTTGGAATACTCGTAGCGCGTGCCGGGCACGTGCGTCAGCGGGTACTCGTTCACGATAATGTCGTCGTGGCGCGGGTGCAGGTAGGCCCGGTTCAGAATGTTTTCAGGCTCCATTGCAGCCGCCTGGGGCAGCAGGCCGCTGCGCATGTCCAGCAAATGGCGTACCAGGATTCCCGCCTTGTCTGTGTCGCGCCATTCCACAATGTAGTCCGCCACCGATTGATCCAGTGACTCGATATCGCCCAGCGCGATTGCGCGACCCACCGCGTTGACGGTGAGAGGCTTGGCGAGGGAGCGCGACACGATGGGCGTGTCGGCATCGTGGTCGCCAAAGTAGGCTTCCAGCTCGACTTTGCCGCCGCGCCAGATCATCAGCGCGCTGGAATTGTTGGCCGCTGAATAGGCGCGAGCCTCTTCCAGGGCACTCGACGGGATGGTGGCAGTGCTGGCCGCCGGCAGCGGCGCGGTGTCGGCAACCCCGGGCACGGCTTCCATCGGCTCGTAGATCGACAGGCCCTCGCCCGTCGCGCCACCGCCCGACATCAGGGTCTGGAAACGCTGCTGGTAAAGCGCCTCGTCTGCGGGTGAGTACAACTTGATCCCCCCTGCCATGCACGACGAGAATGCCACCAGGCTCAGAGCGGTCAGCATGCAGGACCGGGCCCGCCAGGCCGCGGGGGTGGACTGATGCATGCCACTTCGCCGGACCGGCGCCCTTTCCGCGGACTTGGCATCATTGAATCCCTGAGGCATCGCCATGGCGTATCTCCCGGAGCAGCGAGTGCATGCTAGCGCAGCCGGCGCCGCGCCACATTCGGTATTCATCGACACCGACCCCGGAACGAGGTTAACGTCAGCGGCATCGAGACAGCGAATTCGGGAGTGAGGGGCGATGAATCGATACCAGCGAATATTACAGACCCTTCTGCCCTGCCTGCTGACGCTGTCCGTGACAGCGGTGCACGCGGGGGAGCATACGAGGGCGGAGCCCGAAGCTAGCCCACCGCAGCAGATATTGATTCGCGACGCCAGGGTGTGGGACGGCAGCAGCGACAAGGCCGTGCCCGCGCTGAACGTGCTGATCGAGGGCAAGCTCATCAAGACCGTCGGCGCCGAGGCAACCGCAGGCGACGATGTGACCGTCATTGATGCCGGCGGCCGAACGCTGATACCCGGGCTACGTCACGGCGCTGTCGGCGAAAGCCGCCCAGGGCGTCCTGATGCGCGGCTGGACGACGGTGCGTGACATTGGCGGCCCGTCACAGGGCCTGGCGCGCGCTATCGACGACGGACTCATGGACGGCCCACGCATCTACACCTCGGCCATGATCATCTCCCAGACCAGCGGCCACGGCGATCTGCGCCCGCTGACCGACCCGCACCCAAACATGGGCGGCCCGGTGAATCCGAACGCCCAGCGCTACAAGCTTCTCGCCGACGGGCCGGCGGAGGTCCGCCGCGCGGTGCGCGAATCGCTGCGCCAGGGTGCCGTGCAGATCAAGGTGATGGCGGGCGGCGGCATCTCGTCGCAATACGACCCCATCGATACCACGCAGTACAGCGTGGAGGAACTGCGGGCCGCGGTGGAGTCGGCGGCTGACTGGAACACCTACGTGGCCGTGCACGCCTACACGGATGCAGCTGTGAACCGGGCGCTGGATGCCGGCGTGAAAGTCATCGAGCACGGCCACTTGCTGACAGAACCCACGCTGAAGCGGTTGAAGGCGGAAAAGGCGTACCTTTCGTCCCAGTCTTTTGGATTCGTGCGGATCTTCGCGGCCCAGGCGCAGGC
>CAMYJV010000037.1:1304-19822 GCA_947258805.1 uncultured Gammaproteobacteria bacterium | reverse complement strand
CGACAACCAATGGCATGGCCCAACTGAATGGCTGATAGCACCGCGAAGGCAAAAACTGGCAGCGACCGCATCGCCGAAAACCGCAAGGCCCGGCACGACTATTTCATCGAGGAACAGCTGGAAGCGGGGCTGTCACTGGCGGGATGGGAGGTCAAGAGCCTGCGCGCGGGCCGGGGCAATTTGGCGGAAAGCTATGCAGTCATCCGCGATGGGCAGATCTTTCTGCTCGGCGCCCACATTGCCCCGTTGCCGTCGGCGTCGACCCACATCCAAACCGACCCCGTGCGCACGCGGCGCCTGCTGCTGCATCGGCGGGAAATCGACCGGCTGATCGGCGCCGTCGAACGCAAGGGCTACACCCTGATCCCGCTGGCCCTGTACTGGCAGCGCGGGCGCGTCAAACTCGCCCTGGGCCTGGGGCGCGGCAAGAAGCAGCACGACATGCGGGCCGTGACGAAAGACCGCGAATAGCAACGCCAGAAAGCTCGGATACTAAAAGCTAAATAAAACATAAACTTGAATGGTTTTCCTAATTTGTTTTCAGCCTTGAATTTGATACCTCCCGGCCCCAGATCTAGGGCACAGTCGGCTTCGCTTGCCCTTCGGGTGCGGTTACACTGGCTGTTCTGGGGGCGATCGGCTTCGACGAGGGTCGCGAAACTCCAGGTGCATGTCGAGGTGCAGTGACCTCGTAAATCCATCTGCAAACTTATAGTTGCCAACGACGACAACTACGCACTCGCCGCCTAAAACCCGGTAGGGTGCCGTCTGACTGGAGCCGTGCTTGTGCGTCCAGCTTCCAGGCGTCATCTCTCACAAGATCGTCGCAAAGCTCTCCCGGGGTGGCGCGCCTAAAACTTAACCGGGATCGCCGTTCGTCTTCCCTGCCCATCGGGTAGCGGCCGGTTAAATTAATCGATGCGGATAAGCATGTAGATCCTGGTGCGGAGGGCTCGCGGACGCGGGTTCGATTCCCGCCGCCTCCACCAAATCAAAAAGGGCCACCCTCGCGGTGGCCCTTTTTGATTTTGGCGAATTCGGGGATCGAACCCGCATAGCGAGTGAGATTCTGCCGCAAAGGGAAGTGCAAATGTCGCGGAGGCCAGAGATGTGCGGAGCGACCCGCCGCTACGCTGACTCACTACCTTCGCTCTTGGATATGCGTTGCTTGTGCTGGAGAAGCGCCGGCGGGCCAGCATAGGTAGAATCCACTAATGCTCGGCCGTGCGCCGCGCGTTTATGTTGGGTGGGTTAACGAGCGTCGGCACGGCGCTGTTTCGGGGAATTCGGTGGCCACGGTTGATCCCATGGTTTCGCCGGCAATCAACAACAACTGACAGGAGGGCGTCACCGACCATGGCTACTCTAGGACGTCTGGCAGGCATCATCGCCGCTGCGGCACTTTTGGCCGCTTGCGGTGTTCCCAATAACGCGGAAGGCCTGCTCTACAGGGGCGAGCGCCTCGCGGTGGTGGACATGCACCTGCATACGGGCAAGTGGGACGACATGCCACCCGATTTTCACTTTCGCCTGCGGGAATCGGTGCCGAGCGGCGCCACGTGGACCATGCCCTTCCTGTCGGACGTGATGCTGTCCACAACGAGCATCCTCCGGCAGCTGAATGCCGCGGGCGTTTCCGCCGCCGGCGTGTTTGCGGTCTACAGCCCCCACACCACCGGCATTGCGACCAACGAGCTGGTCTCGGAATTTTGCGACGCGGACCCCCAGCGCCTGTACGCCTTCGGCAGCATTCGCACCGACCAGTGGAACCTCAACGGTGACGAATGGCTGGCCAAGTTCGAGTCCGACCTGGCGAATCTGCCGCACATGGTGGGCGTGAAGCTCGCGCACGCGCATCAGCAGTTCCGTTTTGACGACGAGCGTATGTATGGCATCTACGAGATCGCCGGCCGGCTGGGCAAGCCGATGTACCTGCACACGTCCGGCAGCCCGAACCCGGGCATTCGAAGCGAGCCGCCGTACAACGATCCGTACTACCTCGAAGAGGCCATCCGCCGGTACCCGGACGCCGTCTTCATCCTCGGGCACGCGGGCTGGGACAGCCTCAACAAGGAGCTCACCTTCCTGCCGGCGGTGATCGACCTTGCCCAGCGCTACGACAACGTGTATTTCGAGCCGGGTGCCCTCGGGGCCGAGCGCGCCGCCGAAAAGGTGGATGAGTTCGTCGTCCGCGTTAAAGAAGCCGGGCTGGCCAGCAAGCTGATCTACGGCTCAGACGGGGCCCAGTTCCCGGGCTACGTGTCGCGTCACCTGGAAAACTTCGTGGCCGCGATGGAACGGGCCGACTACACGGTCGAGGAGACTCGCCTGGTGCTCTCCGACAACTTCTCCCGCGTGTTCGGCTTGCCGTCGTTCACGGTCCAATAACTCAGGGCCTAATCATGAGATATACAATGCGAGGATTTGCGGTCCTGCTGGCCTTGGTTCTGGCGGCCTGCGGTGAGCCGAGCCGGGAGATGCGCTCGATGGAAGTCTCCGGCACCGTGATTGCGCCACCGGGAGTCGAGGGGCCCGTGGAGGTTCGCCTGTTCGTCGAGTGGGCCCTCGAAGGCAACCTGCGCCACCCCCTGCAGCTGATCGAGATCTTTCCTGCCGAGGCCGGCGTGCCCTTCACTCACCGCTTCGACTACCCGGTCTACCTGGGTGAGGGACTCGCGGTCTTCGCATGGATCGACACCGACGGCGACGGCATCCATTGCACGCCGACGGTGCGCAATGACCTCTCCGGGCTGGCCATTGCCGAGAACGGCGACTCTGATGCGGCGACGGTCACCGTAAACCTCACCGAGCCCTGCCGCGCGCCGGGCTGGTTCTACCCGCCGGCGCCCTGATCGCGCCGGCCGGGGCAGCCGCGCGCCCGTCACGCCCGGTTTAGTTGGGAGTAGTGCCTTGAACAAGTTGCGTCGTCCGCTGTTCTTCCTGCTGGCCATCGGTGCCGCCATGCCTGCGGTCGCGGCTACCCAGGAGCTGCCGGCGCCGGATTCCACCGAGTTCTGCACTGCCGTGCAGAAGATCCTGGCCAACACCGACATGGGCGGAACTAACACGGTCTTCACCGTGCTGGGCGACTACGGGGCCTCGAAGCCGACGGTGGAGCCGCTCACGACCTACCAGGTGGTGAGCTACCAGGGTGACCTGCCCGTCATGGTTTCCTGCAAGATAAAGACAGCCGCGCACCTGCGCGCGGTCCACGGGGAAGATGCGGCCGGAGAACAGCGCTTCTGTCCCGACGTCACCCGCCTGCTGCAGGCACAGGCGGTCGCGAAACTTCGCGCGACAGATGGCGTGGCTGCCGATCGCGCTGCGGCCTTCGTGGTTGACGACAACGAGCCCTACGCGACCGGGCGCGGTTATCTCGGCGATTTCCAGCTCAGCTATGCCGGCGAAGATGGCGCCGTGCATTTCAACTCGCCCGGCCTGTTCCAGGATTACGACGCCTGGTTCACCTGGATCTTGCCGGAACGGCTACAGGGCCAGAGTTACTGTCATTTCGCGACGGCGGAATACATGGAGGCTCTGGCCACCCGCGCCATGCAGCCGCCTCTCGACGTCGTGTTTGACGACACCCTCGTTGTAAGCCCGCCCCGCTAGCGGCAGCCCGGCTGGCATCCGCATTGCGACTGTCAGCGGGTCAACGCGCGGCAGTCGTGGCCCCGCCAACGTCCATCGCGACGCGGCCGGGTCCGCCGCCCGTCAGCGTGTGACAACTCGCGCAGGTCGCCAGGAACTCACCGTAAAGCGCACTGCGGGCCGGCCCGGCCGGCGTGCGCCCGCCCTCCTCACCCAACGCCCGGATGCGCTGGACCAGCGCCTCGACCTGAGCGCCCCGCTCCGGTGCGTCGTCGAGTTCGGCCGGCACGAGCCGCACTTCTTCGAGGATGGCCATACCCTCGGCCCAGGCTACGTCCGACGAGGACAGCAGGCTCTCCCACAGCCGGTCGGCAGCCCACAGGTGACGAAACATCTCGGTCCGGATGTCGTGCGGTTCCTTCGGCGGCCGCGGGCCGGCGATGAACTCGATCTCGACGGCATGGTCGCGATGACACTCCCCGCAGGTCCGGCCGATTTCGCTGACCGCGACGGCCGCGGGGCCAAGGTCCCGGGCCGCAGCAATGGTGGCCGCGTACTGGCGCATCTCCCAGAGGTACGGCGACCAGTCGCCGGGCATGCCCTCGGGCTCCGGGTGCTCGGACAGCCACACGGCCGGGGGCCGCGCCATCTCGAGGTCGCCGGCGATGACCGCGACCTTGATCGCATTCACCTCGTCCAGGTGTCCGTGCATGTGTTCAGCGAAGCCGGCAGCGGCCGGCTGAGACTCGTCTTCCGCCGACGTGCACGCACCGGCACCCAGTGCGCCGGCTGCGACCAGCACGGCGATTCGCGGCCATTGGTTGAAGTTGTTCATCACTGCACCATCCTGTAGCGACACTATAGCGACGACCGGCCTGTCAGTTCTGCGCCGTTCGCTCGCCCGCCGCCGGCGGGGGCGGCCCAAGCTGGACCGGGTCGACGGCGCGCTCCGGCCGCGGACTGTTGAAAAACGCGACGACCTTGTCCGCGAGGAAACGGCCCACGGCCGGATTGTCATTGGGCGGGATCCACATGGACCAGGTGCCCCGGTACTGGTCCTGTACCGGCGCATCCGGGTCGGGTGGTCCGAGACCCGGCTCGTAGCCGAGGTGACCGTACTCCGATACGTCGTAGGCCAGCGACGGATCGAGGTCCTTGCGGACCTTGTTGATCGGCGTCTGCCGCGGCGGCGGGTAGGGCCGCGCCGGATCGCCGCAGCCACCCATGGTGAGGCAACACTGCACGCGCCGGCCGGAGCCGTCGGCCGCTTCGCACTCCTTGTCGACCCAGATGCCCCAGTAGTCCGTAAACGGGTGCCCCACGTCGGGGTAAGTGTCGAAATCGAGCTCGTCGATGTACCGCCAGGTTTTGTAGCCGATTTCCTTCGCCACCTGGTTCGGGACTTCGACCAGGCTCAGCACGGAGTCCACCATGATCTGCGGGAAGGCAATCACGATGTGCCGCACGCCGTTGTTCTTCAGTTCCTCGAGGGCTTCCCAGTACCGGTAGCTCATGTCGCCACCCGGGAACAGGTTGCGAGTTTCGTACAGCCTCGCATCGCCAAGGTTCTCGCCGCGCATCTCACGCGTGCGCTCGAAGCGGCTGAAGTTCCGCGGCCCAAGCTCCACGTTCGGGTTTGGCGTCTTCCTGCCGAACCAGGCGCCGAGAATGTTTTCTTCTTCCAGGCCCGGGTGGCGCTCCCTCAGCAGGTTCTTGATGTTCCGGTTCAGGACCAGCGTGTCGTTGATCTTCGGATCGAAATACTGGTTGTACAGGCGCGTGGCGTGGTTGATCAGCAGGACGCCGGTCTGCTCCATCGGCACTTCCGCGAGCATTTGTGCTTCGATGCCCTCGACGTGGAACACCGCCAGCTGCGGATCGTCCGACACCGGGTTCGGATGCCCATAGAGCGGGACGCTGCTGTCCTGGTCGTCCTTGATCTCGCCGAGAGACAGCGTCCACCCGGGCGGGTCCTGCGGGTAGGAGCGGGTGACCAGGTCCGTCGGATCGTTGACCCACCACACCTTCACGTCACTACCGGTGTCCCGATTGTGCTGTCCGACGACCTGTCGGGCGAGATTCACCACGTCGAAAGTCTTGAAAAAACGCACGCCGGACGTGGTCATGTCGATCATGATGATCTCGTCCACGCCCGCCTTCAGCAGCCGTTCCACGGTACCGTCGGTATTGAAGCGGTCCGGCACGCATCCGGACCAGGATTCGTCGCCCGGCCGGCCCTTCGCGTCGCCGCCGCAATAGGTCAGCGGGCTGCCTCCCGGGACGCCCGGATTGTAGAGGTAGCGCGGATAGATGTGATGTTCCGGATCGATGGCGCGCCAGCTCGCGTAGTCGACGATGAAATTAACGCCCAGTTCTGCTTCTCGTTCCTCCAGGGCCTGTTTCAGGTGCTCGTAGCGGGTGAGAGTCAGGCCGTTTGCCGGATCCGAATTGCCGATGCGCGAGTATTCGAAGGAATACTTGCCCAACTCTTTTGGCGCATTGCCGAATAGCAGGATGCTGGGCCAGACCGCGGGATTCCAGATGACCTTCTGATAGACCTGGCTGTGGGGGTCGTAGGAGAAGATCATCACCGTGGATTCCCAGTTCGCCCGTTCGTCGAAGCCATCGGAACCGCCATGGAACACGTAGATGACTCCAACTTTTCTGGGCTCCGGCCCGGGACCGCAGCTGCTGGTCAGCAGCGCCACGACAACAGGCAGGCACACGAGCAACCAGCGGCAAGACACGAACTTCACTCCAGGGCCCCTCCATCAAGCCGGCGCAAGGGTGTCGGAGTATATCCGCGCACTCGGCGCTCGGGGCACTGCGGGGGCCGCGAGAATGACCGCGGCGCGGCCACCGCCGCCGATCGCAGCCGCCGCGCCGGCGCTGCGCCGATCCGGGTCGACCGGGACGGCGACGGCAAACGCATCGCCTTGCGGGGTAAAAAACACGACGCTGCGTGGGACCGGGGACATTCTGCTTTCTCCGCCTGGTGGAAAAAGCAGAATGTCCCCATCAGCCCATCAGGGTCTCGGGGCCGGGCACGCTCCCGCTCGTTGCGTTGCCCGAGTTGCGGCCGTGTTAGGTACAAATGACTAGAGTTCGGCCAGGTTGCGCCTTCGGCGCCGCGCTGGCAATGGCGTTGCCGACGGCGCTGCCGCGCTGCCAACGGCTTCTGCAAACTGGAAGTGGTGGCCGGCGCCCAGGTCTGCGCCTACCAGTTCGACGGTAACAAGCTGGAACGGACGCCCGAGAACGCCATCGTGCTGCAGGGCAATTACACGCGTCAGTTCGGGCGGCAGGACTTCGACTGGTTTGTCGAGGCCAACGCGTCCTGGCAGGACGAGCGTTTCGACGGGGAAGAAAACTTCGTGACCTTCGAAGACTACTGGCTGGTGGACCTGCGACTAGGGCCGTCAGCGGAGAACTGGGAAGCCATTGCCTACGTGGACAACGTCTTCGACGATGACACGATTATCACCGGCGGCAACGGCCCGGACTTTGGGCAGCAAGTGACCGAGACAGGCTTCCTGGCCGGCTTCGGCATCTGTCACGGGTTCGTGACGCTGCCCGATCCGCGAACCGTCGGAATTCGCGCGAACTATCGGTTCTGAGAGCCGGCTCCGGACCGACAGCTGCTTCTCACCTGCCTGCGCGGGTGCCTGGGGCGGAGGGCTCGCGGACGCGGGAGCACATGTTTCCACTAATCCAGTTGCCGTCGCGTGCCAAGCTCCTGTTCCCATTCCTGCTCAACTTCGACCAGGTTTACATTCAGATCATCCTCAAAGCGCAAACCCAGGTTGATCACAAGTTCGGGTACATTGATCGCAAGGAAACGAGCGGGCTGGGAACCGGGATTCAGATGCTGGTGATACCAGTAGGTTGGGGGCACAAAAAGCGTTCCGGCCCGCCAATCAATGCGTTCTCTCTTCTGGTAGCCACCCTCCGGCCACGTCAATGAATATCCCTCGCCAGAGAGCACGAGAATGAAGGCATCACTGCTGTGGCGGTGGGCCTTTATGTAGGTTTCCGGTGGTATGTCGGAGATATGCAAACCGACCATGCTGTTGCCGGCCATGCTCCATCTTTGCACTCGGAAGCCCTTGCCGCGCAGATTCCACTCCTGTGTTTCGGCCTGTAACACATCATCAATGAAATTCCTGCTCACCTTGTATTTACCCAATTGCTCCCTATGGCTCAAGAACTCCTCACCACCGGTAGATCGGTCGGTGAAAGTAAAGGAATTCTGGTCAATGAACGCTTCACTATTAGCCGCATTCAGAACAAATGGGAAGCTGGTGATCGCCAGCAATCGGACCGCATCATCACTGTCATTGAAATGCTGGTGACGGACATTTAAGGGTACAGAGAACAAACTGCCGTCACTCCAATCCACCCGCACAGACTGTTCATCCTCCTGCTGGAGGATCGTATGCCCCGGCCCGCCCATGAAATAGATGCCCTCCTCATACAGGTGACGCCGGCTTGCCGTTTTTCCGCCAACCGGTATTTCCAGCAACCGGCCATCGCTCATCTGGTAATCGGCGAAGCGCAAATAGAGCCCGCTGATTCCCTCTCCCATCTGCGACCACGATTGCAGCCCGATGCTCTTCACATCATCGACGACCAGGCATTCATGGACGGGGATTTCGTTTCTCGCCCGTTCCAGCCACTGTTGATAGGGTGAATTTCGCGGCGATACCCGGACAACGGTCGGCCCGAGTGCATCGACACCTTTTAATCGCGCGAACAGTTCAAAATACGCCTGGCGCGCAATACCGGTATTCAAAGCGATGACGGCAGCCAACAGTAATATGCCAACAACCGCCAGCGCTTTCACTGGTGTCTTTATAACTCCAGGCATTTATTCCTTTTATGTGATTCCAGTGAAAAGGTGCCGGGTCTATTTCTCTGCCCAATAAAACTGGCACGTTTTGCGGCATCTTTTCGCGTGATTTTCGGGTACAGCATCATTTGACCGAGCAAGCTTGATTCAGGAACACCTCCGGACAATCAGCTCGGTACGCGCATCCGGAGTCTGCAGCGGTACGAGCACGGCATCCACTCGAGTGTCCGCCAACGCGGCCTCAATGATCTCCGCGCCGCGCCCGTTGGTGTGATCGTAGATAAACAGGCCCCCAGGGTTCATCTTCGGCACGAGGGTTTCATACGTTCCCTTGCCACCATCTGCATCGACGAAGCAGAAATCCAGGGAATCGAAGCGTTGTAGCTCCTCCAGGCTGTCACCGTGCACCACCCGTACGATATCCTGGACCCCGGCCCGCTCGAGATTCTGCGTTGCGATGCCGACCTTTTCCGGATCGTGATCGACAGTGACGAGCCGCGTGCACCGCGCTCGGCACGCAAGAGCCAGCCACATGGCCGAGTAACCGCAGCTCGTTCCCAGCTCCAGCCAGTTCCCATTGCCCGCCGAAGCGGCGAGTATCGCCAGCAGGCGCCCCACATCGCGCGGCACCTGCTTCGAGAGTTTGTGGTTTCTGCGATCCTGCGCCTCGAGCTCGCGCATGATCTTGTCCATCGGCTTGGGAATCTCTTGAAACATTCTCGCCGCTCCTCCCGTTTACGGCTGCCATACGACCGCCCTTGACCGACCAGGCAACAGCTGGTATCGGCCGGGTGGCGCGCTACCTGCCCATGGTCAGGTAGACCCGGCGATCTCCACGATGGGGACACTTCGAATGCTGAACCGAAAAATTGTCGATGAGCATGAAATCTCCTGGGCACCACTGCACGCGCACCTCATCCTCCATCGCGATGCGCCGCACGCATTCCTGTTCGTGGTAGTGCATGACAGTTCCGTCTTCGTACTCTACCCATTCATTGCAGGGCCGCTCGTTCATCTTATGGGTCCAGCAGATCTGCCGGCCCCCGTTCCCTGTGGTGCGTGCGATGGCCGTAAAGACCGTGAGCCCCCCTTTCCGAACCAGGTCGTCGTCGTGGAAATCCGCCGAGACGCCCCCACGACGCGCTCGGCCGAGCGCCTCTTCTTTCGACTGGGTTCCGAACTTTCGCTGCCAGGAGACGTGGCCCTGCTGACACAACGGGCACACGCCCACCGGCGAGTAGCGCTCGTCGAAGAACGTCTTGCAATACCGCAGGCGATTCTCCGACAGCTTGGCAAAGAGCTGCGGATGTCTTTCGCACAATCGATCTGCGACGCTAGCCGACAGGCAGAGCGCCGTCTCTCCTCCCGACTCTGCAGGCGCTTCGCAATATAAGGCCAGCCTGGCTGGAATTCGCGTGAGGTCGGAATTGCGCGCTCGTTCATGATGCGGCGACTGCCTGGCCTCCGGTGCGATGTCATCGATAGTCGTATATACCCCTGGGCTATCGCTGTTTCGCACACCACCGCCGCCGATGCTGCGATAGTCCAGCAACTCGATGCCCGCCGCGGCGACGATGCGGCCAAAATCGGCCGGGCCCTCAAGCGGAAACCCTCGGAACAGCACCGCGGAGTATTCTTCGACGGCTTGATTAATTTCGCCGCAGCGAGCCGAGACATGGTCGAGCGCTTCGTTCATGTCGGAGAACGAAGGCGGACATTGCCATGTCAGGGGAAATTCGTGCATCGTCCTAACCTGATATTTTCTTCGCCAGGTTGCCGCCGTCGACCGGCAGGTCGACGCCGGTAATGAAGCCCGCGTCGTCGGATGCCAGGAACAACACGGCCCGAGCCTGGTCCTCCGGCCTGCCCCAGCGCCCCAGCGGCACACTCTTGGGGGGGCGCGCGTCGTCGCGTGGCACCCTGCCGCCAACAGCCACGCCGGTCTGCGTGGGGCTCACGGAGTTCACGCGAATGTCGTGCGGTGCGAGTTCGATGGCGCAGGCTCGCGTGAAGTTGAGGATCGCGGCCTTGGCAGACTGATATGCAATCGCCCCAGCCTTACCCCGGTGTCCCGACGTCGAAGACACGTTGACGATTGCGCCACCGCCGCCTTGACGAACCATCTGCTGCGCGACCTGCTGTGTGCAGTTGAATGTTCCCGCCACGATGACGTCGATAACTGTCTTGAATGCCTCCGGGCGCTCATCGAGCAAACCACCGGGACTGCTGACGGCGGCGTTGTTGACGAGAATATCAATCTGGCCGTACCTGGAAACTGCCTGTGCGACCAGGCTTTCCATGTCCGGAACCCTCGTTACATCCGCTTGCGCCGCGATCGCGTCATGACCGTGGTCGACGAGCTCGCGAGCCACCGCCTCCGCCTGCTCGGCACGCCGGTGCGCACACACGACGCTCGCCCCGTGACTCGCAAGCACCAGTGCAATCGACCGACCGATGTTCGGTCCGGTGCCGGATACGACCGCAACCCTGCCTTCGAGCATACGAGAACTCCTCAGCGTACGACGATGCACCCACCGGAGGCGAGGCTCGCCGGCGCAAATCAGTATACGGTCCGAGCAGGCTTACAAGAAACCGCGGGACCCTCGAGCCTTGGCATCCAGAGCTAGTGTCGGCGGCTCGGCGTATCGATGGACAGACTTAAAAGCGATTAACCCCGGAGGTGCCGGGTTTATTTACCAGAACAATAGTTCCGGACCTGTTTTGTGGCCTGTTTAGTCTGCTTTCAGCGGCGGCTTCGTGGCGACGGCCGCCGTCACCCTGCGCTGCTGGCTGAGCCGGAACTGTCGAGCAAGCGGATGAATTCGTCGGCCGGCAGGGCTTTGCTGAACAGGAAGCCCTGGATCACATCGCATTCGTGTTCACGCAGGTAGTCGAGCTGCTCTTCCAGTTCGACCCCCTCTGCAACGATCTCCAGCCCGAGCTCTTTACTCATCGCGATGATCGCACTGCAGATGGCCGCGTCCTGCCGGTTCACATGCAGGTTCTGCACGAATGAGCGGTCGATCTTCAGCGACTGCAACGGAAACTGTGTCAGGTAACTCAGCGACGAGTAACCGGTGCCGAAATCATCGACGGTGAGCTTGATGCCGGCCTCCCTGAATTGCCGCAGGACCTCACGCGTTTCGTCGACATTTTGCATCAACAGGCTTTCGGTAATCTCTACCTCGAGGCGCTGGGCCTTCAGCCCGGCCGCCCAGATGGTCTGTAATACCGTGTCCAGCAGGTCGCGCTGCGTAAACTGCTGGCTGGACACGTTCACGGCCACCGTCAACTCATCGAACCCCGCCTGGTGCCAGGCTTTCAGCTGCCTGCAGGTCTCCTCGATCACCCAGCGCCCGAGGGGGATGATCAGGCCGGTCTCCTCGGCCAGCTGCACCAAATCTGCCGGCGATATCCAGCCGCGTTCCGGATGCTGCCAGCGGAGTAAGGCTTCACAACCAACAATTCGCCACGACGCCACATCTACCTTCGGCTGGTAGTGGAGCGAAAATGCCTCCTTGTCCACCGCCGCGCGCAACTCGTTTTCCAGGTCCAGGCGCTCCAGCGACCGGGTGTTCATAGCACTGCTGAATATGCGGTAACCGTTCCGGCCTGAAGCCTTGGCCTGGTACATGGCCATGTCCGCATGCATCAGCAATTCTTCCAGTGACTCGCCGTGATCCGGATACAAAGCCACGCCGATGCTCGGCGTAATGACGAACTGGTGACCCTCGTAAGCGAAAGGCTCGGAGAGCGATGCCCGGATCCGACCGACGATTTTCTCGACTTTGTCATCGTCATCCAGGCCCCCGATCAGAACCACGAACTCGTCCCCGCCCAGCCGGGCCAGCTCAGCCTGACCCGGATCATCGATGCGGATCCGCCCCACGGTGTCTTCAAGCCGCACGCATGCCGCGAGCCGGTCGGCAACCGACTTCAGCAGTGCGTCGCCCACGGTATGGCCCAGCGTGTCGTTAATGCGCTTGAACCGGTCCAGGTCCAGGTAGAGCACGGCGAGTTTTTCGTCGTGGCGAGCTACCCGTGCCAGGGCGCGCCGCAAATCGCGAATAAACTGTTGCCGGTTCGGTAATCCGGTCAGCTGATCGTAATACGCCAGTTGATTGATCCGCTGTTCGCTCGCGACCTTCTCCGTAATGTCCCGAATCAGCGTCACCACGGTGGTCGCGCTGTTGGCGACCATCCGGGTCTCGAAGGTACGGCCGTCGGGCCAGGCATGTGTGTAGGCCTGCATTTGCCCGGTCGCCAGCGCCGCGTGCAGGCCTTCGCGAGCCTCTCTCGCGGTGCCTGATGGCAATGCGGCCTCCAGCTTGCGGCCAGCCAGCTCTGCCACGTCGGTGCCCGGGACCGGACCACTGAGGCCCTCGAGGATGGTGCCCGTTTCGTCTACCACGAAGATCAGCTCGGGAATGGCTTCCAGCAGGGCCCGAATTTTGCGTTCACCGGCCTGCACGTCCAGCAGGGCCCGGTAAGACCGCAACAGGTAGCGCAGCTTGAAAGGCAAGGCTGCCCAGGTCAGGGGCTTGCGAATAAAGTCCGTGGCGCCCACTTCGTAGGCGCGCTTCACTGCCTCTAAATTGTCGCTGCCGGTAATCATGACCACCGGCGCAGGAAAATCCGGATAGTACTTGCGGATCCGTCTGCAAACGTCGAAGCCACCGAGGCGAGGCATTTCGACGTCCAGGAGGACGATGTCCGGCACCCTGTCGGCAATGGCCTGCAGGGCCTCCAGCCCGTCGGCGCAGGTCACTACCTCGAAGCCGGCCGCGGTCAGTGTTTGCTCGTAGAGCAACCGGAACGACGGATCGTCATCGGCCACTACCACATAGCCTGCGGACACTGCGGCAAGCTGCCTGGTCATACGGCCACCCTGTTCATATATTCATGCAGGCAAATCACCGCACGGTCATGCTGGCGGCCCACTTCATTCAACATCGCCGGCACCCCGTCCAGTTCGCCGGCGCGGGCCTGTTTTTCAAGTCTTGCGCAGACATCGGCCAGGAAACGCGCACCCACATTGCCGCTGCTCGATTTCAGCGCATGGGCGAGTTGCCAGATCGCGGTGCTATCGCCGGCAGCCACCGCGTCAGTCAACTGTTGCCGTTGCTCACGGGCGCTTTTCAAAAAGAGCTTTATCACCTCGCCAAGCAGACACGGCTGGCCCGGCTGTTGTAGCTGTTCGATGCCATTGAGAACCTGCAGGTCAATCACCGGATCGATGCCACTGTCAACGGATTCCGCCTCCTCCCCCATCGACTCGAGATCCACCAGCCTGCCGATGAATGTCGGGCTTGGAATGATCCCGGTGATATCGAGGCGCTCCGGGTTCGGCAGGGCGGCCTGGATACGATCCGCCAGCGCCTTCTGGCTAAAGGGTTTGCTGACATAGTCGTCCATGCCGGCAGCGAGGCAGCGTTCGCGGTCGCCATCCAGCGCATTCGCGGTCAGGGCGATGATCGGGGTCCTGGCACGCAGTTGGCTCGACTCCCATTGACGAATCCGGCGGGTGGCTTCGAAACCATCCATCTCGGGCATCTGGCAGTCCATCAACACCAGGTCGAAGTTCTCCGCCATGAAGCGTTCGAGCCCTTCCGCGCCGTTGTTCGACACCGTCGTTTTGCACTGCAAATGGCCGAGCATGCCGCGGGCCACTTCCTGGTTCACCGGATTGTCTTCGACCACCAGAACGTGCAGTGCAGCGGGGCTGGCGAGCGCCTCCAGCGCCATCCCGCCCGGCTTTGCGTCTGCCGTTTCAAGGGGCAGCTCCCGGTTCAGTAACGTCTTCAGGCAATGGTAGAGCTGAGCCTGGCGCACCGGTTTGGTCAACCATGCCTGCACTCCCGCCCGCTCCAGCTCGGCATCTGCGGCATCTGCCGACACCGAGCTCAACATCACGATCTTCAGCTCTGCACGGCACGGCACGGCGCGGATCCTGCGCGCGACCTCCATCCCGTCCATTCCGGGCATGTGCAGGTCGAGCAGCAGCACGTCATAGGGCACAGATGCCACATCATTACTCGACAAGCGTTGGACGGCCGCGGCGCCCGAGTCGAAAGCATCCACCTCCATCTGCCAGCCCCGCAGTTGCTGACTGAGAATGTCCCGGTTGGTGGCATTGTCATCGACGATGCAGGCCAGCATGCCCTTTAACGCTTCAGGTGCCAGGTTCGCGGCCTCGGCTTCTTCACGGGCAAGCGGAATCGTGAAGCTGAAGGTCGAGCCATGGCCGGGGATGCTGGCAACCTGGATGTCGCCCCCCATGAGTGCCACCAGTTGCTTGCAGATTGCGAGGCCAAGGCCGGTGCCGCCGAAGCGGCGGGTGGTCGAGCCGTCTGCCTGCGAGAAGGACTCAAAGATCCGGTCGATATTCGCCTGGCCAATGCCAATGCCGGTGTCGCTCACGGCAATCCGGAAGACGCTGGAACCGGTGTCTTGCTCCACCTCCCGGACCCTGACGACCACCTCACCTTTTTCGGTGAATTTGATCGCGTTGCTGACGAAGTTAACCAGCACCTGCCGGACCCTGACCGCATCACCGACGACCGCCGAGTGCAGAGTTGCCGGCGCATCCAGGATCAGCTCAAGACCCTTGGAATGGGCGCGCTCAGCCAGGAATTCCACACAATCTTCAACGGATTCCCGCAAGTCGAAAGGCGCCTGATTCAGTTCCAGCTTGCCGGCTTCAATCTTGGAAAAGTCCAGGATGTCGTTGATGATGTCGAGCAGCGCCTCCGCCGAATAGCGGATCGTGTCGGCGTGGCGTCTCTGCCGTGCACTCAGTTCGTTGGCAGTAATCAACAGTTCGGTCATCCCGAGAACACCATTCATCGGGGTCCGAATCTCGTGGCTCATGCGCGCCAGGAACTCGCTCTTAGCGCGGCTCGCGGCTTCCGCGCGTTCCTTGGATACCCTCAGTTGGGCCATCGCAGCTTCCAGGCTCCGGGTGCGTTCTGCCACCTGCCTTTCAAGGTCTTCCCGGTGCCTCTCCAGGTGCTCACCACGGTTGTGCAACTCAACCAGCATGCGATTGAAGCCATCCACCAGGGCGCCAATTTCGTCATTGCCGGATTTTTCGGCCCGGCGAGAAAAATCGCCGTCTTTCGAGACGCTTTCCGCAAGGCTCAACAACCTGGCCAATGGGCCGGTGACAACTCGCTGCAGGCGCGAAGCCAACAGGAAGGCAACCAGGGACGCCGCTAGCATTGCCAGCAACGTGACGATCACGCTCCATTTCGCACTCGCGATCAGGCCCGCAAGAGATGAGCGAATGTAGATCACCCCCACCTGTCTGCCATCGAGCCAAATAGGCGCACTGACGTGCAGACTGTGGAGTCGGTCGAAGAGCGTGCTGCTTGTGAGACTGGACTGCAACCAGTCTCTCACGGGCGCCCGCCATTCCAGACCGGTGTCGTCGCCGAATCCGTGACTGACGAGCCGGCCGCCGTCGGGCCGGTAAAGAGCCGCCATGGTGATTTGCGGATCCGCCGCCATGGAATCCAGTACCTGCTTCGCGAGGGCAACATCATTGAATGTCAGGGCCGCCGCGCTGTTCTTTCCCGTGGCAACAGCCAGGGTCGTGACATAGTCGACCATTACCTTGCGCAGCGTGAACAGATCCGATGCACCGATAGTGAGCGACGCGAATACCAGCGAGATCCACGTAGCCAGCAATGTGATCATCTGGATCTTGCGACCCAGCTTCAGGTTGCCTTGCCAGCGCTTCAGTCGCCCGAAAATCACCGCAGGCATCTCCCCGGCCGCGAGATCGTGACGAGGTGCAACAACCGGCTCCTGTCCACCCGGCAAGGGAGGCAGGCCATGCCCGACCGGGGCGCAGTCAATGCCAGCCGGCCGGAAATCAGTCCTTGCGCCGCCATAGTTTCAGCTTCCGTGTTCGTCACGCATGCGAGACGGTCCGGGCCAGGAGTGGCCGCGACCTTGCCATAAAGACTATCGGCGCACGACGGTTAAAGCTGAGGTGAAGGCCCGCTTGCCGGGGCCCGAAATGTGACCCGGGACACAAGTCCGAGGCGGGAAACGGCCCGCGATTGGCCCGATCAGGCAGCGGCGATGAACAGCGCCTGCGTCTCTGCTAAGGCACTGTCTGCTTCCGCCTGCACCGGCTCGATGACGTCCATAGTCAGGTCGGTGACACCCCAGGCCGCTGCCTTGATTGGCAGTTCGTCGCCGGCCAGGTTGCCACCTGCACTGCTCGACAGCGCAATTTGGTGGGCAATATGCACAATGGCCGCTTCCAGTGGGCAATTCGACGCGCCGGCCGGGTCGACGTGGTAGCGGGCGACTTCCCCAAAGCTGGCCGGCAGCTGCCACGAGGCCATCAATTCCTGGCCCACTTCGCCATAGTGGCACCCAAGAATATCCCGTTCGACCTGGTACAGCTCCCTGCCGCTGCTGCGAGCCTGCTCTCGCGCGGCGCCCGTTTCGTCCGGCAACTGCTGGTACATCACCAGGTGGCCGAGATCCCGCAACAGGCCCTCCAGGAAAATTCGCTCGCTATCGAGCACGTTGCAGCGCTGCGCCAGCAGCCGGGCCAGCAAACCGCAATAGGCGCTGTCTGACCAGAAGCTGCGCAGATCCACCGTGTCGGCCACACCGGCGCAGGAATCCACCACCGACGTGGCCAGCACCACGTCGTGCGCCAGTTGTGTACCGAGCACGGTGACTGCCCGGCTGATCGTATCCACCTGTTGCGACAGACCAAAAAACGCGCTGTTGGCAAACCTGAGCAGGCGCGCGGTAATGACCGGATCGCTCGCGATCAGCTCGGCCACCTGGCCCACGGACGATTCTTCGCTATCAATTGCCTCTTTCACCCGCAGGTACATATCGGGGAGCGTAAACAGCTCCCTGACATCAGCGACCAGATCGCGTGGATTCACCGCAACTTCGACGTTCATCTCTCATCCCTTTTTACTTGCACGGGCCACTCGCCCGAGATCGACACCACATTCGGCGCTGTCAACCCATCGCCGACCGCGGCATCGAGCATTCCGTGCACCGAGGTCTTGTCCTGAGCCGATTTGAGCCACGCTCCGGCTTCATCAGCCGGCATCGGCGTCGCAAACAGGTAGCCCTGCACCTCGTCGCACTCGAGGTTCTGCAGATAGCTCAGCTGCGCTTCGGTTTCCACACCCTCGGCCACGACCCGCATTCCGAGCCGATGAGCCATTGCCACGATAGCCGCAACCACTGCCACATCTTCGCCGTTCATCGCCAGTTCCCGTATAAACGACCGATCGATCTTCAGCGTGTCCAGCCTGAAGCGTTTCAGATAACTGAGGGATGAGTACCCCGTGCCGAAGTCGTCCATCGCAATGTGCACGCCCTGGGCATGCAGGTTCTTCAATACGGTCGCAGACGCTTCAATGTCGTTCATTAACGCCGTTTCGGTGATTTCCAACTGCAGATGATGCGACTCCAGCCCCGCGTGGCTGAGCGTGGCCAGAACTTCCTGGGTGATGTCTGACATCTTCAGCTGCACGGCCGACAGGTTCACCGATATACGCCCCGGCGCGATGCCAGCTTCCGCCCACGCTACGGCCTGACGACACGCGGTTCGAAGCACCCAGTCGCCGATGGGCTTGATCAGACCGGTTCGCTCAGCGATCGGGATGAAACTATCCGGCGGTACCATGCCCAGTTCGGGGTTCTGCCAACGGATGAGCGCCTCCATCGCAATGACTTCGCCCGTTTTGAGGTCCAGGACAGGCTGGTAATGCAGCAGGAATTCACCGTACTCAATGGCCTGGCGCATCTGCGATTCGAGCATCATTTGCCGATATGAACGGTCGTTCATATCGTCGCTGTAGAAGACATAGGTATTGCAACCCAGTTCTTCGCGCGCGTGCTGGCGCGCGATTCTGGCATTGCCGATCAGCGTCTCGGCGTCGTCACCGTCGCCCGGACTAACGCTCGCGCCGATACTGCAAGTCACATAGATTTCGTGCTCATCGATCTGTATCGGCTTGGTCAGGCTGGTGAGGATTCTCTGGATAATCCAGGTGACCGCGTCGACGCTCTCGAGATCCGGCAGCTCGAT
>CAMYJV010000037.1:0-1135 GCA_947258805.1 uncultured Gammaproteobacteria bacterium | reverse complement strand
GTCGTAGCCGAACTGCTTGTGCACCGTCAATTGCTGGTCTTCGAGAACACCCTCGAGGGTTGCGATTCGGTTCTGCAGGCTTTCGACCAGCGCCGTTGCGGCGGGCTCCCCGGAATCTCTGCCAGCCCGCACGGCCTGGACGGAACTCTGAGGCACACTGGCTGTTTCCATTGGGTCCATTTCGACCAGGTTCCAGCAGATGACCCGGTTCCGGCCACCCTCTTTTGCCGAATACAGGGCCATGTCGGCCTGGTTGACCAGGTCTTTGGCAGTCCCGTCAGTATCCCGCAGATCCGCCACGCCGACACTGATCGAGACACTCATGCTGGAGGTAAAGCGCGCCCGGGAGCCATCGTATACCTGGGCACGGATTTTTTCGGCGAAGGTCGCGCTGGCATCGAGGGGCGAACCCGGCAGGACGACACAGAACTCTTCGCCACCGTAACGACAAACCAGGTCATCATCTCCGCATAGCGCCGATACGAGTTCGGCTGTGTAGGCGATCACCTTGTCGCCAGCCGCGTGCCCGTAGCGATCGTTAATCGATTTGAAGTGGTCGATGTCTAGCATCAGGCAGCACAGTGGCTGGTCGGTGCGCCGCGCGTCTTCGATGACGCTCTCCAGGCGTCCAAAAAATGAACGGCGATTCAGGCAACCGGTCAGGGGATCGCGGGCGGCGAGAAACTTCAGCTCCTGGTTCTGCCGGTTGACCTCGGCCTGGGTGGTCTCGAGTTGCTTCAGGGCCAGCTGCAGGTCCGAGTTCTTCTTTTCCACGTCCGTGACGTCATCAAAGGTCGCCAACGCGCCCCGAACGGTGCCCTTCGCGTCGGTGACCGGCGCGCCGTTCACCATGAAGGTGCGCATCTCACCCCCAGGCGTTCGAATACTCAACGGCAGTCCGGTTTGCTTCGTGCCGTCACGAAGGGCCAGCTGCCAGGGCATCAGTGTTTCGCCCTCGCCAATTTGTACGTTCCGCCAGCGCAACTCCGAAGTTTTCTTGCCGGTCAGCGGCTCCGTGGATTGTTCGATGCGCTTTGTGAAGGCCTCATTGGCCATCACGATCCGCTCTTCCTCATCCATGAGGAGCACGCCCTCGGCCAGCGAGTCGAAGGCGACCTTCACTCGCTCAGGGATC
>CAMYJV010000036.1:19772-26903 GCA_947258805.1 uncultured Gammaproteobacteria bacterium | reverse complement strand
CGTTCAGACCTTGCGGGTCAGCGTGCGCCCGGAACAACAGAACGATGAACTCCGAGCCGCGTTTGCCTTGCTGCCGGACACTGTTGAGAATGGTGGTCCTGCCGGAGGCTTGCTGGCGGCGCACGACTTCGCGCCCGACGCAGCCTGGCTGGTGACGGCCTGCGACCTGCCGCTGCTCGACGCCGATGCCATTGGCCGGCTGGTGGCTGCGCGCGACGAAAAGCGCGACGCAACGGCTTATATAAGCCCCGTCGACGGCAAACCGGAGCCGCTGTGTGCGATATATGAACCCGTTGCACTGGCACGGCTGGCGGCATTGGCTGCCAGGGGCGGCAGTTTGTCGCCGCGGGATCTGCTGGCAGAGGGCGACACGGCATTATTGCCCGCCGAGCGAGCCGATACCCTGGCCAACGTGAATGAGCCCGGCGACCTGAAGCGCCTGCAGAATCGAGGACTGACTGAATGAGCAAGGACGACAAGCCGAGCCGTGAAGAAGCCGAAGCCGCCGTGCGGGTGCTGCTGCGCTGGATTGGCGAAGATCCTGACCGCGCCGGGCTGAAGAACACGCCGGGTCGCGTGATCAAGTCTTTCGACGACTGGTTTGCCGGCTATCTGCAAGACCCGATGAGTATGCTGGGCTCGTCCTACCAGACCGTGAAGGACTACAACCGCGTAGTGACCTTGCGCGACATCGAGATAGCGTCGCACTGCGAGCACCACATGGCGCCGATCATAGGCAGGGTGCACCTCGCTTATCTGCCGGACAAACGGCTGGCGGGCATCAGCAAACTCGTGCGCCTGGTCGAAACCCTGGCCCGGCGCCTGCAGGTGCAGGAGCGATTCACCGCCGAAATCGCCCATTGCATCAACCAGGCCCTGGAGCCGCGCGGTGTAGCCGTGGTGGTGGTCAATAAAACCCAGGTCAGCATGGTGACCAATGAAATGCTGGGTGCCTTCGCTGACAACGACCGCATTCGCACGGAATTCCTGAACTCCATCCGCAGTCCCGACTGATCCTGGCGTGCCGGGTCTGCCGCGGCGTTTCTACATGCGCTAACATCGCGCCATGGCCGTTACCATTAGCAGCATCGAAGACGCGCAGGCGCGCGAGGGCGAGGAACTGGGGCATTCAGACTGGATTCTCGTCGACCAGGAGCGCATCAACCTGTTCGCGAAGTCCACGGACGACTTTCAGTGGATTCATGTAGACACCGAGCGTGCGGCAGCCGAGTTGCCCATCGGCTCCACCATCGCCCACGGTTTCCTGTTGATTTCTCTGATCCCGGCCGCGGTGGACCAGTTCATCGTTTGGGAGAACCTGGACCGGGCCATCAACTATGGGCTGAACAAGGTGCGCTTCAAGAACATGGTGCCCTCCGGCAGCCGGGTCCGTATTCGCAGCAAGCTGGTCTCGGCGCGCAAGCGCGCTGGCGCGCTGCAGGCAATCCTCGAGCACACGATGGAAATCGAAGGTGAGACCAAGGCGGCCTGCGTCGCCGAAACGATCTCCATGTATTTCTTCCGCGGCGACTGACGCCGGGCCCGGATCACGCCTTAGCCAGCAAAGCCCTGATCTCGCGGTGCACCGCCGGGCTGGCGGCCACCAGCATGTCGGCCTGCGCATCCGGTTTGAATTCATCGAGGCCGGACAATGGCGAACCGTCCAGCGCAGACACCGTGCCGCCGGCGTGGTGGACAATGAAGGCCATGGCGCCCCAGTCCAGCAGTTCGCCGCCGCAGCACACGAAGGCGTCCAGTCGACCCGTGAACAGGTCGTTCAGATTGTCGAAACCCCGTTCGGGGTCGTAGTCGTCGACGATGTCGAAAGCGTCGTACTGTTCGCTCACCGCCTGGTTCACCGCCGGGGCCCGGTAGGTCAGGCACACGCGGCTGCCGCTCTGCGTGCGCAGGGGCTGCATGTCTTGTACCCGCGGCGCGGCGCGCGTGCCGGTCACTGCACCGCGGTGGCGCAGCGCGAGATAGAAGCGGCCACGCACGGGCATATAGCTGACAGCGGCGACGAGCTGGCCCTCGTGGGCAATGCTCAGGATGATGTCCCAACTGTCGCGCTGGTGCTTGTACAGAAAGGTGCCGTTCACCGGGTCGAGGTGCACGACCGTTGACGCATCCGGGTTGAAGTACTTGTGGTTGGCAGACTGCGCCCACTCTTCGCCGTAGAACCCGAGTGCCGGGTCGCGGGCGATCGTGGCTACTTCGATGAAGGTCTGTACGGCGATGTCCGCATCCGTTACTGCTTCCACCCATGCATTCTGGCCGTCTTTCCCGGTCCGGCTCTGGACGTCGCCCTGGATCGCCCGCGCATAGTCGCCTGCGGTGATCAGTACCGGCAGGTAATAGTCAACGAGCGAGTCGATTTCGGCAGGCGTCACGGCATCAGCTGAGCTTGGTTTGCAGCCGGGCCAGGAACTCGCGGATGCGCGCAGCGTTCGTGCCCATGTCGCTGCGGCCTACGCGGGACTTCGAGCGCACGTCCACAGCGGTGCCGCCATTGCTCGGCTGAATACGCACGACGACGTCATCCCGGAACCGGAACCAGGTTGTCGTGTCGGTTGCCTCCAGGTGCCCGGTCGCCTGTACTTCTGCGGCGATTTCCCAGCCGAGCTCACGCATGACTTCGCCGGCGGCCTCGAATACGGTGGCCGGATCCGTATCCAGCTGCAGCGTTACCAGGTCCGGGAACGCTTCCTGCTGGAGTGTGGCTGTTTCCTCGCCGGAGTATTCAGGGGGGTTCTGGGCCTTATCGGCTGCGCGAATCTTGACCAGCGCAACGAATTCCGGCGGATCATTCACGTCTGTCGTCAGGTCGTGAATGCTGGGTACCGGTTCGCGGTTGGCGAAATTCATCCCGCCCGCAATGATCATGGCGACGCCGACCAGCAGTGCGCTCCTGGCACGAGCGGGAGAGACATTGCCGGCGCGCCCGCCGCTGATGGCGAGGCCAATGACCAGTGTCGGGACCGAGAACATGATCGCCAGCATCCCGAGTCCAAATATCAGGAACGTGTTGATTGGCGATGTGACGTCGAGGCGGGCGCCAAGCAGGGCGATGCCCACTACCACCAGTCCGATGCCCGTCAAGGTGCTGCCGATGCTGCACCAGCGGGTACCTAGCGGTCGCTTTTTCGTGTTCGTGTCGTTCATGCTTCCTTCCCCGAATGGACCAGCGAAGGCCACATTATCGCCGAATTGGTCTCAGACACTAGTTGCAGCAAGTGGCGTCTGGCAGCGATTCCAGCAGCGCCTGCAGCCGATACTAGCCGTTTTGCCCCGGCGGCCATTTTTCGGGAAACTGTCGCCATGGATGCCGTACTCGCCGACCTGATCTCAGTACTCGATCTCGAGACCATCGAGGCCAATATATTTCGCGGCCCCAGCCGTGACATCGGCAGCCCCCAGGTGTTTGGCGGGCAGGTGCTCGGCCAGGCCCTGATTGCCGCCAACCGCACCGTAGACGAGACGCGCACCGTTCACTCGCTGCACGCCTACTTCCTGCGCCGGGGTGACGTGAATGCACCCGTCGTCTACGAGGTGGATCGGGCGCGCGACGGCGGCAGCTTTACCAGCCGACGGGTTATCGCCATTCAGCACGGTCGGCAGATATTCAACATGGCCGCTTCGTACCAGGTGGCAGAGACAGGCCTGGAACACGCCCTGGCCGCACCGGACGTGCCCGGGCCTGCGGGGCTGCGCGACATCGCGGATTTCCGGCCCGGCGACATCGAGCGCTTGCCGACCAAGGTGCAGGAGTTCCTGCGCCATCGCCGGCCCTTCCACTTTCGCATGGTCGAAGACATCAATGTGGAAGGGATCGGTGGCATGCAGCCGGTAAAGCATGTCTGGATCAAGGCCCTGGACAAGCTGCCCGACGACCCACGTCTGCACCAGGCAATGCTGGCTTATGTGTCCGACTATGAACTACTCGGCACCGTCACCTTGCCCCACGGGCGTGAGCGCGTGCTGCGCGGCGAGCTGCAGATGGCAAGCCTGGACCACGCCATGTGGTTCCATCGGCCGTGCCGGGCAGATGAATGGCTGCTCTATGCTTTTGACAGCCCCACCTCGTCGGGCGCGCGCGGCCTGGCGCGCGGCCAGATGTTCACACAGGACGGAAAGCTGGTTATCTCCACCGCCCAGGAAGGACTGATCAGACTACGCTGAGATCCTTGCGGTAAATCCTGGCCCGGTCGATATAGCGTTGTGCGCTGGTGGGTAACTGGGCCATTTCGTCATCGGTCAGATCACGCGCAACTTTGGCCGGCGAGCCGATGATCAGCACGCCTTCCGGAAAAACTTTTCCTTCCGTCACCAGCGCGTGGGCGCCAACGATGCTGTTCGCACCGATCACGGCACCGTTCAGGATCCGGCTGCCGATGCCGATCAGGCTGTACTTGCCGATTCGGCAGCCGTGCAGCATGACCTGGTGGCCCACCGTTACGAATTCGTCGAGCACGAGGGGGTACCCGGGGTCGGCATGCAGCACCGAACCATCCTGGATGTTGGTGCCGCGGCCTATCGTGATGGATTCCACATCGCCGCGCACGACTGCGCCGAACCACACGCTGGTGTCGGGACCGAGATTCACGTCGCCGATGACCGCTGCACCGGGGGCAACGTAGAAGTCGCCGGCGGTGATGGGCTTGCGATCCCCCAGCGCGTAGAGCATTAGCCGCCGCTTGCCTGCCTGGCCACGGCCTCCGCGGCTTTGCGGGCTGCCTCCGGGTCGCCGATATATTCACGGCTGCGCGCGGTGAGGTCGTCGTTGAGATCGTAGACCAGCGGAATACCCGTGGGGATGTTCAGACCGGTGATCTCGTCGTCGGAAATGCCGTCCAGCATTTTTACCAGCGCGCGCAGGCTGTTGCCGTGGGCGGAAATGAGTATGTCTTTGCCCTCGCGCAACCGGGGCGCAATGCGATCGCGCCAGTAGGGTTCGACGCGTTCCAGCGTGAGCTTCAGTGATTCGGCGCCCGGCAGGTCCGCGATACCTGCGTAGCGGGGGTCATGGCACGGGTGCCGCTCATCGCTTTCCTCCAGCGCCGGTGGCGGCGTGTCATAACTGCGCCGCCAGATGTGTACCTGTTCGTCACCGTACTTTGCGGCGGTTGCCGCCTTGTCCAGGCCCTGCAGCGCACCGTAATGGCGTTCATTCAGTTGCCAGGCTCGTTCCACCGGAATCCACATCTGGTCCATCTCGTCGAGAATCAGCCACAGCGTGCGGATAGCTCGCTTCAGCACCGATGTATAAGCGAGGTCGAATTGAAACCCCAGCTCCTTGAGCTGCTGCCCGGCGGTGCGGGCCTCCTGGATGCCTTTTTCCGTCAGGTCCACGTCGGTCCAGCCGGTAAACAGGTTCTCGAGGTTCCAGATGCTTTGGCCGTGCCGGCACAGCACGAGTTTTCCCGCCATGTTCATTGTCCTCCCGTCTCCAGAAGATATTGTAACCGCCCCGTCGAAGCCCGTCAGGGGACGTGCCGGGCCGCCAGGTACTGGTGTGACTGCATCTCTTTCAGGCGGCTGCGCGTGCGCTCGAATTCCCGCGGCAGACGCCGGCGCCGGTACAGGTCGTCGATGCACTCGGCGGCCGAGATGATGAGCTTCACCCGCCGGTCGTAAAACTCATCCACCAGCGAGATGAAACGCCGGGCTTCATTCTCCCGCAGCTCGTCCAGCAGCGGCACGGCGGCCAGTATGACGGTCTGGAAGGTGCGGGCGATTTCGATGTAGTCGTCCTGGCTGCGCGGCCCGCCGCACAGTGCTTCAAAGTCGAACCAAGCGATGCCGTCGGCACGCCGAACGGTGCGGATATTGCGGCCGAGCACTTCGATATCCTGCCCCACGGTGCCTGCATCCGGTGACATGCTCGCGAAGTAGCCGGCGAGATTCTGCTTTGCAAGCGCATCGAGGGGCGAGTGGTAGATCTCCGCCTTTTCCAGTAAGCGCAAGCGGTAATCCGCGCCGTCGTCCACCTCCAGGATTTCCGTGTGGGTTTTGAGCAGATCGATGGCCGGCAGAAACTTCTGCCGCTGCAACCCGCCCCGGTAGAGATTGTCGGGGGGGATATTGGATGTCGTCACCAGCGTCACGTCGCGTTCAAACAGTGCATCCAGCAGTCGCGCCAGGATCATGGCATCCGCGATATCGCTGACAAAAAATTCGTCGAAGCAGATCAGCCGGGCCTGGCCAGCCAGTTCTTCGGCCACGACGTCCAGTGGATCGCGGACGTGACCGAGCTCGGCGAGGCGCCGGTGCACTCGGTACATGATTCGGTGGAAGTGATAGCGCAGCTTGTCTTCGAAGGGCAGCGCATCGAAGAACAGGTCCATGATGAAGGTCTTGCCGCGGCCGACACCGCCCCAGAGATAGGCGCCCCGGACCGGAAGCTGTCGGCTGGTAGCGCCCAGCACGCGCCGCCGCAGCCGCGCGAGGCGGCCGGCCGAAGGTCGCCGCGTGGCCAGTTCGTCCCCCACGCGTTGCAGTGTCGCCACCGCTTGGAGCTGTGCCGGGTCGGGCGTGTAGCCCCGCGCGTCGAGCGCCTGTCGGTAGCGATGTTCCAGGTTCATCAACGACGCTGCATGCCGGCGATGGGCGCCAAGAGTAGCGGTTTGAGGGGTGTGCGCAAGCGCTGGTGGGGGCCATCCCTGCGTTCTCGCAGCTGCCGCACTCACGGGCCGCCATGACCGTCTCCCGTGGGAGCGGCTTTAGCCGCGACAGCCTGGCTGGCCTGCAGCTTGCGAGCCGCCGGCTGAATCGCTGGCCCAGCCGCTCTTACCGGCAACGGGATGGCTTTGGCAGACAAGCGGTGTGATCCGCTAGGCTCTAGAATTCACCAATGCTCAAGCCGTTGGACAACATTAGAGAGTCGCCATGACAGAACGAGAATCCATGGACTTTGACGTGGTCATCGTCGGCGCCGGCCCGTGCGGCCTCGGTGCGGCCTGCCGGCTTCTGCAGCTGGCGGCGGAAACGGGTCGCGAGCTGAATGTCTGCGTCGTGGAAAAGGGTTCGGAGATTGGCGCGCATATCCTGTCCGGAGCAGTCTTTGAGCCGCGTCCCCTCGACGAGCTGTTTCCGGACTGGCGAGAGCGCGGTGCGCCGGTGACGGTGCCCGTC
>CAMYJV010000036.1:0-19698 GCA_947258805.1 uncultured Gammaproteobacteria bacterium | reverse complement strand
CTGACCAGTGCCGACGGGGCCTTGCGGGTTCCGGACATGTTCGTGCCCGGGCCGGCGCGCAATCACGGCAATTACATCATCAGCCTGGGGGAGTTGTGTCGCTGGCTGGGCGATCAGGCCGAGGCCCTGGGCGCCAATCTGTTCCCGGGCTTTGCCGCTGCCGAGGTCTTGTACGACGGCGACCGGGTAGTTGGGGTTGCAACCGGTGACATGGGTCGCAATCGTGACGGTGAGCCGAAAGACGGTTTCGAGCCGGGCTACGAACTCCGGGCGCAGTACACGATTTTTGCCGAGGGCTGTCACGGCAACCTGGGCAAGCAGCTGATGCAGCGCTTTGATTTGCGCGACGGCGCCGATCCCCAGCACTACGGTCTCGGTATTAAGGAGATCTGGGAGATCGACCCGGCTAAACACGACGAAGGCCGTGTCATGCATACGCTCGGCTGGCCCCTGGACAACGGAACGGAAGGTGGTGGTTTTGTCTACCACGCGAAGAAGAACCAGCTGTCCCTGGGGCTGATCGTCGCGCTGAACTATCGCAATCCGTGGCTCAGTCCGTTCGAAGAGTTTCAGCGCTGGAAACAGCACCCGCGCATTCGACGCCTGCTTGAAGGCGGCAAGCGCGTCTCCTACGGGGCGAGGTGCGTGAACAAGGGCGGGCTGCAGTCGCTGCCGAAGCTGGTGTTTCCTGGCGGCCTGCTGGCCGGCTGCGAGGCCGGGTTTCTGAACGGCGTTAAGATCAAGGGTTCACACACCGCGCTGAAGACCGGAATGATCGCGGCGGAGTCCGTTTTTGCCGCGTTGGCCGACGGCGACACCGCGCCCGCGGTGCTGGAAGACTACCCCGAGGCCGTGCGTGCATCCTGGGTTTACAAAGAACTGCATCGCGCGCGCAACTTCGGGCCGGCCCAGAAGAAATTGGGCACGCTCCTCGGCTCCGCCTTCACCTGGCTTGACCAGGTCCTGTTCGCGGGCCGCCTGCCGTTCACGCTGCGAGCAAAACAGCCGGACCATGCGAGCCTGGTGACATTGAGCGATGCAACACCCATCGAGTACCCGAAACCCGATGGCGTGATCAGTTTCGACCGGCTGTCATCGGTCTTCCTGTCCAGCACTAACCACGAAGAAGACCAGCCCTGCCATTTGCAGTTGGCAGACCCGGATTTGCCGGTGCGCGATAACCTGCCGCGCTACGCGGAGCCCGCCCAGCGTTACTGCCCGGCGGGCGTTTATGAAGTCGTAGACGACGCCGGCGGCGGCAAGCGGTTCCAGATCAATGCGCAGAATTGCGTGCATTGCAAGACTTGTGACATCAAGGATCCGGCGCAGAACATCAACTGGACCGTACCGGAAGGCAGCGGTGGGCCGAACTACTCGGGCATGTAGGGCGTCGCCCCGCTCAGTCGATCTCGATTCCCACGGCTAGCGCTTCACCGCCGCCGATACATAGCGCCGCCACGCCGCGTTTGCCGCCGCGATGGCGCAGCGCGTGCACCAGGGTGGTCACAATGCGAGCACCGGTGGCACCGATTGGATGGCCGAGAGCGCAGGAGCCGCCGTTCACATTCACACGCCGACGGTCGAGATCGAGTTCTTGAATCGCCGCCATGGTGACGCAGGCAAAGGCTTCGTTGATCTCGTAGAGGTCCACGTCGGCAGACGTCCAGCCCAGCTGCTCGTGCAGTTTGCCTATCGCGCTGATCGGCGCCGTGGTGAACCATTCCGGCTCGTGGGAATGGCTGCTGTGCCCGACAATCCGGGCCAGGATCGGTAGCTTGCGCCGGCGCGCTTCCGCTGCGGTCATCAGCAGCAGGGAGGCAGCGCCGTCGGCAATGCCGGAAGAACTCGCGGCCGTCACGGGGCCGTCCTTGCCGAAGGCCGGCCGCAGCTTGGGAATGCGTTCGAGATCCAGCGTCGACGGTACCTCGTCCTGCTCGACAATGGCCTCGTTCTTGCGGTGCTTCACTGCCACCGGCGTAATCTCGCTGGCAAACGCACCGGAATCGATGGCGGCATTGGCGCGTTCCACCGAGCTGATTGCGAACTCATCCTGCTGTTCGCGGGTGAACCCATAACGGCGGGCCGTCGCCTCGCCGAAGTGGCCCATCATCTCGCCGTCGTAAGCGTTCTGCAGGCCGTCGAAAAACATGTGGTCGATGATTTCGCCGTTGCCCATTCGGTAGCCGCCGCGGGCTTTCGGCAACAGGTAGGGTGCGCCGCTCATCGACTCCATGCCGCCAGCGAGAATCGCACCGGCTGCTCCCGCCCGCAGCTGGTCAACGCCGAAGGTGATGGCACGCATGCCGGAACCGCAGACCTTGTTGATTGTGGTGCAGTCGACGCTGTCGGGCAGGCCGGCTGCCAGCGCTGCTTGCCGGGCCGGGGCCTGGCCGAGGCCGGCCTGCAGCACGCAGCCGATGAACGCGTGACTGATGTCGTTGCCAGCCAGCCCGGAGTCGGCCAGACACGCCCGGCTGGCAGCGGCCGACAGCGCCGGCGAGCTGACTGTCCCCAGCGTCCCCTGGAACGCGCCGATCGGGGTTCGGCGGGCAGCAACGATGACGACCTGTTCCTGGCTCACGACTATTCCTTTGGTCTGGTCCAGAGCGTGCCCGCGTTGCGGGTGAAACGCGCGATTATGCCCACGCCGCCTGATACGGCAAGGGACTGAGTGCTAATTGTCGAGATCCGGTTCCCCGAGCTTGGGTAGCATTATCGCCCGGCATTGGGCCATGAGTTCCGCCGACGTGCCGCCAAGTTTTGTCTCAACGGGCGGATGGATATGCACTTCGAGCGGCCCCGGGCGGGGCAGCCGCGTGTGGGCGGGCAGCATGGCTCGGCTGCCTAGAATGACAACGGGCACCAGCGGCACCTGGCCGCGCCGGGCGGCATTGAAGGCGCCCGGGCGAAAGCGGCTCAGGCCCGGCTGAGCCTGGAAGGTCCCCTCCGGAAAAAATACCAGCGAGCGGCCGACACCGGCCTGCTGCAAGATGCGGCGGGCATCGCGCAAGCCCTGGGAACCCTGTTCACGTTCCACGAACTCGGAGCCGACCCGTCGCAGCATGAAATGGGCCAGGGGCACCCGGGTCATCCCCCGCTTGATGACAAAACCGAACCGAGGCGGGAGCGCTGCCGCCATGATTACGCCGTCCAGGTAGCTGGCGTGGTTGGATACCACGATGCTGGGCCCGTCGGGCAGGTGCTCCAGCCCGCTGACCTGCAGCGGAATGCCGGCCAGCCGCAGGGTTAGGCGGGCCCCGCCGCGCGCCAGCCGCCGGCGCCGGTCCAGACCCGGCACCACGGCGAGTGCGAGGATCACCCCCAGGCTGATCAGCACGAACAGCAACAAGGTGGTCACGCCCCAGACCGTGTGGCCGATGCGGGTCGTGACCCCCGTCACGATGATGGCTCCAGCAACATTCGTTTATGTAATCCCTTGATATTTTTTGTGAAACCAATCACGGCGACCCCTGCGATGCCCGCCGCATACTCCGCCTGTGCTCGAACCGCAGCAGGGAAGCGGTGTCGATGCTGCAGAGCGGTATCGGTTGAAGCGCAAGGACGTGCGACGCGGCCACAGCATTATCGGCGCGCGCATGAGCATGGATCAATCCCGCGAGAGCGAGATTGCTGGGAGTTGCGAACTAACGTAATGTCGACTGAACCTGCAAACCGGCCAGACGCCTCGAGCGTTAACGCGGCCGACCCCGAGGCCATCATCGACAAGTTCCTTGATGCGATCTGGATGGAACGCGGGCTGTCCACGAACACGCTGGGCGCCTACCGAGCCGACCTCGTTGCCTTGCAGCGCTGGCTGGCCAAGCGAGGATCTGCTGGCGTTCATCGCGTGGCGGACCGAATCGGGCGCCAAGCCCCGTTCGACGGCCCGACAGCTTTCCAGTTTCCGCCGTTTCTACCGGTTCCTTCTGCGCGAAGGCATGATCGGCGAGGATCCGACGCTGAAAATCGACATGCCGAAGGTCGGCCGGTCGTTGCCGAAGTCGCTGAGCGAGGGCGAAGTCGAGGCGCTGCTGGCCGCGCCGGAGACGCGCGACCCCCTCGGTCACCGCGATCGCGCGATGCTGGAGCTGTTGTATGCCACCGGCCTTCGCGTATCTGAACTGATTAACCTGCGGCAGAGCGATGTCAACCTGAACCAGGGCGTGCTGCGAATTCAGGGCAAGGGCGATCGCGAGCGCCTGATTCCCATCGGGGAGGAAGCCCAGCGCTGGTTGCGCGAATTCATGGGCGGCCCGCGGGTGGAAATTCTGCTCGAGCGCCAAACCGACTTTATGTTCCCCACCCGGCGCGGTGATCGCATGACGCGCCAGGCCTTCTGGCACATTATCAAACGTTATGCCAAGAAGGCCGAGATCGGCGGCAAGCTATCGCCGCACACGCTGCGGCATGCCTTTGCAACGCACTTGCTGAACCATGGTGCAGACCTGCGTGTTGTGCAGATGCTGCTGGGACACAGCGACCTGTCCACGACACAGATTTACACGCACGTGGCCCGGGAGCGGATGAAAGACCTCCACGCCCGGCACCACCCACGCGGCTAAGGCGTCAGGCCGGGCTTCCGCCCTTCGTGCTAGTATTTTGACTCTTCCGACGGGCCGCGGAACCGCTGGCCCTGCCGGTGGTCCATAAGAAGACGCACGGACAGACAGGACGCCCCAATGTCACGCTTAACAATGTTCGCGCCGGCGCTCTTGCTGGCCATCGCATTGCCTTTTGCGGCAGTGGCTGCCGACAATGACGACGAGAAAGCGGCCTGGATCGCGGAGCAGTTTCCCGAGTTGAAGCCGGGCAGCGTCCGGCCATCGCCGATTCCCGGCATCTACGAAATCCTGATTGGCGAACGGGTCGCTTACGTGACCGAAGATGCCAGGTACATGTTCCAGGGCGACATTTACGACCTGGGGACCGAGGAGAATCTCACCGAACAGCGGCGGGCGGATGCGCGCCTGGATGCAATTGCCGGGGTGGGTGAGGGCAGCATGATCGTCTTCGAGCCCGACGGGCCGGCTGAGCACACGATCACGGTATTCACGGATATTGACTGCGGTTACTGCCGCAAACTGCATCGCGAGATAGCCGATTACAACGAGCAGGGCTTCCGGGTTCGTTACTTGTTCTTCCCGCGCAGCGGGCCGAACACCGAGAGCTGGGCCAAGGCCGACAATGTCTGGTGTGCGGAAGATCGCAACGATGCGCTGACCCGCGCCAAGCGCGGCGAGATGATCGACTCGGAGAGCTGCGGGACGACGCCGGTAGATCAACACTATCGGCTGGGGGCATCTTTCGGTATTCGTGGCACCCCGGCCATTGTGACCGATCATGGTGTTATGGTGCCGGGCTACATGCCGGCCGACGAGCTCAAGGAGCGCATCGAGAGCGGCGAAATCTGATCGATTGTCCCTCGCGCCGTTTGCGTGTTCGCTAGCGCTCCAGGTACTGGAGCTTGTCTTCGACGTCTTTCCACTCGTCGGCATTTTCCGGCGGCGTGCCCGCCTCGGTAATCACCGGCCACTGCTGGGAAAGCTCCGCATTGAGCTCGAGCATCTGCTCCTGCCCCTTGGGGATTTCGTCTTCGGAATAAATGGCTTCCACCGGGCATTCCGGTTCGCACAGCGTGCAGTCAATGCACTCGTCCGGGTCGATCACGAGCATATTCGGACCCTCATGGAAGCAGTCCACCGGACAGACTTCCACGCAGTCCATGTATTTGCAGCGAATGCACTTTTCCGTAACGACGAAGGTCATCCCATTCTCCATCACCCCCGAGGAGCTGCGCGGGGGACGCGTTACTCTATTGAATTGCGAGCCGGTTGCAAAGTCCAAGCCGGTGCCGGTGGGGCCTCAGGAGATGCGGATTCGCGGCGCATCCAGCAGATGCGTCGTGTCCAGGCCGGTGTCCCGATGCTCCAGGTAGCATTCCAGTGCCAGCCGAACTGAAGGGAAGGCCAGCTCGGACCACGGAATGTCCGCCAGCTCGAACAACCGCGTCTCAAGCGTTTCTTCCCCGGCGCCGAACTCGGGCTTTGGCAGCCTGGCCGCGAAAAAAGCGTGAACCTGCCCGGCATGCACTACGTCAACCAGGGCGAACATGGGCCCCAGTTCGACCCGGGCAATGGCTTCTTCCCAGGTCTCCCGGAGGGCCGCTGCGGCGACAGTTTCTCCCAGTTCCATGAAGCCGGCCGGCAGCGTCCAGAAACCGTAACGGGGCTCGATGGAGCGCTTGCACAACAGGATCTTGCCCTCGTGCTCCGGCACACAGCCCACCACCATCCGCGGATTCTGGTAGTGAATGGAGCCGCAGGCTGTGCAGACAAAACGGGGCCGGTTATCACCGTCCGGAACCCTTGACTCGACGGGCGCCGCGCACTGGGTACAGAATTGCATGGTAGAAGGTTAAAGGATCGACGCAAAAACGGCGAATCAACAGCTTCCCTTTGCCCTGGATCTGTTATAGTCGCCGCGCCGGGACGCACTTCGGTCTGCGTTCCACTTCTGGCAAACCCGCCAGCAACTTAATTTTCAGTGATCTTGCCCTCGACCGTACCCGCGCCGTTAAGCGCCGGGCAGGCGGATCACGGAGCCAAAACAGAATGTCTTTTGAATCACTCGGCCTCGAGGCCGACCTGGTGCGTGCTGTGCACGACCAGGGCTATGACGAACCCACACCGGTGCAGTGCGAGGCGATTCCCGCCGTGCTGGCGGGTCGTGACCTGCTGGCCGGCGCACAGACGGGCACCGGCAAGACCGCTGCCTTCGCGCTGCCGGTGTTACAGGGTCTGGCTGCCCAGCCATCCACCGGCAAAACGCGCCCCGTGCGCGCGCTGGTGCTGACGCCAACGCGTGAACTCGCCGCCCAGGTGGGCGCGAGTTTCGAGGCTTATGGCCGCCACCTGGACTTGCGCACCACCGTGATATTTGGCGGCGTCGGCATCAACCCCCAGTTTGCGGCTCTGCGCCGCGGTGTCGACGTGGTTGTTGCGACACCCGGGCGGCTGCTCGATCACGCGGGCCAGCGCACCGTCGATCTGTCGAAGGTCGAAGTCCTGGTGCTCGATGAAGCGGACCGCATGCTGGACATGGGATTCCTGCGGGATATTCGGCGCATCCTCGCGTTGCTGCCTGCGCGCCGCCAGAACTTGCTGTTCTCCGCCACCTACTCAAAGGAGATACGCCAGCTTGCCGGCCAGCTGCTGGATAATCCGGCGGAAGTGCAGGTTGCACCGCGGAACGCCACGGCCGACCGCATAGACCAGCTGGTTTTCCCGCTGGACAAGCGGCGCAAGCGCGAGTTTCTGTCGCACATGATCGGGCAGCGCAACTGGCGGCAGGTGCTGGTGTTTACGCGTACAAAACATGGCGCTAACCGGCTCGCGCAGCAACTGGAGCGAGACGGCCTCAGCGCGGCCGCAATCCATGGCAACAAGAGCCAGGGGGCCCGGACCCGGGCGCTCCACGGCTTCAAGAATGGTGCGGTCCGCGTGCTCGTGGCTACGGACATTGCCGCGCGGGGCCTCGACATCGATCAGCTGCCGCACGTCGTGAACTATGAACTGCCCAACGTGCCGGAAGACTACGTGCACCGTATCGGGCGCACGGGTCGGGCGGGTCGTGAGGGCCAGGCCATATCGCTGGTGTGCGCCGAAGAGCGCGAGTACCTGGCCGGCATCGAGAAGCTGCTGAAGCGCCGGATTCCCCAGGAGGTCGTGGCTGGCTATGAGCCGGAAGCGCCCCTGGCTGCAAACCGGGGTCGGCCTGGCGGCAATCCTCCGCGGGCTGCGGCTCCGGCGCGCCGGCGCGGTCGAGCTCGCGCGCGCCGCGCCGCCAGCCGGTGACCGGCGTAGCAGAGGTTTGAAGCCAATGACTGAACCACGGCAACTTCGCAACATCGCGATCATCGCGCACGTTGATCACGGCAAGACCACGCTGGTGGACCAGTTGCTGCGCCAGTCCGGCACGCTGGACGAGCGGGGCGCGCTGCCCGACCGGGTGATGGATTCCGGCGACCTGGAACGTGAGCGCGGCATCACGATCCTGTCCAAAAACACCGCCATCACCTGGCGCGACTGGCGCATCAATATCGTGGACACGCCGGGCCACGCCGATTTTGGCGGTGAAGTGGAACGCGTGTTGTCCATGGTCGACGGGGTGCTGCTGCTGGTAGATGCCGTCGAGGGGCCGATGCCGCAGACGCGCTTCGTGACGCAGAAGGCTTTCGATCGCGGGCTCACACCGCTGGTGGTGATTAACAAGATCGACCGCGACGGCGCGCGGCCTGACTGGGTGCTGGACCAGACCTTCGACCTGTTCGACCGGCTGGGTGCCAGTGACGAACAGCTCGACTTCCCGGTGATCTACGCGTCGGCCCTGCAGGGCTTTGCAGCGGCGGACACCGAGGCTCGGTCCGGCGATATGACGCCACTATTTCAGGCCATCGTCGACCAGGTGCCGCCGCCGGCCGTTGACCCGGCAGGCGCTTTGCAATTACAGGTGTCGAGCCTCGGCTATGACACCTACGTGGGTCAGCTCGGTATCGGCCGGGTGACACGCGGCACGGTCGCGGCCAATCTGCCGGTTACGGTGATCGGCGCCGATGGCCGGGAACGGGGCGCCAGAATCGGCGAACTCTACGGCTTTTTCGGCCTGGAGCGTGTGCGCGTGGAGGAGGCCGGCGCAGGCGATATCGTCGCATTCAGCGGCGTCGACAACCTGGCCATTTCCGACACCTTGTGTGATCGGGAGCAGGCCGAGGCATTGCCACCCCTGACCGTGGACGAGCCAACGATCAGCATGACCTTCCAGGTGAACAAGTCGCCGTTCGCCGGGCGCATCGGCAAATATCTGACCAGCCGCCAGATCGGTGAACGCTTGGACCGCGAACGCCAGCACAACGTTGCCCTGCGTGTAGAAACGACGGAAGACCCGGACAAATTCCGCGTATCGGGCCGCGGCGAACTACACCTGTCCATCCTTATCGAAACCATGCGGCGAGAAGGCTACGAACTGGCGGTGTCCCGTCCCGAGGTCATCGAACAGGAGATCGACGGACAGCTGTGCGAGCCGTGGGAGCACCTCACGGTGGATTTCGCCGAGCCCTACCAGGGCGCGGTGATGGAGCGGCTGGCCCAGCGCAAGGGCGACCTTCAGAACATGCAGGCGGACGGCAAGGGCCGTGTGCGACTCGACTACCGGATCCCGGCGCGCGGGCTGATTGGCTTCCGCACGGAGTACCTGACGGCCACGGCCGGAACAGGATTGCTGTATCACGTGTTCGACTGCTACGACCGGCGGGTGCCGGGCACGATCGCGCAGCGGATTAACGGCGTGATGATCTCCACGGTACACGGCAAGGCGCTGGCCTATGCGCTGTTCAACCTGCAGGATCGTGGCCGGTTGCTGATTGGCCATGGCGACGAGGTTTACGAGGGTATGGTGGTTGGCATCCACAGTCGGGGCAACGATCTGATCGTGAATCCGACCAAGGCAAAACAGCTGACCAATGTTCGTGCTGCGGGTACCGATGAGAACCTGGTGCTGACGTCACCGGTTCGCTTCAGCCTGGAGCAGGCGCTGGAATTCATCGACGACGATGAGTTGGTGGAAGTGACGCCCGGCCAGATCCGGATTCGCAAGAAACTACTCACGGGATCCGAGCGGAAACGGGAATCACGCAAGAGCGCATAGGTCCGTGAGTGAAGCAGCCAAAAATCCGCCGGTGAAGCCCGACCTGCAGCGGGAAGTGGCGGCGCGCCGGACGTTCGGGATCATTTCTCACCCGGACGCCGGTAAAACCACCTTGACGGAGAAGCTGTTGCTGTTCGGCGGCGCGATCCAGCTCGCCGGCGCGGTGAAGGCGCGGCGAGCCACCAGGCACGCGACCTCAGACTGGATGGAGATCGAAAAGCAGCGCGGTATCTCCGTGACCAGCTCGGTCATGCAGTTCGAATATGCCGGGCACACGATTAATCTTCTGGATACACCGGGTCACCAGGACTTCTCCGAAGATACCTACCGTGTACTCACCGCGGTAGATGCGGCCGTCATGGTTATCGATGCGGCGAAAGGTGTCGAAGCGCAGACCATCAAGTTGCTGGAAGTCTGCCGGCTGCGCAATACGCCGATCATCACATTCATTAATAAGCTCGATCGGGAAGTGCGTGGACCGCTGGATATTCTCGAAGAGGTGGAGGAGACGCTGAAGATCGACTGCGCACCGGTGACCTGGCCGGTGGGCATGGGCAAGACCTTCCGTGGTGTCTATCACCTGCTGGAGGATCGATTGCTGCGATTTACGGCAGGGCAGCAGCGCGCCAATGCCGATGCCGAACTGATCAGCGGTCTCGACAACCCCCGCCTGGACGAGTTGTTTCCGAACGAAGTCGAAACGCTGCGCGAGGAGGTGGATCTCATCCGCGAAGCCAGCTCGCCTTTCGACCTGGAGTTATTCCAGGCAGGAATGCAGACACCGGTTTTCTTCGGCTCCGGGATCAATAATTTCGGCGTGCAGGAAGTCCTGCAGGCCCTGCTGGATTGGGCGCCGCCGCCCCAGCCGCGCGATGCCGGCGAGCGCTGCGTTGATCCGGTCGAGGCGCCTTTCACCGGCTTCGTGTTCAAGATCCAGGCCAACATGGATCCGAAGCACCGCGCCCGCATCGCCTTTTTTCGCGTCTGTTCCGGGCGTTACCAGCCGGGCATGAAGGTCCGGCACCTGCGGCTCAACCGCGAGATGCGAATCGGCAATGCCACGACCTTTATGGCCAACGAGCGCGTGAAAAGTGAAGACGCCGTGGGCGGCGACATCATCGGCATCCACAATCACGGCCAGCTGCAGATCGGCGACACCTTGTCTGAAGGCGAGGCGCTGGATTTCAAGGGCATTCCGTATTTCGCGCCCGAGCTGTTCGTGAGCGCGCGGCCCAAAGACCCGTTCAAGGCCAAGCAGCTGCAAAAAGGCTTGCAGGAGCTGGGCGAGGAGGGCGCCGTTCAGGTGTTCACGCTGGCCGGCGGCCGCATCATATTGGGCGCGGTCGGACGCCTGCAGTTCGATATCGTCGCGCATCGTCTCAAGGGCGAATACAACGTCGACGCGGTCCACGAACCGGTGGCGATGCACACCGCCCGTTGGCTGGTATTCCCGGACGCGGCGTCGCGGGCTGATTTCGAACGGAAAGAAAACGCGGCTCTTGCCGCCGATGTTGATGGCAACCCCGTGTTTCTTGCTACGAACAAATACAACCTGGAGTTGACGGAGGAGAGGTGGCCGGACGTGACGTTCCTGGCCACGCGGGAGCATGGGGAGGTGCTGACCGGGGAGACTCGGACCGGGACTTGACCTTGGTGGTCTCAGGAGGCTTTCGCTACATTAGGAAATGTCTCGAATCCTATGGTGCCGGGAGGGGGAATCGAACCCCCACTCTGTTGCCAGAACCGGATTTTGAGTCCGGCGCGTCTACCAGTTCCGCCATCCCGGCCGGGGCGCCATGCTAGCAAAAAAGGCAGCCACGCAGTCGGGATTGATTGCAGCGCGGGCGGCGAATAGGCTACGCACCTTTGTAAACTGACCGGTATATCAATGAGCCCAGCTGCGGACCACGAGCCCGATATCGTTTACCTGTACGCGACCTTCTGGCGCATGGTGTCTTTGGCGGTGCACCGCTATGGCAGCTCACCCAGTGGGCAACTGCTGATGGTGCTGAGCCTGATTATCCTGGATCGCTACGGCTACCAGCCCACGGTGACCGAACTCGCCGACATTACCCAGCTGCCGAAGTCGAGTGTCTCGCGTTACGTGGCCGCCGAGATGAACGCCGGGATGCTGGAGGAATTTATCGACCCGTACGATCGTCGCCGGCGGCGGTTGCGCCCCACCGCCAAAGCCAAATCTGAACAGAAGTGGCACGCAGAGACGGTCCGCACGATTCATGAGCAGATGCGGGA
The DNA here is from genome assembly GCA_947258805.1 of uncultured Gammaproteobacteria bacterium. The sequence continues at coordinate 7,743 of CAMYJV010000036.1, read as the reverse complement.
GATTGGCTTGAGCGACGAATCAGGGGCCCGATCGGGCACCGAACTCGTGCAGATGTTGAAGAAGCTGAACCAGGATCTGCTCTAAGGGCTGCGGACTGGCAGCAACGGCGACCCCAGGGCTCCCGGGCCGGCAATCCGGCAACATGGCCTGCAACTTTTTGGGGGCCCACCGCATCTAACTCTCACATGTCTGGTTTTGCCAATAAATCGGTTCCCCCTGCGGTGCTTGCCCGCGGGCAACGCGGCGATATGCAGGCCCATGGGGAGATATTCAGGGTCTTCAGCCGGCCCGTTTTCAGCCTGGCTGCCCGGATGACGGGTTCCAGGGCCGCCGCCGACGATATCCTCCAGGAGACCTTTCTCGAGGTGATCCGCAGCCTCGGCCAGTTCCGCGCCGAGGCCTCTCTTGCCACCTGGGTGCGCCGTATTGCAGTCAGCAAGAGCCTGATGCACCTCCGTTCGGCGTGGCAGCGCAGGGCAACGCTATTCCGGGACCTCGGCGAAGCCGAGGCGGTTGCCGTGGAGCCAGCCAGTCGCGGTGAAACGCGGGCGGTGCAGTTGAACATGGACCTGGAGCGCGCCCTGGCACGCCTGCCGGACGTCAGCCGCGTGGTGGTGCTGCTGTACGACGTCGAGGGTTACAGCCACGCAGAGATTGCCCGGCTGATGGGTATGAGCGTGAGTTTTTCCAAGTCACAGTTGTCGCGGGCGCACGCGCGCCTGCGGGACATGCTGGGCGAAGGCGCGCTGGCGGGAGACCGTGATGAACGCACCGGTTGAGCAGAGGCTGCGCCGCCTGCCTGAACTTGAGCCGCCGGCCTCTGCGTGGCAGCGCGTGACTCGCGCCGTCCGGCGCGAACGCCGGCTCGCACGGTGGCGGCAGCTGTGGCCCGTGATCCTGGCGGCTGGACTGACGGCCACCGCTGCGGGCCTGGTGGCGGCCATCGTGCTGGTGACCTCGCAAGAACCTGCGACCATCGCGCCGGTGCCCGAATTGACGGTGGTGCAGGCGCCTGCGCCGGAGCTCAACCGACTGCGGGCGCAATCCCGCGCCCTGGAAACCATGCTGCGTGGCCTCCCGGGCCAGCCGGAACTCGTGCGGGCCGAACACGCTGCGGCCATTGCTACCCTCGAAGACCGAATCGCCGAACTGGACTGGAGACTCAGCCGCGCGCGCGCCGATGCCAGTGCGGGCAGCGCCGAGCCAGACTTGTGGCGCGAACGGGTGGGCCTGATGGGCGAGCTCGTGCGGGCCCGCTATACCGAGGCCGGCGTCGCGGCGTATTAGGAGCGAAGTCATGATCCGGAAATTTTCAATATTGGCGCTGTGCCTGTTCGCTGCGGCCGCCCATGGCGCAGCGGTGCTGGGTGTCAATATCGCGTCGGGTGATGCCGACAGCGGGCCCGTTGAAGGCGTGCCGGTGGCGGGGGTTTCCCCCGGCGGCCCCGCCGAAGCCGCCGGTCTGCAGACAGGGGACGTGCTTATCGCCATCGGCGATCAAACGCTGATGGCCGAGTCGGCTGCCGCAGCCAGCGCCGCGCTGATTAAATTCATGGAGACCGTGGACCCCGGGGACGCACTCGAGATCGACTACCTGCGCGATGGCAGATCCGCGCGGGCCACGGCAGTTGCCGGCGAGTTCGACCCGTCAGTGATGCGCCCCGGGTTTCCGTTTCGCCGGTCCCTGGAACAGTTAGGCGCAGATATCGAGACGCAACTGATCGACCCGCTGGTTCGCCAGTGGCGCGGCGGCGTGTTCGGTGGCATGGAACTGGTGGCACTGACCCCGGACCTCGGGCGTTACTTTGGCACCGAGCAAGGCATCCTGGTCGTGCGAGCACCGGACAGCGATGTCATTCCGTTGCGCGACGGTGACGTAATCATGAAGATTGGCGGGCGCACTGCCCAGAGCCCTGCACACACCATGCGAATTCTGCGCTCCTATGAAGCCGGTGAAGAACTCGTATTCGAGATTTATCGCGACCAGCGCGAGCAGACCGTGGAAGTGCTGATGCCTCCGGCGCCCGCTAAGGGCTCCCTGGAATTCCCACGCGCGTTTGGGCCACGGGCCTAGCAACGTACAATCGCCGGCCATGCAGGCGGCCGACTACACCTTCGAACTGCCAGAGGCCCTGATTGCCCAGGTGCCTTTGCCGGAGCGGTCGGCGAGCCGGCTGCTGCATGCGACGGCCACCGGCGGCCTGGAAGACCTGCTGTTCAAGGAATTTTCCCGGCTGGTGAATCCGGGCGACCTGCTGGTCTTTAACGATACCCGGGTGGTACCAGCCCGGCTGCTGGGCCGCAAGGCTACTGGCGGTCGCGTGGAGATTTTGCTCGAACGGGAACTGGAGCCGCAGGTGGCGCTCGTTCAGTTACGGGCGAGCAAGACCCCCGCCGAGGGTAGCCGCATTGAGATCAGCGACGCCGTCGGTGCAACGGTGAGCGGCCGCCAGGACAATTTCTTCCGGTTGCATTTCGACGCCCCGATCCAGGAAATCCTGGAAGCTCACGGACACATACCGCTGCCGCCTTACATCAGGCGTCAGGATGACGAGCAGGACCGCGAGCGCTACCAGACGGTGTTCGCGCGTGAGCCCGGGGCGGTGGCGGCACCGACCGCCGGCCTGCATTTCGACCAGGGCCAGCTCAACCGGCTACGCTCCATCGGGGTTGAGCTGGGTTACCTGACACTGCACGTGGGCGCCGGCACTTTCCAACCAGTACGCGAAGAACAACTGGTCAGCGGCGAACTGCACGCCGAACGCCTGCAGGTGCCAGCGCGCCTGTGTCGCCAGGTTGCCGACGCACGCGATGTTGGCGGTCGGATCATTGCGGTGGGCACCACCGTGGTTCGTGGCCTCGAGACCGCGGCTGCGGCCGGTGAGCTGCAAGCCTTCGACGGCGAGACGCGGTTGTTCATTCGCGAGGGTTTCACGTTTCAGATCGTCGATGCGCTGCTGACCAACTTCCACCTGCCGGAATCGTCCCTGCTAATGCTGGTCTCTGCTTTCGCAGGTGCGGCGACCATTCAGGCGGCTTACGCTCACGCCGTGGCAGAGCGCTACCGGTTCTTCAGTTACGGTGACGCGATGTTCTGCCATCGCGCCGCGGCCTGAGCCCATGGATTTCGACCTGCTCGCAACCGACGGCAAGGCTCGCCGCGGGCAAATGCGCCTGGCGCGCGGTGTCGTGGATACACCCGCGTTCATGCCCGTGGGCACCTACGGTTCCGTTAAGGCCGTGACGCCGGAAGAAGTCCGGGAAACCGGGGCGCAAATCGTCCTCGGCAATACCTTTCACCTGATGCTGCGCCCGGGGGCGGAGCGCATGCAGCGACTCGGCGGCCTGCATCGCTTCATGCACTGGGACGGGCCTATCCTGACGGACTCGGGTGGCTTCCAGGTCTGGAGTCTCGCCTCGCGCCGCAAGCTGACGGAGGACGGGGTGGAGTTCCAGGCGCCCACGGACGGCAGCCGCGTGTTCCTTTCGCCGGAGCATTCCATGGAAGTGCAGGCCCAGCTCGGTGCCGACATCCAGATGATTTTTGACGAATGCACGGATTACCCGGCCACTGCCGCCGCCGCCCGGGATTCCATGGCCCTGTCCCTGCGCTGGGCGCGCCGCAGCCGCGACGCGTTTGACGCGGGCGAGGCCCCCGACCGGGGCGCGGCGGTCTTCGGCATCGTGCAAGGTGGCATGTACCCCGAGCTGCGCGCCCAGTCCCTGGCAGGCCTGGTGGAAATTGGCTTCGATGGGCTCGCCCTGGGCGGCCTGTCCGTCGGCGAACCCGAGGCCGAACGGGTCGCCGTGCTGGAAGCCACGGTGCCGGCCATGCCCGCTGGCCAGCCCCGCTACCTGATGGGGGTCGGCACGCCGGCAGACATCCTCGCCGCGGTGGCGCGGGGTATCGACATGTTCGATTGCGTACTGCCTACCCGCAATGCCCGCAACGGACATCTGTTTACGGCTGACGGCGTGGTGCGCATTCGCAACGCCCGCTACCGAGACGACCCGGAACCCCTGCAGGCGGACTGCGCCTGCTACACCTGCCGGAACTACAGCCGGGCATATCTCCGGCACCTGCATCAGTGCGGCGAGGTGCTCGGCGCGCGGCTGAACACGATCCACAATCTGCACTACTACCAGGCGCTCATGGCCGGCATCCGCGAGGCCATCACGGGCGGCAGTTTCTCGGAGTTCACCCGGACCACGCTAACGAGGCTTCAATCCCCGCCGGATATGCAATAATACTCTGCCCCTTCGCGGCGCTTTGACACAATGAACTGGTTTATCCAAGACGCTTGGGCGCAGGCTGGCGACCAGCCCGACCCCCTGATCAGCTTCCTGCCGCTGATCCTGATATTCGTGGTGTTCTATTTCTTTCTGATCCGTCCGCAGAACAAGCGGCAGAAAGAACACCGGGAAATGGTGGCGAATCTCGGCGTCGGCGACGAAGTGGTTACCGCCGGCGGCGTGCTCGGCAAGGTGACCGAGATCAAGGAGCAGTTTGTTCGCGTTGAAGTGGCAGACGGTGTCCAGCTCCGGGTGCAGCGTCATACCATCGGCGCAGTGATGCCCAAGGGCACGATGAAGGCCGTCTGAAGATTCCCACGCCGCGATGAACCGATATCCCTTGTGGAAGAATTTGCTGGTGCTCGGCGTGATCGTGCTGGGTCTGCTTGTTGCCTTACCCAACATCTTTGGTGAGGACCCTGCGCTGCAAATCAGTCGCGACGACGGACTGCCGATGGATCCGCTGGAGATGGATCCCATCGAGAACGTGCTGCGGGCCGACGGCCTCACGTGGAATTCCCTGTTCCTGGAAGAGGGCAAGGCCCTGGTGCGCTTTGCCAGCGTTGAAGACCAGCTCAAGGCCAACGATCAGCTCAAAGATCAGCTCGGCAAGAGTTACGTCGTCGCACTGACCCTGGCGCCGCGCACCCCCGACTGGCTGCGGTCTCTTGGTCTGCAGCCCATGAGCCTGGGGCTCGACCTGCGCGGGGGCGTGCATTTCCTGTTCGAGGTAGACGTTGACGCTGCGGTGAAACAGCGACTGCAGGCCTACGAGAAAGACTTCAGCAAACTGCTCCGCGACGAGCGAATTCGCCGCAGCGTCGATGTGGATGGCGACACGGTGCGCATTCGGCTCAGTGATTCTGGCGACCTCGACAGGGCCGAAGAGATCGTACGGGACGCAGATCCCGATGTCGTGATCATTGCGCGGCGTGACGGTGAAGCCGGCGTGCTGACCGTGCGAATGACAGAAGACCAGGTCCGCGAGCGGCGTGACTTTGCCATCGAGCAAAACACCGTGACCTTGCGTAACCGGGTCAACGAGCTTGGTGTCGCCGAGCCGGTCGTGCAGCGGCAGGGGCTCGATCGCATCGTCGTGCAGCTGCCGGGCGTGCAGGATCCGGCGCAGGCCGAACGCGTGTTGGGCGCTACCGCTACCCTGGAGTTTCGCCTGGTCTGCGATGGCGAGAACCCCATCGAAGCAGAGAGGCGCGGCCGCGCGCCGCTGGGCTGTGAGCTCTATTACGACCGTGCAGGGCAGCCCGTGCTGTTGAAGCGGCGAACCATCGTCACCGGTGATCAGCTCGTGGATGCTACGTCAGGTTTTTCCGAAGGCATGCCCGCGGTGTTTGTGAAGCTCGACAGCAAGGGCGCCCGGTCCATGCTTGAGACCACGAAAGAGAATCTGAACAAGCCGATGGCCGTGGTCTTCGTCGAACAAAAACGCGAAGAAGAAGAGCGCGGCGGCGAAATCATAGAAGTGCAGCGCGAAGAAAAAGAAGTCATTAACGTTGCAACCATCCGCGGCGTGTTCAGCAGCAATTTCCAGATTACCGGGCTGGAAGTGCTGGAAGCCCGTGACCTGTCACTGTTGCTGCGGGCTGGTGCGCTGGCCGCGCCGATTTTCAAAGTTGAGGAGCGCACGGTCGGCCCAAGTCTGGGCAAGGACAATATCGACAAGGGATTTCAGGCGATTGTGATCGGCCTCGGGCTGGTGATGGTGTTCATGGTCATCTACTACCGCGTATTCGGCCTGTTCGCGTGCATGGCATTGCTCACCAACCTGGTGTTGCTGGTGGCCCTGTTGTCCATGCTGCAGGCATCCCTGACCTTGCCGGGCATTGCCGGTATCGTGCTGACCGTCGGCATGGCAGTAGATGCGAATGTACTGATCTTCGAGCGCATACGTGAAGAGTTGCGCAACGGGAATTCCCCCCAGGCGAGCATCAGCGCCGGCTACGAAAAAGCCCTGTCGACGATTGCCGACGCCAACATCACCACGCTGATCGCGGCCGTGGTGCTGTTCGCCTTCGGCACCGGGCCGATCAAGGGCTTTGCCGTGACGCTGTCGCTGGGCATCGTGACTTCAATGTTTACGTCGATTATCGGCACCCGCGCGTTGGCCAATGCATTTTACGGCCGCCGCACGCTGCAAAGCCTGACGATCTAGGAAAGTTTCATGGCACTGCCCTGGATGAAAAAAGAGATCAACTTCCTCGGCGTGCGCCGGATAGCCATGGTGTTGTCTGGCGTGCTGCTGCTGGTGGCTATTGGATCGCTGGCCACGCGCAGTTTGAACTTTGGGATCGATTTCACCGGCGGCATCCTGCTGGAGGCCGGGTATGACGGCCCCGCTGACCTGCAGGACGTGCGCAGCCGGCTCACGGCCGGCGGTTTCGGCGATGCGCAGGTGCAGAATTTCGGTGCTGCATCAGACGTGCTGATCAGGGTATTGCCGCGGGAAGGCGCCAACAGCGGTGAAGTGGGTCGGCAGATCATGGCGCTGTTGCGCGGCGGCACGCAGGCAGTGGAGCTCCGCCGCGAAGAATTCGTTGGCCCCCAGGTAGGCGAAGAACTGACGGAGCGCGGCGGCCTGGCGATGCTGTTTGCGCTGTTAATGATCCTCGCCTACATCATGTTGCGCTTCCAGTGGAAGTTTGCCGTGGGGTCGGTTGCGGCGCTGGTGCATGATGTGCTGCTGACACTGGGTTTCTTCTCGGTGTTGCAGATTCCCTTTGACCTGGCAGTGCTGGCCGCGGTGCTCGCAGTGATCGGCTATTCGTTGAATGACACGATCGTGGTGTTCGACCGCATCCGTGAGAATTTCCGGCGCGTGCGCAAGGAAGGCGCTGAAGAGCTCATGAACACGTCGGTGAACCAGATGCTGGGCCGCACGGTGATTACCAGCTTGACGACTTTGCTGGTGTTGCTGGCACTGTATTTCCTGGGCGGTGAAGCCGTGCGGGGATTCTCGATCGCGCTGATCGTCGGCGTCATCGTGGGTACCTATTCGTCGATCTTTATCGCCAGCGCCACGGCACTTGCACTGAACGTCACGCCTACAGATCTGCTGCCGCCGAAAGTCGACGACGAGATTGCCGAAACGCCGTAGAGCGGCTTTTTGCCGCGATGACCCATCGCGTCGATTAGTAACCGGGGTTAAAGAACCCTCAACGGCGGTGGCCTGCCGCCGCCGCAGGGCGATGTCTCTTCCGGGCTAAACCTCCATCGCACTGCTGCGCTGCGCACTCCTGCTCCGCTTGCAGGCCGGCCCGCACGTCCCTGTGCGGGCGTTCGCCCCGCTGCGTCGGTCCACTGGACCGACGGTCGGAGCTCACCCCTGTGCTCCCTCGGATCGGCCCTCCGTCGCTCCCGCCATCCATGGCTCCGCTCCTCCGGGACGACGCCCGGAAGAGACATCGCCCCGCGGCGACGGCGTGAATCGAGCG
>CAMYJV010000035.1 GCA_947258805.1 uncultured Gammaproteobacteria bacterium | reverse complement strand
GGACCCCGACGTGAGTGAGCAGCGCAGGGCACCCGAAGGGCAAGCCGGCGTGACGGGCCCAGACCCCGGCGCGCACGCGGTGGGGAGAGGAAAGATTTGAATCGCGGCTAAAGCCGCTCCTGCAAAGAATTAATAGCCGGGCCATAGTCCTTCCGTGATTGGCGAGGGATGCAGGTCGCGCGCTATCCGAACACCTGGTCCCACAGTGCGACGACCCGAGCGGCCTGCTCGGCAATTTCATGGCGCGGCGCCAGGCCAGGCTCGCCGGCCAGCGCCAGGTGGTGCAGGCGCGTGCGGTAATCGCGGTAGGTGTCGGTGAGCAGCCGGGCATCCTCGGCGGGCAGCAACTCGTCGCGCGCCAGGGCTTCCAGCTGGCGGATATTGTCGGAATACTCTGTCAGGTCGGCGTATTTGTCCGCGTCCTTCAGCACGAGGTACTGCACCAGGAATTCAATGTCAGCGATGCCACCGGGGTCCTGCTTCAGGTCAAAGTTGTCTGCCGTGCCTTTGGAAAGTTCCTCCCGCATGCGCCCACGCATGGTCAGAACCTCGTCTCGCAGGGTGTCTCTGCGCACGTAGCGCGCGAGGGCATCGCGGCGCAGGGTTTCGAAGGCGGCGATGACGGCGGGGTCGCCGGCCACCGCACGGCTGCGCAACAGGGCCTGGTGCTCCCAGGTCCAGGCGTCTTCTCTTTGGTAACGGTCGAAGGCCGTGAGGCTGGAAACCAGCAGGCCCGAACGACCCGACGGCCGGAGTCGTGTGTCCACCTCGTACATATGGCCGGACGCGGTTGTCAGGCTCAGCGCGCTGATCAGGCGCTGCGTCAGGCGCGCAAAGAACACCGCGTTGTCGACAACGCGCTCGCCGGCGGTCTGCTGCGCCGAGCCAGCTGAGTCGTTCAGGAACACCAGGTCGAGATCCGAGCCGTAGCCGAGCTCGAGTCCGCCGAGCTTGCCGTAGGCCACGATGGCAAAGCGCGCATCCCGCGTCTGACCGTCTTCTACGCAGCGGGGCCTGCCGTGCCGGGCCACCAGTTCCTGCCAGGCCATGTCCAGCGCCGCTTGCAGCAACAGTTCTGCGATGTCCGTCAGCCGATCACTGACTTTCATCAGCGGGAGGGTGCCATTCAGGTCAGACACGGCGACGCGAAACGTGGCCGCCTGCTGGAAATTTACCAGCGCATACATCTGGCGCTCCGGATCATCGTGGCCCGCTGCCTGCAGGCGCGCGTGGAGGTCTGCTGCGAGCTCATCGCGCGCCGGCGCCGCGGCGAAGATCCGGGGATCCAGCAGCTCGTCCAGCAACAGCGGATGGGCAGCCAGCCTTTGCACCAGGAAGTCGCCGAGACCGCACAGGTGCAACAAGCGCTCAAGGGCCGCCGGGTTTTCGTTCAACAGCGAGAAATACGCAGAGCGCCGGCCGATGGCTTCGACGACCTGCATCGCGCCGCTCAGGGCGCGGTCCGGGCGCGCCTGCTGCCCGGCCATGCGCAGCAGATCCGGCATCAGCGCATCGAGCCGCTGGCGTCCCGTTTCGTCCATGCGCCCGTACAGGCTGCTGTCGCGCAAGGCCTGCACGTGGCGCCAGGCTTCCGCACCGTCCGGAAAGCCGAGCCGTGCCAGCAGGGCGGCGTTGTCTGTCTCGCCCGTGCCACCGCTCCACGCCACGGCCAGCGCATCGGTATCGGGATCGGCCGCCTCCGGCTCAGCGCCCCGGAACATGATGTTGTGGAAGTGGCCGGCGACCAGCGCCCGCTGCTCGTTCAGTGCCGCAACCAGGGACTCCCAGTTGCCGCAGTTCATTGCAAAGGCCAGGCGCGCGCGGTTCAGTTCGTCGGCGGGCAGATCGTGGGTCTGGCGATCGGCGATGGCCTGCAGGCGATTCTCCGCGCAACGCAGGTAGCGGTAAGCGCTCAACAACTCGTCCGCCACGGCGGCCGGCAGGCACTGGTGTTTTACGAGTTTCGGCAGCACGCGTTGCAGCTCCCGGTCGCGCAGATCGGCCACAGTACCGCCGCGCACCAACTGCAAAGACTGCACGATGAACTCGACTTCGCGTATACCCCCGGGGCCCAGCTTCAGGTTGTCGTGGTACTCGCGCCGGCGGCCCTCTGCTTCGATCATGGCCTTCATTTCGCGCAATGAAGAGAACACGCCGTAGTCGATGTATCGGCGGTAACAGAAGGGCCGCAGAATCTCGGCGTCCAGCTCGTCGGTCCAGTTGCAGTCATTGATCACACGGGCTTTCACATACGCATAGCGTTCCCAGTCGCGGCCGTGACTGAGCAGGTAGGCCTCGAAAGCCGGCAGGCTGACGGCCAGCGGACCACTTTCGCCGAATGGCCGCAGGCGGGTATCCACCCGGTATACGAAGCCGTCGGCCGTCTGCTTCGCCAGCAGATTCACGATGCGCTGGCCGAGCAGCCGAAAATATTGCTCGTTGCTGACCGTGCGCCGCCCGTCCGTCTCACCGCGGTGGGTGTACAGAAACACCAGGTCGACATCGGAGGAAAAGTTGAGCTCTCTCCCGCCCAGCTTGCCCATGCCGAGAATGGCGAACTCCGCCGCGGTGCCGTCGTCCAGCCGCGGCGAACCGTAGGTTTCAGCCAGAGAGGCCTGGGACCAGGCCAGCGCCGCGCGAATCGCCGCATCGGCAAGCGCCGACAGGTCCTCCAGGGTTGCGGCCACGTCTGCGGTACCCAGCAGATCTCGCCACGCGATACGCAGCAGTTCGCGGTGCCGCAGCCGGCGCAATTGCCGCATGCAGCCGGCCTCATCGAGCCCCGGCGGGACCGCAGCGCCAAACAGCGCATTCAATTCGCCGGGCTGCAGGATCCGCTCCAGGCGCCCGTCGGCAACCAGTTCACCGAGAGCGTCCGGTTGCCGGGCCATCACCTCAGCCAGGTAGGCGCTGCATGCAACCACCCTGGATACCGGGGCGCGCAGCCCAGGCTGGCCGGCGGCCTGCTCGCCGTGCGCGGCCAGCCACTCGTGCACCACCGGCTCCAGGGCCGATGGCACAGCGGGCACTTCTGTCACGTTATGCATAACCCAATGTTCGTTGAGACGAGGCCAAAAAAGAACCCCGCGTGCTGCCCGCTGCATGCGCCACCAGTGATGCAGGGCTGTGCTGGGCGTTATGTCGATCGCAACGTTTCGCGATGCACGTCAACGCAGGGGCAACAGGCGCGGTTCAGACTTGACCCGTTGCTACCAGGGCAACTAAGCGAGGCGATCAGTGCCATTGAACAGGATCACGACGTGGCGCCAAATCATGACGATCTGTGCGTGCGGCAGCATGTGCACGGGAGCGTGGGCGCAGTGTGAGTCACCGGCTGACCAGGGCTGTGACGACGCTTACGTGTATGACGGCGATGCCGTGCGCAAATCGCTGGACCCTTGGCTGGGCTTTGCTGCGCGGCTGGAAAGCGCGACGGTCAGATACCCGGCGACTGGCCAATTTGACCGCTTCAGACCGGGCGGTGGCCTTAGCTTTGATCTGAACAGCCCGGAATGGTCGCCTGCTGGAGTGGCGGACCATGACGCGATTGCGCTGAACGCCGACTCCGAACCGGCCCTGGCCCTGCTGTTTGGCAGTGTCGCGCGCCTGCGTGCGGACGGAACCATGGCCCTGGGCCGCAGCTCGGAGCGGTCGAACTCACCGGCCAATGCCGCGGGCTACTGGGATGATCTGCTGCCGGCTGCGTTCTATTCCTGGGACGACCGGCTCGATGTCGACCTTGGTCTGAGTTACGCCGGCGACAGTCGCTGGACGACATCGGTAGGATTCGCCGAAAAAATTGGCGAACAGAACAATGACCCCGCGTTCGTCGGCTGGTTCGAGTTTCGTTTCTGACAAAAAGAAAGCCCCGCACGAGGCGGGGCTTCCGTTCGTCGTCGGCGCTGACGAGGCTTACATCATGCCTTCCATACCACCGCCCGGCATCGGCATGGGCGGCTCGTCCTTCGGCATTTCGCTGACCATAGCCTCTGTGGTGAGCAACAAACCCGCGACGGACGACGCGTTCTGCAGCGCGGTACGGACAACCTTGGTCGGATCGATAATACCGAACTCCACCATGTCACCGTATTCGCCTGTGGCCGCGTTGTAGCCGTAGTTACCCTTTCCTTCCACAACCTTGTTCAGCACCACGGAACCGTCTTCGCCGGCATTGATGACGATCTGGCGCAGCGGCTCTTCCAGCGCCCGACGCAGGATATTAATGCCGACGTTCTGGTCGTCATTATCACCCTTGATCTTTTCCAGCGCCCTTTCGGCCCGAACCAGAGCCACGCCACCGCCCGCTACGACGCCTTCTTCGACGGCCGCACGCGTGGCGTGCAGGGCGTCTTCGACACGCGCCTTCTTCTCTTTCATCTCAACCTCGGTGGCCGCACCAACCTTAATCACGGCAACACCGCCCGACAACTTGGCCACGCGCTCCTGCAGCTTCTCGCGATCGTAGTCCGACGTGGACTCTTCGCTCTCGCGCTGAATCTGCTCGACACGCGCCTTGATGTCGCTGGCTTCGCCGGCACCATCGATGATGGTGGTGTTTTCCTTGGTCACCTGGATCTTCTTGGCCTGGCCCAGGTCGCTGATCGTCGCCTTCTCCAGGCTCAGACCCACTTCCTCGGAGATCACCTGGCCGCCCGTGAGCGTGGCGATATCCTGTAGCGTGGCCTTGCGGCGATCGCCGAAGCCCGGGGCTTTCACGGCCGCGACTTTAACGATGCCACGAATGTTGTTCACCACCAGCGTGGCCAGGGCTTCCCCTTCCACGTCTTCGGCAATGATCAGCAGCGGCCGGCCTTCCTTGGCCACGGCCTCGAGCACGGGCAGCATGTCCCGGATGTTCGAGACCTTCTTGTCGTGCAGCAGAATCGCGGGATTCTCCAGCTCGACGCTCTGCGAGTCAGCGGAAGTAATGAAGTATGGCGACAGGTAACCGCGATCGAACTGCATGCCTTCGACCACGTCCAGCTCGTTATCGAGACCGGAGCCTTCTTCAACGGTAATGACGCCCTGCTTGCCCACTTTGCCCATGGCCTCGGCGATGATTTCGCCGATGGCGCTGTCAGAGTTGGCAGAGATGGTGCCGACCTGTGCGATGGCCTTGTCGTCTTCACAGGGCTCGGAAAGCTCGCTGAGCTTCTTCACCACGGCCAGCGAACCCTTGTCGATGCCTCTCTTGAGGTCCATCGGGTTCATGCCGGCGGCCACCGATTTCAGGCCTTCACGGAGAATCGCCTGGGCCAGCACCGTAGCGGTGGTGGTCCCGTCGCCGGCGATATCAGAGGTCTGGGACGCGACTTCCTTGACCATCTGCGCGCCCATATTCTCGAAATTGTCCTCGAGTTCGATTTCCTTCGCCACGGAGACCCCGTCCTTGGTCACGGTGGGCGCACCAAAGCTCTTGTCGAGCACGACATTCCGGCCTTTAGGGCCGAGGGTGACTTTGACTGCGTTCGCGAGCGTGTTGACGCCCTTGATCATGCGCTGCCGCGCATCATCGCCGAACCGTACGTCCTTAGCTGCCATTGAACTATTCCTCTAAAAAATTTGTCTGTTGATAAGGCTTAGCCTTCGATGACGGCCATTACGTCATCTTCTTTCATGACGAGTAGATCTTCACCTTCGACCTTCACCTCGGTGCCGCTGTACTTGCCAAACAGCACGGTGTCGCCAGCCTGGATGTCCAGGGCCCGGATTTCGCCATTTTCAAGGAGGCGACCATTGCCCACGGCTACCACCTCGCCCTTGATGGGCTTTTCGGTGGCGCTGTCCGGGATCACGATCCCGCCGGGCGAAGTGCGCTCCTCTTCCATGCGCCGGATGATCACGCGATCATGGAGCGGACGGAGTTTCATATTTATAACCTCTTGATTTGAAAGTGTTTTTGAAAAATCTACGCCCAGAGCTGTTAGCACTCGGCGTCGAGGAGTGCTAATCATAGGGGCGGCGGCCGGATTTTCAAGGCGTAAGGCAAAGCTGTGCGCCATTCCCATGACAGGCCCCCAATCCCGGGGCTATATTCTTGGCGGGGCCGGCATTGGGCAAACACGGGCCCAGAGACTGAATGGACAAGGAATTTCTGTTGGTAATTTGCACGTGCCCGGACGATGGCAGCGCCACGGCCGTGTCCACGGCCCTTGTGGAGGAGCGCCTCGCGGCCTGTGTGAACCGTATCGGCGGCGTGCGGTCCCGTTACCGCTGGCAGGAACACGTGGAGACGGACGACGAAGTGCTGCTGTTGATCAAGACCCGCGCGGTGCGCTACGCGGAAGTCGAGGCAACCATCCATCGGCTGCACCCCCATGAAACCCCGGAAGTGATTGCGATTGATCTGGCCACCGGCGCCTCCGCTTACTTAGACTGGATCAGGGAATCGGTCGAATGAACATGCCTGCTGCAACCCGATGGCCGGTGCTCGCGTTGCTGCTGCTGGCCGGCAGCGGCGCCGGTGCAGCCGAAGACATACTGAAGCCGGAAGAGGCCTTCCGCTACGAGGTGTCGGCGGACGGCGGAACGCTGAACGTGCGCTGGACCATTGAGCCGGCGCACTACCTCTACCGCGAGCGCATGGGCTACGCCAGCAAGACCGCCGGCGTGGAACTGGGCGACGCCATGCTGCCGCCGGGCAAACCTTACGACGACGAGTTCTTCGGCCCGATGGAAATTTACCGGGGCGAAGTCACCGCACGGATACCAGTGGTGTCAGTGCCGGCCGGCACTACGCAGGTCGATCTTGAGATTCGGTCCCAGGGCTGCGCGGACATCGGCCTTTGCTACCCGCCGCAAAAATGGCTCACCACCGTGGCTCTGCCCGCAACCACTGCCGGTGCGGGCGGTTCCCTGTCGAGACTGATGGGCCAGGACACCCCGGCGGGCACTGATGACCCAATGGCGCCGGATGACGCCTTCCAGCCGGCGGTTGAACTGGTGGACCCGTTCCGCATCGCCGTTACCTGGAGCATCGCCGACGGTTATTACCTGTATCGCGACAGCCTGACGGTGGGCGGCGATGGCAATGCCCAACCCGGGCCGCCAGCGATTCCTGCCGGCACACCGAAGTGGGACGAGCATTTCGGTGACGTTGAGGTCTTTTACGACTCGGTGCGTCTGGAAGTCCCGCTGGCGCGGGCAACGCCGGACGCTGGCGTGGTGAACCTGCGTCTCGGGTTCCAGGGGTGCAAGGAAGACAGCATCTGCTACCCCCCGGGCGCGACCGATGTTCGCCTCGACCTGCCGCCCGCCGTCGCCACCACAGCCCTCAGTGACGGCGCCGGGCCGCCGATGGCCGAGCAGGACCGACTGTCGCAACTGATCGTCGAAGGCAACCTCACCCTGGTGCTGGCCACCTTCCTGGGGCTTGGCCTGCTGCTCGCGTTTACGCCCTGCGTGTTGCCGATGATCCCGATTCTGTCCGGCATCATCGCCGGAGAAGGTGCCGCCTGCACCACGCGCCGCGCGTTCCTGCTGTCGCTGACCTACGTGCTCGGCATGGCCTTCACCTACACCATCGCCGGGGCGGGTTTCGCCGCCGCCGGCGCCCAGGTGCAGGCTGCGCTGATGAAGCCCTGGATCATCGTCAGCGTCGCGGCGCTGTTCGTCGCCCTGTCGCTGTCCATGTTCGGCCTGTACGAGCTGCAGATGCCGGCCTTTATTCAGAACCGCCTGACCCAGGCGAGTAACGAGCAGCGTCGCGGCAGCTTTTTCGGTACGGCGGTCATGGGTGCGCTGTCTGCACTGGTGGTCACTACCTGCGTCGCGCCACCGCTGGTCGCGTCGCTGACCGTGATCGGCCAGAGCGGTGACATCATGCGCGGCGCCCTGTCGCTGTTCGCCATGAGCATCGGCATGGGGCTGCCGCTGCTGGTCATCGGCACGTCGGCTGGCCGGCTCATCCCGAAGGCCGGGGCGTGGATGAACAAGGTCAAGGGCGCCTTTGGCTTCATGATGCTCGGCCTCGCCGTGTGGATGCTGGAAAGGCTGCTGCCGGGCGCGATGACCCTGGCCTTGTGGGGACTGCTCGTATTCACCGCCGGTGTGTTCCTCGGTGCGTTTACCACCCTGGTTCCGGAAGCCGGGACCAGCCAGAAACTCGGCAAGGCCTTCGGCCTCGTCGCAGCCCTGTACGGCGTTGCGATGCTGGCCGGCGCGCTGGGAGGCGCCAACGACCCGCTACAGCCGCTGCGCTTCGCCGGCTCGCCGCTGGGCGACGGCAACAGCAACGCCCACCTCGAATTTCAGCGCATCAAGTCTGTGACGGACCTGGAGCAGGCCCTCGCCCGGGCCGACGCGGCCAATCAGCCGGTCATGGTGGATTTCTACGCCGACTGGTGCGTGTCGTGCAAAGAAATGGAACGCTACACGTTCACGGACGGCAACGTGCACGAGGCCCTCGACGGGGCCCTGCTGCTGCAGGCCGATGTCACCGCCAACGACAAACTCGACCAGGAACTGCTGCAGTACTTCGGCATCTTTGGTCCGCCAACCATCGTGTTCTATGACCGTGATGGCGCCGAGCGCCAGGCCTTTCGCGTGGTCGGTTACATGCCGGCCGAGGAATTCGCCTCGCATGCGCGCGAAGCCATCAGCAGCCCGGGATGAGCCGCATTCTCCGCGTCGTCCGGTTCATCGCCGTCATGGGTTGTTGCGCGCTGGCCGGACTGTATGCGGGGCGGTGGTTTTTCGCCGCACAGGACCCGTCGGCAACCGGTGCAGCGGCCACCGCTGAAGCGGTCCTGGTCGATCAACTACCAGCCTTCAGCCTTGCCGACCTCGACGGCGGCCAGCGGGACATTCGTGAATGGTCTGGTGAACCGCTGCTGATCAATTTCTGGGCGACGTGGTGTGCGCCGTGCCGAAAAGAGATGCCGTTGCTGCAGACACTGCACGACGACAGTCCGGGCGGCCTGCGCGTGATCGGTATCGCCGTCGACAGGCCGCGGGCGGTGGAGAGCTTTGTTGCCGAAGCCGGCGTGACCTACCCGATCCTGGTGGGCCAGGAAGACGCCATTGCGGCCGCAGAAAGCTTCGGGCCAGAGTTCATCGCCCTGCCCTTTTCCGTGCTGGTGGCCGCTGACGGCGCCGTCATCGGCTGGGAGCCCGGCGAGCTGGACCCGGCTGAAATTCAGGGCCTCGCCAGACTTGCGGCCGAGCTGGGGGCCGGGCGGCTCACGTTGGCGCAAGCCCGCAAGCGGTTCCCGGGCAGCTGATCCGGTCTGGATCCAGACGGGGGCAACGGGGCCCCGCCCCAGTCAGGTTTCTCTCCGCCCAAGACGCGAAAAGACTTGGATTTGCGTCGAAAAGGGTATAACTTGCCGCCATCGTGCTTGAGTGACCCCGTCCAATGGCGCAGATCCTGCTGCTGAACGGCCCCAACCTGAACCTGCTGGGAACCCGGGAGCCGGGCATCTACGGCAACACCACGCTGGCTGATATCGAAACCCGCCTCGCGGCCCGGGCAAAAGCCCTGGGTCACCAACTGAATACCCTGCAAAGCAACGCAGAGTCTGACCTGGTAGACCGGGTGCAGTCCGCAGCGAACAAGGTGGATTTCATCCTGATCAACCCTGGCGCGCTGACCCACACCAGTGTCGCGCTGCGCGACGCGCTGCTCGCCGTCGGCGTGCCGTTTGTGGAGATACACATCAGTAACGTGCATGCGCGGGAAGCCTTTCGCCGGGAATCCTATTTTTCCGATATTGCCGTCGGCACGATCAGCGGGCTCGGTCCAAAGGGCTACGAGCTCGCTCTTGAAGCCGCGCACGAGCTGCTGCAGATACCCAGCAAAGCCTGAGCCGAGGAGCCGCCAATGGACATCCGCAAGGTCAAGAAGCTGATCGAACTGCTCGACGAATCGGGCATCGCGGAAATAGAAATCACCGAAGGCGAAGAAGCCGTCCGCATCAGCCGCTATCCGGCCGGCGGTGTGGCCTATGCGCCGCCCGCCGCCACGATGGTAAGTCCGGCCGCCGCGGAAGCCCCGACAGCTCCGGCTGCGCCCGCGATACCGGAAGTTGCCGGCGCGCCGGCGGAACGCGTGCAGGGCATCGAAGTCCTGGCGCCGATGGTGGGCACCTTCTACTCAGCGCCGTCGCCGGACGCCCAGCCTTACGTGCAGGTCGGCGACGAAGTGGAGGCCGGCGACACCATATGCATTATCGAAGCCATGAAAATGATGAACGCGATCGAAGCAGAAACCACCGGGCGCATTGCCGCGATCCAGGCGGAAGACGGACAACCGGTGGAATTCGGCCAGGTCCTGTTCATCATCAACTGACCTCCCACGCGACGGGCCGCCGGCAGATACTGAATGTTTGACAAGATTCTCATTGCCAATCGCGGCGAGATTGCCCTCAGAATTCTGCGCGCATGCCACGAGCTGGGCATTACCACGGTGGCTGCCCATTCCACTGCGGACGCCAGCCTGAAGCACGTGCTGCTGTCGGAAGAAAGCGTCTGCATCGGGCCACCCGCTTCTGCCGAGAGCTATCTGAACATGCCGTCCATCATCTCGGCGGCCGAAGTCACCGACGCGTCAGCTGTGCATCCTGGCTACGGCTTCCTGTCGGAGAATGCAGACTTCGCCGAGCGCGTCAACGACAGCGGGTTTGCTTTCATCGGCCCGCCGGCCAAGGTCATTCGCCTGATGGGCGACAAGGTTTCGGCGATCCGCACGATGAAGGCGGCCGGGGTGCCGTGCGTGCCCGGCTCCGACGGGCCGCTGGGCGACGACGCCGACGAGAACCTGCGCCTGGCGCGTGACATCGGTTACCCGGTCATCATCAAGGCCGCCGGTGGCGGCGGGGGCCGGGGCATGCGCGTGGTCCGCAGCGAAGGCGCGCTGGTCAGCTCCATCACCATGACCCGGACCGAAGCGCGCGCTGCCTTCAGTAACGATGTGGTCTACATGGAGAAATTCCTCGAGCGGCCGCGCCACATCGAGTTCCAGGTGCTGGCGGACAGGCACGGCAATGCCGTCCATCTGTTCGAACGCGACTGTTCCATGCAGCGCCGTCATCAGAAGGTGCTGGAAGAAGCGCCCGCGCCCGGCATTACGCCGGAGCAGCGCGAGGCCATTGGCCGGCGGTGCGTCGAGGCCTGCCTGGAGATCGGCTATACGAACGCCGGGACTTTCGAGTTCCTGTACCAGGACGGCGAGTTCTACTTCATCGAAATGAACACGCGCCTCCAGGTGGAGCACCCGGTCACCGAAATGATCACCGGCGTCGACATGGTGGAGGCTCAATTGCGCATTGCCGCCGGCGAGCCGATGAAAATCCGGCAGGCAGATGTGGTGTTGCGCGGCCATGCCATTGAGTGCCGAATCAACGCTGAAGACCCCAAGAAGTTCACGCCGTCGCCGGGCCGGGTAGAGCTGTGGCATCCGCCGGGCGGGCCGGGCGTCCGCGTGGACAGCCACCTGTACAGCGGCTACGAAGTGCCGCCGTATTACGACTCGATGATCGGCAAGCTGATCACCTACGGCGACCACCGGGAATCGGCCATTGCGCGCATGCGGGTGGCGCTCGACGAAATGGTGATCGAAGGCATCACCACTAACATCCCGCTGCACCAGGAAATTTGCCAGCACGCCGCCTTCCAGCGCGGTGGCACCGACATCCATTACCTCGAGAAACGCCTGGGACTCTAGCCCGGCGGCGTTCGTCCATGGACTGGCTGCAGGTGCAGATCGAACTCGGCCGGCTGGCGCCGGAACCCGTAGAAGCAGCACTGTTGCGACTGGGCGCCCTCGCCGTGGAATATCGCGATGCCGGCAACACGCCGATACTCGAGCCGGCACCTGGCGCGACACCCCTTTGGGACGAACTGGTTGTTACCGCGCTGCTGACAGCCGATATCGACCCCGAGCGCGTGTGCCTGGCCGTTGCGGCGGCGGTTGCGCCGGCGGCGCTGCCGCCGATGCGATTTCAATCCCTGCCGGACCAGGACTGGGTGCGCAGTTTCCAGGCGACACTGACGCCACGGCGTTTCGGCACCGGGCTGTGGATCGTGCCACCTGGCGTGGAGGCGCCGGCCCCGGCCGACGCCATCGTGCGTCTGGAGCCGGGCCTCGCTTTCGGCAGCGGCAGTCACGAGACCACCGCGCTGTGCCTGGATTGGCTCGACGCGCTGCGCTGCCAGGGCGCGGTGCTCGACTATGGCTGCGGCTCCGGCGTCCTCGCCCTCGCAGCGCTGGCCCTGGGCGCCGCCAGTGCGGTAGCGGTGGACATAGACCCGCAGGCCCGCGATGCCTGCACGGGGAACGCCGGGCGCAATGCTGCGGAACACAGACTGGAGGTGCTGGCTCCCGCTGAACTGGACGCAGCACGACAGTTCGATGCCGTGGTGGCCAACATCCTCAGCGGCCCGCTGGTGGCCCTCGCGCCGGCGCTCGGGGCCAGGCTGCAACCTGGCGCGCCCATCGCGCTGAGCGGCATCCTGCACAGTCAGGCCGATGAGGTCCGCGACAGCTATACCCCGTGGGTGGAATTCGGCCCGCTCGCCAGCCGCGGCGACTGGATTCTGCTCTCCGGACGCTCGCGCGGTAGGATCTGAACCCATGTTCACCTGCTGTCCTCAGTGCGAAACGGTTTTTCGGGTCACCGCGAACCAGCTGCGCGCAGCTCGCGGCGACGTTCGCTGCGGGAACTGCGCCCATGTGTTCAATGCGATGGAGTTCCTGGCCGATGAACTGCCCCGGCTTGAGGAAGAAGAGTCGCACCCGGCCATGCCGACGGATGATTCCCTGGAGTTCGATGCGCCCGAGCAGACTTGGGGGGAAATCTTCATCGCAGCGCCCCCGCAGCCTGGCGACATTGCGCTGGACGGGGAACTGGAGGCTATTACCGCAAATCCCGACGAGTGGCGTTCGATGCTCGCGGAACTGGGCGTAGAACCCGGCGACGTCAATCCGGATATGGAAGACGCCGATGAAGGCATCGAGGTGGCGGCCGCATCGCTAATGCCTGAAGACGAGGCAGACACTTTCCTGCAGGCAGCCGAGCCCGCAGACGAGATACCAGAAACCGTTTTTGCGATTAGCGATCCGGAACTCGCCGCAGCTAACGACGGCGATGCGGCTATCGACCCGGGGTGGGTCGCAGCAGGTGATATGGCGTCCGACATCGACCAGTCAATGGACGCGGGACCGCATGCGGAGCGGGAAACTTTTGCAACAACCGAGGCGCCGGCCGATACGGAGCTGGACCCGGATTTCCCGCCATGGGATGAACTGGAGCCTGGCGAAGAGCCGGTCGTGCAGCGCGGCGGCGGGGCCGGCTGGGTACTGGCCGCGATTGTGCTGGCGGTCACGCTGCTGCTGCAGCTCGGGCATCAGTCGCGTGACCGACTGGCGGCGCACCCACGCTACGGTGAACTGGTGCGCAATACCTATCAGCGAATCGGCCGGCCTCTTTATCCGGACTGGTCCCTCGATGCGTTCTACGTTCGCCGCAGCGAAGCCCTGGCTGGCGGCTCGGCGCCGAATGCGCTGGACATCAATGCGGCGGTAGAAGTGACGGGCGCGCAATCCGTCGGCCTGCCCCTGGTGCGCGTAACCCTGCGGGATCAGTGGTCGAACACCGTGGGCAGGCGCGTATTCCTGCCCGAGGAGTATCTCGCGTCAGACTTGCCGGATATCGTGCCGCCGGGTACCCGGATTCCGGTGATGTTGAGTCTCGCCGATCCTGGCGCAGCCGCGCGGGGGTACGAGGTCGACCTGTGCCTGCAGCGCCGCCGGACCGGCCTGGAATGCCAGCTGGCCGAACGGCCCTACCGACCATGAACAAACTCCCGAAGATCGGCGCGCTCGAGTTGAGCGGCCCCGCCGTACTGGCGCCGATGACCGGCATCACGGACTCGCCCTTTCGCAGCCTCTGCCGTGCCTGGGGCGCGAGCCTCGCGGCCAGTGAGATGACCACCGCGGACGTCCGCCTGTGGCACACCGACAAGAGCCGCCGCCGGCTGGACTTCGGCGCCGATCCGGCGCCACACGTCGTGCAGATTGCCGGCAGCGATCCGGCCATGATGGCAGAGGCGGCCCGCTACGCCGCGGCCCGAGGCGCAGCGGCCGTGGATATCAACCTTGGTTGCCCCGCAAAGAAAGTGTGCCGCCGCCTGGCCGGTTCGGCGCTGATGCGCGATCCGGACCTGGTGGCCCGAATCCTGGACGCGGTGGTCAATGCAGTGGCGGTGCCGGTGACGCTGAAGATGCGCACAGGCTGGGAACCCGAACATCGTAACGGGGTCCACATTGCGCGCATCGCCGAACAGGCAGGTATTGCCGCGCTGGCCGTGCACGGGCGCACGCGTGCGTGCGCGTATCGTGGCCTTGCGGAATACGAAACCATTCGCCGGATAAAGTCGGCAGTATCGATCCCGGTTTTTGCAAACGGTGATGTAGACAGTCCGAAGAAAGCTGCACAGGTTCTTGAACAGACTGGTGCTGACGGTGTAATGATCGGCCGCGGCGCGCAGGGCAGACCGTGGTTATTCCAACAAGTGAACGCCTATCTCGAGAAAAAAATTCTGCTGCCCCCACCCTCGTTACTTGAACGACGTGATATAGTCGTCGACCACCTCGAAGCCATGTATGTTTTCTACGGTGAATGCACAGGGCTAAGGGTGGCAAGAAAGCATCTCGTCTGGTATGCGGCAGACGCGAACTGCCCAGAAAAATATCGGAGTCGCGTGGTTAGGGCCGAGTCCACCAGCGAACAGATGCGCCTTACCAAAGAGTTTTTTGCCGGCTGCGACCAAACAGGGGGGGACGCAGCGCCGGGTGAACTGCCCCCCCGGTATCAGTGCCGTGGCGAAGACGAATTCCAAGACCCACTCAAGCGTCAAGCACAAGCGAAAAACATTCACCAAGCTGGCCAGTCATCGCAAGCGACCGCTGCGTGATTTCACCGGAGAGGTCCTGGACAGGTATTTCAGAGATCTGAATGGCTACAAACCAGCAGAGCTCTACGGTTTGGTGCTGGGCGAGGTGGAGCCGCCGCTGTTCAACGCCGTGATGGAGTACACCCAGGGCAACCAGACCCAGGCTGCGGCGATTCTCGGGATGAGCCGGGCAACGCTGCGCAAGAAGCTGAAGACTTACGAGTTGCTGGGCTGATCCGGCCAACGCCACGCGTCCTTAGGGCCTTTCATGCGGCAGATCAAAAGGGCACTGCTCAGCGTTTCCGATAAGCGCGGAATCGCCGCTCTCGGCCAGGCGCTAGCGGGGCGGGGCGTGCAGCTGATCTCCACGGGCGGCACCGCCAAAGCGTTGCAGGACGCGGGGCTCAGCGTAACGCCCGTCAGCGAAATCACCGGCTTCCCGGAAATCATGGACGGCCGCGTGAAGACCCTGCACCCGCGCGTCCACGGCGGTCTGCTCGGCCGTCGCGATGTCGACGATGCAGTGATGGCTGAACACGGCATCCCTGCCATCGACCTGGTTGTCGTCAACCTCTATCCGTTTGAAGCCACCGTCGCCAGGCCCGACTGCAGCGACGCCGAAGCCATCGAAAACATCGATATCGGCGGGCCCGCGATGATTCGCGCGTCAGCAAAAAACCACGCCTATGTTGCCGTTGTCACGGATCCCGAGGATTACGCCAGCGGGACGAGCGAACTCGATAACAACGACGGTGCATTGTCATCGGCGACTCGTCGGCGCCTCGCGACCAAGGCTTTTGCCCACACGTCCGTATACGACGCCGCCATCTGGAACTACCTGCAACGCGACAAGGACCCGGTGGAATTGCCCGCCGAACTCCCCGTGGGCTTGCGCCGCAACGCGCTGCTTCGCTACGGGGAGAATCCCCATCAGCGCGCCGCGCTGTACAGGCTGCCGGACAGTCGGCCCGGAACTCTGCTGACAGCAACGCAACACCAGGGTAAGGAGCTTTCGTTCAATATGTGAAACACGCGAATCCCTGCGGCGTGGGTATTGGCGACACGCTCGCCGCAGCCTATGAGAAGGCCTACGCCACGGATCCAACGTCGGCCTTCGGCGGCATCATTGCGCTTAACGACACGGTGGACGGTGAACTTGCGACAACCATCGTCGACCGTCAGTTCCTGGAAGTCATCGTCGCGCCGGATTACACGCCCGACGCGCTGGAAGCGTTTGCGGCCAAGCGCAATATCCGCGTGCTTGCCACCGGACCCTTCACGCCTACAGCACCCGGCCTGCGGCTGCAGCCGATCAACGGTGGCCTGCTGGTCCAGGACGCGGACCTCGCGCCGCTGGGCAACGATGCACTGCGCGTCGTCACTCGCCGCCAGCCGACGCCGGCAGAAATGGAAGACGCAATGCTCGCGTGGCGCGTCGTGCGCTTCGTGAAATCGAACGCCATCGTCTACTGCAGCAACGGCGCAACCCTCGGCGTGGGCGCAGGCCAGATGAGCCGGGTCATCAGCGCGCGGATCGCGGCCATGAAGGCCGCCGAGGCGGGCCTCGAGGTCAAGGGTGCGGCCATGGCGTCTGACGCCTTCTTTCCCTTTCGCGACGGTATCGACGCAGCAGCGGAAACAGGCATCGGCGTGGTAATTCAGCCCGGTGGTTCAATGCGTGACGAAGAGGTGATTGCCGCGGCCGACGAACACGGCATGGCCATGATCTTCACCGGCATGCGGCACTTCCGGCACTGATAGCCGGCAGCCCCTCGGATTGACGCCCCGATGAAAGGACTCGCGCGATGAAAGTACTTGTTGTCGGCGGCGGTGGCCGCGAACACGCTCTGGCGTGGAAACTGGCGCAGTCGGCCCGGGTCAGCGAGGTGCTCGTCGCCCCGGGCAATGCCGGCACCGCTCTGGAGCCGGGAGTTCGCAACGTGGCGGCCAATGCGGACGACCCGAAGGAGCTGCTCGCCCTGGCCGAACGCGAAGACGTTGGGCTCACGGTCATCGGACCGGAAGCGCCGCTGGTGGCCGGTGTCGTAGACATTTTTGCGCAGAAAGGTCGACGATGTTTCGGGCCCACGGCGGGCGCAGCTCAACTCGAGGGTTCCAAGGCTTTCACCAAGGACTTTCTCGTGCGCCACGGCATCCCGGCAGGCGCATCGGAAACCTTCAGCAGCACCTCCGCAGCGCTGACCTACCTGAGCCGGGTGGGTACGCCCATCGTAGTGAAGGCCGACGGCCTGGCGGCCGGCAAAGGCGTCATCGTCGCCCACGACATGGCAGCAGCGGAAGCCGCGGTGCGCAGCATGCTGGATGAGGGCCGCTTCGGCAGCGCGGGCCAGCGCGTCGTGATCGAGGAATTCCTCGCCGGCGAAGAGGCGAGCTTCATCGCGATGGTAGACGGCAGGAACATCCTGCCGCTGGCCAATTCTCAGGATCACAAGGCCCGCGACAACGGCGACGCAGGGCCCAATACCGGCGGCATGGGGGCGTATTCGCCCGCGCCGGTCATCACGCCAGAGATCGAAGCGCGAATCATGCACGAAGTCATGGCGCCGGCCGTCGCCGGCATGACGGCCGACGGTTACCCGTACGTGGGGTTTCTGTATGCCGGCATCATGGTCATGGCCGACGGCACGCCGAAGGTGCTCGAGTTCAACTGTCGTTTCGGCGACCCGGAAACCCAGCCGGTACTGTTCCGGCTGCAGTCCGACCTGGTCGACCTGGTGGACGCGGCGCTGGAAGGGCGCCTCGACCAGGTCACGACCGACTGGGATCCGCGCGTGTCACTGGGCGTGGTGATGGCTGCAGGCGGCTACCCTGACAGCTACCGCAAGGGCGACGAAATCCACGGCTTGCCCGCCAACCCGCCGGCGCACCAGAAAGTGTTCCACGCCGGCACCCGCCTGGACGACGGCCGGGTGCTAACCAACGGCGGCCGCGTTTTATGCGCAGTGGCACTCGGCAACAACACCGCAGAGGCCCAGCGCGAAGCCTACGACCTGGTTCGCCAGATCGAGTGGAAAGACGCCTACTACCGCACCGACATCGGGTACCGCGCCATCAACAGGTAGGGGCCGCGCCCGATTCTTCGTCTCTCCACCGCGTGCG
>CAMYJV010000034.1 GCA_947258805.1 uncultured Gammaproteobacteria bacterium | reverse complement strand
CAATGGTGATGAAGCAGATGGGCCATCATTATCTGGAACTATTCTCGGCAGCCAAAGCACGGCATTCACGTGCCAGAGGTGTCCCGGCACTCAATACATTGAGTGAGCAGAAACAGCGTCTGCCGCGCATCAACCTGGATCACCTGCGCCATATGACCGATGACACGGGCATGCTCCAGCACGCCAAGTTCACGGTGCCCAACCGGGACCATGGATATTGTGTGGACGACAACGCTCGGGCGCTGATCGTGGTGAACAAAGCGTACAACCTGACTCGAAACGATATTTCACTGGTTGGTTTGTCATCGATTTATCTGAGTTTTCTCGACAATGCTTTCGATCAGGAGACCGGCCGATTTCGTAATTTCATGTCTTACGATCGCAGGTGGCTGGAAAGCATTGGCTCAGAGGATTCTCACGCAAGGGCGCTATGGGCTCTGGGTGTGATTGCAGGCTCCGGAGCGAACGCCGGTCAGGTTTCTGTCGCAACCAAGCTCTTCCAGGAGGCGCTGCCGGTGCTGGAGAGTTTTTCGGACTCCCGTGCCATAGCATTCCCAATCATCGGGATTCGGTCTTATCTGCTGCGGAATGAAAATGATCAGCATGTTCGTAGCTTACTCAGCTCGCTTGGCAAGCGGCTGCAGCATCGTTTTACGCAATTCGCCACCAAAGACTGGCGTTGGCACGAAGCCGAGGTGAACTACGACAATGCCCGCCTGCCCGAAGCGCTCATGGCCTGCGGTCGCATTATTGACGATGACACAATGGTGCGAGCGGGCATCGAGATCCTTGAGTGGCTGCGGGATATTCAGTTCAGTCCGAGCAACGGATGGTTTTCCCCAGTGGGCAATCAGGGCTGGTTGCCGAAGGACGGGGTCAAAGCCCGCTACGACCAACAGCCGCTCGAGACAGCCGCGATGGTCGACGCCTGTATTGAAGCCTACGAGTGCACGCAAGATGAATACTGGATGCGGCTGGCGTCGACCTGCTTTAACTGGTACCTGGGCAAAAACGACCAGCAGGTTCAACTTTACGATTACGCCGGCGGTGGCTGCCGAGATGGAATCACGGCGGATGGCGTCAATGAGAATCAGGGCGCAGAATCAACCCTGTCCTACCTGAGCTCACTACTCGCGATGCACAATCAACGAGGATTAACTGCGCACCTCAATCACGCGGTGGAAGCAAATATCGCCAAGCAACGTCCGGGGCACTCTGATGCAGCTTAGGGGCAAATCAACTTGCCTTAAGCTGTGACAGCAACGCCGGTATAGAAGCGGTGGCAACCCGGCATCTTTGGTCAGCAATGCCATAGGGGATTACCAGCTTATCCTCATGAATCATTGCACCGCAGGTATAAACCACATTGGGCACATAGCCGTCCCGCTCGTGCTCGTCAGGTGTCAGTATCGGCTCAGCTAACCGACCGATCACCTGAGACGGATCGTCAAGGTCCAGTAGTTCGGCCCAAATGCTGTATCTGCGCATTGGCCCGACACCATGGAAAAGCGCCAGCCATCCTTCAGCTGTCTCCACCGGTGAACCACAATTGCCAACCTGAACGAACTCCAGCGGATGAACCGGCTCCTGCAGGATTTCCGCTTCGTTCCAGAAGCGCAGGCTGTCCGAAAACATAATGTAGTTATTGACGCCGTCCTGGCGTGACAGCATCACAAATTTGCCATTGACCTTGCGCGGAAAAAGCGCCATTCCCTTGTTCTGCACTGCCTTGCCGCTGAGCGTATGCATCTTGAACGTCAGAAAGTCGGTCGTCTCAAGAATCTGCGGCAGTATGTCGAAACCATTGTAGGCGGTATAGGTTGCGTAGTAAGTGGCTACACCGTCCTCCACAAAACGCACAAACCGGGCATCCTCGATGCCCCGGTTCTCGTTTTCCGTCACGGGAAAGATCACTCTCTCGGAAATCTGTTCGTCGGCGCGGAATATCACTTCATAATTAGAACGGGCCAGCCATAAGACGGTATCGATTGCATGGTCTTTGTCTTTCAGTCGAAACTTGGTTGAGCGAAGATCCCTGATCTGTATCTCCAGATCAGCAAATGTGAAAGACTCCTTTAACCCTTTCAGCAGGTGATCCGTGACGCGATCGCGTGTACTCATCGCTTCAAGTTTGCGCCGAAAATGAGTGCGGCTGTAGACCGGGTCCTTATGTATCTCAGGCGTGGCCACATACTGGCTGACTGAATCGAAGTAGATGTCGTGGTTCGCATCAATGACCCCGCTGCGAAAGACAATTGACGAAACGTGCCCCTCGCCGGTGGCCCTAAAACTCATGACGAATCGCTTGGAGCCCTTTTCCACTCCTTTTTGATCGGGATGTGCCACGATGGATGGGTTGAACAACGCCGCCGACTCGACTGAATACTCAGCGGTACAGTAGGCTCCCAGCAGAAGCTGTTGCTCGGTGGACAACGAGAGTTTTTTCGAGACGTGCTGTGCAATACGCTCGAAGTTTGCCTGCAAGGTTTGCCGAAACTTCCGGTGACGCCCTGCAAAATCCTGCATTACAGCGTCGAGCAAATTGTGCACATCTTCGTCGCTTAGCGTTGCGATCCGATTGATCAGGCGCTCCGTGCGGGCCGGGTGGCCCGGAATATGCGGCCGGGTAATAACGCGTGAGCTTTGGGCATTCAACAAGGTCGGACGCCGAGTCACCAATTGCTTGCGTTGCTCTTTGATTCTCACTATTGATTGCGCCCGGGTCCGATCTGCCCAACAATGCTCATAGTTCAGCGGCCAAGATTCAGGTGGGCCGAGTATAGTCCGGCGGGTCGCTGGAAGCTTGCTTCAGGGTTCACGCTTTTGAGAATCGTCAGATTCGAGAAGGTTCATGCGTATCGCGATGCTCAGTCCCATTTCCTGGCGCACGCCGCCGCGCCACTACGGGCCATGGGAGTCTGTGGTCAGCCTTCTTACGGAAGCGCTGATCCGTATGGGCGTGGACGTGACCCTGTTTGCCAGCGGGGATTCGCTGACCAGCGGCAAACTTGTTGCTGTGTGTGCCCATCCGTATTCAGAGGACCAGTCGATCGAGCCGAAAGTCGCCGAATGCCTGCATATTGCGGAGCTCTTTGAGCGTGCCGACGAGTTCGATCTCATCCACAACAATTTCGACTTTCTGCCGCTAACCTACTGCGGGCTGGTGGAGACCCCGGTGTTAACGACGATTCACGGATTTTCTTCACCAAAAATCTTACCGGTCTACAAGAAATACAATGCCCGGAGTCACTATGTAGCGATCAGCGAGTCAGATAAGTCGCCGAAACTCGATTACATTGCCACCATCCATCACGGAATTGACCTGGGCCAATTCCCGTTTTGCGGCGGCGAGGGCCAGTACCTCCTGTTCTTCGGTCGGATCCATCCCGAGAAAGGCGTACGCGAGGCAATTGACGTGGCAGCGCGCGTGGGGATCAAGCTGGTGATTGCCGGGATCATTCAGGATCACGACTATTTCGCCACACAGGTGGAGCCTTATATTGACGGCACGACGGTGGAATACCTGGGTTCAGTGGGGCCCGATCGGCGGGCGGACGTGCTGGGCCACGCCCTCGCGATGTTGCACCTGATCAGTTTTGACGAACCCTTTGGACTAAGCCTGATCGAATCCATGGCCTGCGGGACACCTGTTATTGCCTTCGATCGCGGATCAATGCCAGAGATCATCCGGGAGGGCCAAACTGGCTATCTTGTCAATGACATCGAAGGTGCAATAGACGCCGTTGTGGCGATCAGGGCAATTGACAGATCCACCTGCCGCGCTGATGTCAAAGAACGATTTTCAAACACACGTATGGCGCGTGACTATGTTCGCGTCTACGAGCAGATATTGAACGGGGCAGTGCGTGATGATCAATAAGCCGCTCGTGTCGCGCTTTGAGGGCAATCCAATCCTTAGCAAGCATGACATCCCCTATGCCGTAGAGACGGTTCACAATGCAGGGGCGGTGAAGTTCAACGGCCAATACATCTTGCTGTTCCGGTCGCACCTGCGTAACGGACGGTCGATTATTGGAGTCGCACGCAGCAAGGACGGTTACAAGTTCCGGGCCGATCCCAAGCCGTTCATGACGCCAGCAACGGAAGGCGATTTCGCTGTGCACGAAGAGTACGGTGTCGAAGATCCACGAATTTGTACGATTGCCAGTGAGCACTACATTACCTACAGCGCCTATTCCCGATTCGGGGTGCGCATCGGGCTCGCGAAGACGCGTGACTTCGAGACGGTCGAGAGAGTGTCGCTGATCAGTCAGGCAGACATGCGTAATATTGTGATTTTCCCCGATACCTTCAATGGTCGTTATGCGCGGCTGGATCGGCCCCACTCGGAACTCAATCCCTGGTGCATCTGGCTGTCCTGGTCTCCGGACCTGATTCACTGGGGCGACTCCGTGCCGGTGATTCAGCCCGTTGCCTATCATTGGGACGAAATGAAAATCGGTCCCGGCGCGACGCCGATAAGAACCGCGAAGGGCTGGCTTAACATCTACCATGGCGTGTTTCCGACCATGGACGGTTCGGTGTACCGCCTTGGTGTGGCGCTTCATGATCTGGCAGATCCCGCCAAAGTGCTCGGCGTCGCTGACGACTGGATTCTGTCGCCGGAAGATCCATGGGAGCTGACTGGTTACGTCCACAATGTAGTATTCACGTGTGGTGCTATCGCCGAGGATGACGGCACCGTCAAGATTTACTGGGGCGGCGCGGACAGCGTCATGTGTGTGGGCGTCGCGAAGATTGACGAACTGGTTGGCCTTTGTCTGGACAAGCCGCGATCAGCCTTGTCATGACGCCGGTAACGCTTGAACGGGTCAGATATCCATGCCTTCCCGGCGATAGCCACTTTGCGGACATTGATCGCGAGACTTGCGGCTCAAGGGCTTAAATGGTGGCCAGGGGCGGAATCGAACCACCGACACGCGGATTTTCAGTCCGCTGCTCTACCAACTGAGCTACCTGGCCCTTTTTTAGGCTGTCCCTGGCTTCCCTGCCGCGATGACCGCGCTTTCGATCAACGCCGGCCCGGACATCCTGTCCGGGCGTTCACCTGGCTGCGACAGTCCACTGGACTGTCGGTCCAGGTTCACCCAACTGAGCTACCTGGCCTTACGCTTGATGCGGCCTGGGAGGCCGCGAAGGGGCCGCTATTACAGCCGCTGGCACCCGGCGCCGTCAAGATGGCCATTCGACGCCTCAATGGTCGCGCCAGGCCTTGCTTTTGACACTCCCTGCCCCGCCCCCTACCCTTTGACCGCACGCATTCAGACAGGGGGAACGGTTGGCAGCACCCTGGTATCGCGCTGCCGACCGTGTCGCCATCATGACCCTCAGCTCCACAAACCCATCTGCCGGCGCCGTCGCGGCGCTGGAAGACCGCTATCTCGCAGTCCGCGACCAGAGCGTGGCGCTGTGCCGCACGCTGGCCCCGGAAGACTGCGTGGTGCAGACCATGCCGAGCGTGAGCCCGACGAAGTGGCATCTCGCGCATACCAGCTGGTTTTTCGAGCAGTTCATCCTCGTGCCCAGGGCAGCGGGCTACCGGGTCTACCACGCAAGCTACGAGTACCTTTTCAACTCTTATTACTACACCAAGGGCCAGATGCACCCACGCGACGCACGCGGCCTGCTGTCGCGGCCCACCACCCGTGAGGTTCGCGACTACCGCGCGTACGTGGATGCGGCGATGCGTAACCTGATCGACTCGGATGCTTCGGATGAACTGGCCTTCCTGGTGGAACTCGGTCTGCACCATGAACAACAGCACCAGGAACTGATCCTGACGGATATCAAGCACGTGCTGTCCGTGAACCCGTTGCAGCCCGCTTACGCAGAACTGCCAGTGCCGCCAATCAGCGAGGCACCGGCTGCCTTGAATTTCGTCGAATTCCCGGGCGGTATCGGCCAGATCGGCGCGTCCGGCGAGGGTTTTTGCTTCGACAATGAAACGCCGCGGCATCGCGTGCTGCTGGAACCCTTCCGGCTGGCCAATCGCCTGATAACTAACAGCGAGTATCGTGAATTCATGGCCGCCGGGGGTTATGCCGACAGCCGCCACTGGCTCGCTGATGGCTGGGCCTGGTTACAGGAATCGGATATTCGCGCGCCATTGTACTGGAGTGAAGATTTCGAATCCCAGTTCACCCTCGGCGGACGGCGCGACATAGACCCGAATGCACCGGTCTGCCACGTGAACCAGTACGAAGCGGACGCCTTCGCCCGCTGGGCCGACGCCCGCCTTCCCAGCGAGGCTGAATGGGAAACGGTTGCAGCCCAGCAAGCAATCGAAGGCAACACGATCGACACCGGTCTGCTGCAGCCCCGTGCACTAGCCACTGAGACTGGCGACATTTCTCAGCTCTACGGCGACGTCTGGGAATGGATGGGCACCCCCTACCTGCCCTACCCGGGCTTCCGCCCGCTGGCCGGTTCGCTGGGCGAGTACAATGGCAAGTTCATGGCCAACCAGATGGTTTGCCGCGGCGGTTCCTGCGTAACGCCGGCCAATCACATGCGCGCCACCTACCGGAATTTCTTCTATCCACACGAGCGCTGGCAGTTCTTCGGAATCCGCCTGGCCAGGAATGCCACCAAGGACGGATGACCAAGATGCAGAACGCGATACGCATGACCGAGGTACAGCAGCCGGTCACAGACGAGCGCCAGGAAATACTCGACGGCCTGCGAGGCCAGCCCAAGCAGGTCTCGCCGAAGTTCTTCTACGATGAACGTGGCTCGCAACTGTTCGACGAGATCTGCGAACAGCCGGAGTACTACCCCACGCGTACTGAACTCCTGATCATGGAGGACAACCTCGATGAGATTGCTGGCCTGCTCGGGCCTGCCGTTTCACTGATCGAGTACGGCTCCGGGTCGAGCACCAAGACGCGGCTGCTGCTGGACCGATTGCAGGAACCCACGGCCTATGTGCCTGTGGACATCTCGAAGGAGCACCTGGAAAGCGCAGCGGAACGGCTGGCAGCCGAGTATCCGGACGTCGAGGTGCTGCCCGTCTGCACGGACTTCACCAAGCCCTTCGCCCTGCCCGCGCTGAACCGCACGGCCGCGCGTAACGTCGTCTATTTCCCGGGCTCGACAATCGGCAATTTCAATATGGACGACGCCTTGAACCTGCTGAAAGTCATGCGGGTTGAGGCGGGGGACGGCGGCGGCTTGCTGATCGGCGTGGACCTGATCAAGTCGCGCGAGATCCTGGAACCGGCTTACAATGATGCCGCGGGCGTCACGGCCGATTTCAATCTCAACCTGCTGCGCCGGCTGAACCGGGAGCACGATGCCGACTTCGAGCTCGACAAGTTTCGTCACGAAGCCGTGTACGACGAGGTCCACCACCGCATCGAGATGCGGCTGATCGCGCTGACAGCGCACACGGTGAACGTGGGCGACGAGCAGTTCGCCTTCGAAGCGGGCGAGCATATCGTGACCGAGCATTCGCACAAGTTTGGCGTGGAACAGTTCGCCGAGCTGGCTGCCCGGGCGGGCTTCGAAGTTCGCTCAGTCTGGACTGACGACGACGCGCTGTTCAGCGTGCAGTACCTGCAGGCAGCCTAGCTGCTACTCCGGCACGAACTCCTGCGGCGCTTCCGAGCCACCACCGAAGAAATACTTCTCCATCTCCGCCTCCAGGAACTGCCGCGCCTTCGGCTCGATGGGTGTCAGCCGATACTCATTAATAAGCATGGTCTGGTGGGCAAGCCACTGTTGCCAGGCCTGCTTGGACACGGACTCGAAAATGCGCTGCCCGATATCGCCCGGATATGGCGGGTAGTCGAGGCCTTCGGCTTCTACACCCAGCAGTGCACACTGAACCATACGGGTCATGCCTGGTCTCCAATCGTAGTCAGCAGTTTCGCCACCGGTGCCGCCAGCCCGACTTCGGCAGGGTCGTGCCGGTTATACCAGAGCCAGCCGTCGCCCTCCATAACCGCGCCATCGACGATACGCACCAGCACCGGGTGAATGCCGAGTTCGAAGTGAGTGAAGGCGTGCACCAGTAACGGCCTGTGCTCGATGCTGCGGGGCGCACACCCCAGCCGGCGCTCGCACCAGCCGGCAGCTTCATCGGCGTGAGTCGCTTCGGGCAAGCCCCAAAGGCCGCCCCATATACCTTCGGCCGGCCGGCGTTCCAGCAGCACCGCCCCGTCGGCTCGTGTCACCATCAGCGCCACCGTATCGCGCCGCGGCCGCTCGCGCCGAGGTTTCGAAGCCGGAATCTCGTCGACCCGGCCCGTTTGCAGGGCCACGCAGCTGGCTGCCAGCGGACAATGCCCGCACTTGGGCTGGCCCCGGCCGCAAACCGTCGCACCCAGGTCCATGATTGCCTGGGTGTAACGCGCGACGGATTCTGCCGGCGTACTAAGCTCGGCCAATTCCCAGAGCTGTCGGCTCACTGCCGATTTCCCGGGCCAGCCGCCGATCCCAAAGTAGCGCGCAATCACGCGTTTTGCGTTGCCATCCAGGATGGGATGTCGCCGGTCGCGCGACAAAGCGAGAATGGCGCCCGCCGTCGACTGGCCGATGCCCGGCAAGGCGAGAAGCTCATCGAAATCTTCGGGCAATTCTCCGCGGTGCCGTTCGCCCACCACTCGTGCGGCACGGTGCAGGTTTCGCGCCCGCGCATAGTAGCCAAGGCCGGACCAGAGGTGCAGCACGCGGTCGAGGGGTGCTGCGGCCAGCGCACGCACGTCGGGATAGCGGGTCAAGAACCGGTCGTAGTAGCGCAGCACCGTGGTCACCTGCGTTTGCTGCAGCATGATCTCGGAAACCCACACGCGGTACGGAGTCGGGTCGCGCTGCCACGGCAGGTCTTTGCGGCCGTGCTGCTCCCACCATGCGAGCAGGGCGGGTGCCAGGCCATTGGGTTCGGGCCGGTTCGTCACCGGCCGAAAAGGTCCTCCAGCCCCCGCTTCAGAATGTCTTCCGGCTTTTGCGGCTTGGGTTCCGCCGGTTGCTGCGGCGCTTCTTCCTCCGGCGCAGCCTGGCCGCCGCTGGCAGGCAAGTCGGCTGCCTCACCCGCAGCGTCGGTGGCCGGCGCAGCTTCCGGCTGCGGCGCGGGCGCCGGCTTTTTCTGCACCCCAAGCTTGTCGAGCAACCTGTCGGTTATCTCCTGGGCAGCCCGGGTCTTCGCAAACTCGGCGAGATCGACACCGAGCTTCGGATTCTCCAGTGTTCCGCTGAGGCGCAGCGGAATGCTCCAGCCTTCCAGGTCCTTAAGGCGTTCGCCGTCCGGGAACTCCGGAATCTGCAGCACGCGCGCGTTGAAGCGATAGTCGAGACTTTCATCGGCCAGGTTCAGCAAACCGTTGCCCGTCACCCGGAGAAACGGCAACTGCGCGACCATGCGCTCGCTTTGCATCGTGCCGTCGACAAGCTGGCCGGCGAAATCCAGCGCGGTAATTTTCGTTTGCGCAGGCCCGGTACGTTGCGGAGGTGCCTCGCCCCGAACCGTCGCCCTGACCTTGCGGATCTCGTGCCAGATGTCGAGACCCTTGTACACGCCGTCGGCCAGTTCGAATGTCACCGAGCCTGCCAAGGTCTTGCGCAGGTCGACATCCGTGTTGCCCGCACCCCTCAGATTGAGCCTGGCTACCACCAGCCCCTCGAGCTGTTCCACGTCGGCGAGATCCGTCAGCAGCTGGCCCACCTGCACGGCATCGAGCGACTGGCGCAGGTCGAGCTGCGTCTGTGCGCCGGTGGCGTCGATGCGAATGCTGCCGTCGTAACGGCCGCCATAAAGCAGTGCGGTCAGCGGCTCCAGGGTCAACACTCCGTCGCGGGCCCGGGCGGTGGCCTGCACCTGCTCCAGGCGCGTGCCGCCTACCAGCAGTTTGCCGATGGTCAGCGTGCCGTCGAGATACAGGTCGCGAAGTTGGTCGCGCGGCAATTCCGTTGCGGCCGCCTCTTCCTTCCCACGCGGATCCTCGTCTGCCGAAGGCGCCAGGTAGCGGTCGAGATCAACCGCATCGGCGGACAGCGCGATGCGCAGGCGGGGCGCTTCGAAATTGCTGACACCCAGATTGCCAGTCACGGCCGTGTCGTCCAGCTGCAGCTGCAGGCCGCCGAGGTCCAGGGAGTCGTCGGTCAGCGCCCAGCTCCCGCTGGCCTGCAGCTTCGACAGCACGGCCGGGTCTGCAGTTTCCGGTGCCGGCTCGCCCAGGGCCTTGAGCCATTTACGCGGGGAACCGGCCGGCAACTCGAAGCGCCCCTTCAGACTGGCACCGCCGTCTTTTAGCGAACCGCCTCCGTTCAGGCGCAGTTCAGCCCCCGCCGTCTCCGCTACCACAGCCAGTTCCTGCAACGCGCCGGACCCCGAGTTCAGGTTGTAGTCGAGC
Organism: uncultured Gammaproteobacteria bacterium; assembly: GCA_947258805.1. The sequence continues at coordinate 16,770 of CAMYJV010000034.1, read as the reverse complement.
TTTGCGAGCTGCACCGACGCCTCCAGACCATCGGCAGGCACGCTACCGCCGCGGACCGTCAGCTGCGCATCGACAGTGCGCACGTTCGCGGCACCTGTATCCACGTCATAGTCCACGCCGGCGAGCTTCAGCTTCAGGTCCGCCGCATCGGCCGGCAACGATTCACCCCTCAGCCCAATCTGTCCGCCGATGCCTGCCAGCTTCGCTTTGCCGGCTTCCAGGTCGTAGTCGACCGCATCTACGGCCAGCGTGCTTGTGACCATTTCGGCGGGCAGCGACTCCCCGGCGAGCTCCAGTTTCAGCTGCACGTCTTCCAGGCGGGCCCGCTGGGTGGCCAGGTCGATCAGGGTGATCGCCTTCAGGTCCCACTGTACCGGTCTGCAGGTTCAACTGGTCCAGGCGGTAGTCGGTCTTCTCCACGGCGTCGCGGTACACCAGGCGGGCCTCGGCGATATTGATGCCGGCAATCGACAGCGACGTGGCCGCGGCCCCGGCGTCATCATCAGTCGTCTCGGCTTCGGCAGGGGCGTCAGCGACGGCTGTGAATGTCCAGTTGTCCCGACCGTCGGCCCGGCGCACCAGTTCCACGTCCAGTCCCTGCAGGTCGACCTCGCCGATCACCAGGGACTTTTCCATCAACAGTGGCCAGATCTCCAGCCCGAGCCGCACGCGCTCGACACTGGCGAACTGCGGCGTGTCGAAGCCCGGCGGGTTGCTCAGCGAGGTCGAACCAAGCCGGATCCCGCAACACGGCAGCAGGGCCAGCCCGAGGTCGCCCTCGATGGCGAGGGCCCGGCCCGTCTGCTTTTCAACCGCCGCGGCAATCTCGTCGCGATAGTCGTTCGGATCCACGAACAGAAGCACCGCGATGATCACGGCCAGCACGAGGACCACCGTGACGCCCAGCAAGCCCAGGGTCAGTTTCAGCAAGGTCTTCATAACCGGTATTAGAGCACCGGCGCGGGTTAGCGGCCAGCTTCTGTTGGCGGGCGCGCGAGCGCATGGCCAGGCACCAGCGGTACAGCCGGGCTGCCCATGGGGCATAGAAAATGACCGGTAGCACCAGCACCGCATCGCGCAGTGCGCCCCCGATATCGTGACGCCAGACCAGCGAACGCGCACCAACCATGCTGGCCAGCAGGATGAGGACGCCAACCCGGAACGACACGAGCCCGGGCAGGTCGCCTAGCGCACGCACCCTGAGGCCCCATCTTGTCTGCCAGGGCAGCCGTTGCCCCGGCGGCGTAGCCGTTAGCAGAAGTGCCCAGCCCCGTCGCCAGGCCCTGAAGGATGACCATTGGCCCATGGGTCCATTTGAGCCGCATCCGACGCTCCGGCCCAGCGGTCATTACCGGCTATTTCGCCCCTTTCTCACCGCTTCGTGACCGGTTTCGCCTGGCGCATAAAGTCAAATGTGAAAGCGGTCTCAACGCCAGTCGGAACAATCACCTACGCTTTTTATTGGGTGTTTCTGGGCAATATTCGCACCGGTTTTCGAACCGGCGACGGAGGGGTGCGGCCGCATACTCATGAAGCTGTTGCTGGTCGAAGACAATCTCGAAGACGCAGATTTTCTGGCGGCGTCACTGCGCCGCCATAACGTCAGCGATATCGAACTGAGCCACGTCACGTCGCTGCGGGACGCGGTGCACCAGTTGCGCCTGCAGCGCTTCGACGTGGTGCTGCTCGACCTGCACCTGCCCGACGGCTCGGGCATGGAGTGCGTCGATGCCATCCAGGCAGAGGAAAGCAGCGTGCCCATCGTCGTGCTCAGCGGCCAGGACGACGAAGAATTCGCGCTGAGCATTCTCAACAAGGGCGTGCAGGACTATCTCGTGAAGTGGGAAGGCGAAACTCGCGCCATCCTGCGGGCCATTCGTTATGCGGCAGAACGCAAGCGCAGTGAACTGCGGCTGAACTACCTGGCCCAGTACGACTCGCTGACGGAGATCCCCAACCGCCAGCATTTCCAGGAACAGCTCGAACGGGCTACTGCCCGCGCCCGGCGCGAGGGCCGCAAGGTGGCGCTGTTCTTTCTCGACCTGGACCAGTTCAAGGTAGTGAACGACACGCTGGGCCACGATGCGGGCGACAACCTGCTGCGGGAAACGGCGCTGCGGCTGCGGCGTTCCATACGGGCCGGCGACGTGCTCGCGCGACTGGGGGGCGACGAATTCGCGATCCTGCTGGAAGGCCTGGACGGGGCGCTGGAGGCGGAAACTGTTGCCACGGGCATCCTCGAGGTAATCGCCGAGCCCTTCTCCGTCGACGGCCGCGAAGTCAATGTCACCACCAGCATCGGGATCACCGTCTACCCGAACGACAACAGCAACGTCACCACGCTGCTGAAGAACGCGGACATCGCCATGTACCAGGCCAAGGAACAGGGCCGGAACAACTTCAAGTTCTTCACCGAGCGCATGCACGCGGAGCTGGTGGAATACCATCGGCTGGAGCAGGAGATTCGCGACGCGATCAGCGGCGAACGGTTCAGCCTGGTCTTTCAGCCCAAGGTCAACCTGGTCACACGGAAGCTGGAAGGCCTGGAGGCACTGCTGCGCTGGGAACACCGGGAGCGAGGCATGATCCCGCCCAGCGAATTCATCCCGGTGGCCGAACAAAGCGGGCACATCGTTCCAATGGGGCAATGGGTGCTGGAAGAGGTTTGCCGCACGCTGAACCGTTGGCAGGCGGCCAACCTGCCGCTGGTACCGGTGTCAATCAACGTATCCGCACGCCAGTTTCAGCAGCCGGACTTTCACCGCCGGGTGGCCAAGGTGCTGAAGCACCATGCGGTGAATGCAAGGCTGGTAGAACTGGAACTGACCGAAGGGCTGCTGATGGAAGACACGGAATCCGCCCAGGATGCTCTCCAGCAACTAAAAACCACCGGGGTGCGGGTGTCCATCGACGACTTCGGTACCGGTCATTCCTGTCTAAACTACCTGCGTCGGTTCCCCATCGACGTCCTCAAGATCGATCGGTCCTTTATAAAAGACATCGATCATTGCGAAGACAGCCAGATTATTGTCGAAGCCATTATTTCCCTGGCGCGAAGCCTGCGCCTGAACACCGTGGCCGAGGGCGTAGAAACCCGCGGCCAGTTGAGCTTCCTCGTCGAGCGCGGCTGCACCGTGGCCCAGGGATTCCTGTTCGGCCAGCCCCTGGTAGCCAGGGAAGTCATGCCCTTCCTGGAAGACCTGATCGAAGACTCGCCCGGCTTCTCCACCGCCAGGCTGCCGGTCGCCAAGAGGCGGGCCTGAAGGCAACATCGAGATGCCCGAAGCTTGCAGCGCCCACCCCGCCGATGCCGGCGCCGACGCCTGCGCCGCGGCCGACCTGCAGATGCTGCTCGAGGCCACCGGGGTCGGCACCTGGGCCTACGACAGCGCCTCGCACGTACTGACGCTGGACCGAGTCTGCCGGGCAATGTTCGACCTCGACGCGACGGACACGCTGGACATTGACAACATGCGCCGGCGCATTCACCCGGAAGATGTAGACCACTACTGGCAGTCGGTGCAGGAATGCATGCGTACTGGCGAGCTGGCCGTCAGCTATCGGATCGTGCGCAAAGACGGTGCCGTGCGCTTCATCAGCGGCCGCGCCAGGACGGCAGGCACCGCTGATGGAACGGGCGTGCAGCTGCGCGGCGTCTGTATCGACATCACCAACCAGCGCCAGCTGGAGCAGAGCCTGCGCAACACGCAGTCGCGCATGCAGTATCTTGCCGACAGCATCCCGGGGCTGTTCTCATTTATAGATTGCGACTACCGCGTCGTGTTCATGAGTTCCATGTATCGGGACATGTTCGGGCGAACCCATGAACAGTTACTGGGGCGGCACATGGCTGAACTCGTAGGCGAAGAACAGTTTCAGGAACGCAAGCCCCGCTATGACGCCGCGCTGGCAGGCGAGACGCTGCATTACGATACCAACCGGCGCCTGCCGGACGGCCGCGAGCAGTTCTTCGCCGTCTCCCATCAGCCCTACCGGGATGAACACGGCCATATAAGCGGCGTGATGTCGCTGGCCATGGACATCACCGAACGTAATAAAGCCGAACGCGCGTTGCAGCAGAAGAGCGCCGAACTGACTCGCTCCAATCATGATCTCGAACAGTTCGCCTACGTTGCGTCCCATGATCTGAAAGCGCCGCTGCGCGCCATTGACGTGCTGGTGCAGTGGTTGCAGCAGGACCTGAAGGACTATGACGGCGGTGAGGTGCGGGAGAATCTCGGGCTTCTCTCTCAGCGCACCCGGCGCCTCAGCCGGCTGCTGGACGACCTGATGGAATACTCCCGGGCCGGCCGCCGTATTGGCAGCAGGGGCCAGGTCAAAACCCGCGAACTGGTGCAGGACATCACCACCCTGCTGGCTCCTCCGGCATCCCTGCGTATAGAAGCGGATCCGGGCCTGCCGATACTCGACACCTATGCGGGACCGCTGGAACAGGTGCTGCGCAACCTGATCAACAACGCCGTGAAGCATCATCCCACCCAGCAGGGCTTTGTGCGCGTCAGTGCGGTAGACCAGGGCGACTCCGTGCTGTTCATGGTGGAAGACGACGGCGCGGGCATTCCGGAGGTTTATGCCGACAAAGTCTTTCAACTGTTCCAGACCTTGCAGCCACGCGATGATCGTGAAGGCAGCGGCATGGGGCTGGCAATCGTCAAGCGTATCGTCGACTGGCAGGGTGGCCGGATCTGGTTTCATCCCGGCCCGAACGGTGTCGGCACCGTGTTCAAGTTTGTGTGGAACAAGGCACCCGGCTTACCGGGTGTCGATTTGCCTGAAGAGCGAGAGCAACCGGTTGATGCGCAAGGTGCCTGAACAGCCCGTCAGCATTCTGCTGGTTGAAGACGATCAGATCGATGCCAAGGCGTTCATGCGAGGCCTCGAAGCGGAACGCATCGGCAACCCGGTCAGGCGGGCGACGGATGGCGTGCAGGCGTGGGAGATCCTGAATGGATCGAACGGCGAGAGCCCATTGGCCAGGCCATACGTCATCATCCTCGACATCAACATGCCGAGGATGTCCGGAATCGAATTTTTGCAAAAATTGCGGGCAGACGATGAGCTCCGCAACTCCGTCGTGTTTGTTCTCACCACGTCGAATGATGACCGGGACAGGATCGAGGCCTGCAACCTCAACGTCGCCGGCTACCTCCTGAAGTCCGACATGGGCAACAGCTTTCTGCAGGCGATGGCAACCATCGACAAGGACTGGCGGGTCATGACATTACCCGCGTGAGCTTCAGCGCAGCCGCTCGAAATAGCGAACCGCGTAGTCGTCCAGCGCCGAGCGCAGACGGTAGTTGTCGATAAATGCGCAGTGTCCACCCCGGGCACTGAGATCGAAACCCTCGCCGTTCAGAACGCGCAATGGCTCGAGCGTGCCCACTGGAATTATCGGATCATCGGCTGTGGACAGCGCGCGGACGTCGATATCGATAGCGGCCAGCATTTCCGGCGTCAACGTATAGTGCGAGTAGTACTCCGTTGCATCCGCAAAGGGAGTGTAGCGCTCGACCAGTTTATCGGTGAGCTCTCCAATGCGAGTCAACTGTCGCATATCCGTGAAATCGTAGCGATCGGGAAATGCCGCCTGCTTGTCGGCAAAGGCTTCCCGCCACTTGCTGACGAAGTACAGGCGATAGGCCGACAAACCCGAGTCCATGGCATCAGCTGAGGCGCGTGGACTGATAACGGGACAAACGGCCAGACAGGCCCCGAACCCCGGGCCGCGCTCCGGGTGCGCCGCAACCCGGAGGGCGAAATTGCCGCCCAGCGAGAATCCCATCAGGCCGGTACCTGCTTCGCCGTAGCTCGCCGCGAGATACCGGCAGGCATCCACCACCTCGTCGATCCGGGCAGCGTTGAAGAGTTCGACATTCAGACCGGACGTGCCGCCATGGTCACGCAACAGCAGTCGCGCCACGTTGAACCCGGCCCCGTGCAGCGCATCGGCCGCGCGACAGACGTAAGGCGAGTCGGCCTGCCCCAGCCAGCCGTGTACTACGATGACCAGCGGCGCGCCCGGCCGGTCGACATTTACCAACGCCTGCAGGCGCACACCGTCACGGCAGGGCACCGTAATCGTACTGGCACGCCCGAGCAGTTCCAGGGCCTTGCCGTTCAGGCCCCGGACCAGGCGGCTGGACAGCAGCGTCTGCATATGCGGCGACCGCAACAGGGGCGGCGGATTGAGATTCATGGTGTTCATACAGGCTGCGGGAGTCTAAGGCGAAGAACCCGCGACGGAAAGGCCGGCCTCTGCCGGGCGGGGCCATGCACTAGAATCCTCGGGTGTCTGCAGGAAAGGCGCCAATTTTCGCCGGGCACCAGCACGTCCGAAACCAGATGACATGAGCGACCTGGGCAAAAGCATCCGACAGTACGCAATCATTCTCATCGTGACCCTGGCCCTGTTTGAGCTCGCCTCTTTCAGCGTGCTGGTCTGGCGATCGGCCGCAGTTGACGACCTCACGCTGGGCCAGGCTGTGATCCAGCGCCTCGGCCAGCACCCGCTGGCGGATCGACGCGTTGCCCGGATAAAGACGGACAGCGAGTACCTTTTCCTGCCGCCCACCCAGTACGCGTTTCGTGCCAACGCGCGCTTCTCTGGCCTGAAGGTCGGCCGCCACGGCTTCATCCTGAACGGCGACAGCGAGCCGGCGTTCTTCCCCGACAAACCACGCACTCTGAAACGCCTGGTTCTGCTAGGCGGCAGCAGCGCGGCCGGTGCGACGGCCAGCGGCATCCACAAGACCATTGCCGCACAGTTGGAATTGTTGCTGAACGAGGGCGGCGCCTCGCGTTTCCAGGTGCTGAACTTCGGTATGGGTGGCAACTACTCTTACGGCGAACTCACGAAGCTGATTACCGAGGTCGCCTACCTGCAGGCGGATGCGGTGATCATGCTCGACGGGTTCAACGACGCCCATTATTCGAACCTCGAGCATTTGCGCGCGGAACTGGACGCGCCGCTGATGAACTGGGCCGACTTCAGCTACCAGTATTTCGACACCATGGCGGGCCTGCGCGGCAACCTGCGGCCGGCGCCGCCCATGATGACCTACGCCTACCTGCTGGTAACGACTGCCCTCGGCGAAACCGCTGATTCATCACTGCGTGAGCGGCGGGCCGCAATGTACGCCGAACTCCCGGCCCGTGCCTTGTCGAACTGGGTTGCAGAGCGCGATCCGCATTTCCAGTCGGTATTGAAGACCAACCTGGATATTGCCGCCGGCTGGGTGGCGCGGCAGGGCGGCCGGTATCTTGGCTACCTGCAGCCGCATCCATGGGAGTACAAGGACCTCAGCTGTGAACGGGCAGCGGATACGAAGATGATGGTGGGGCGGCTAGGTCCGACGATAGACGAAGCCAGATACATCGAGATCATGCAGGCGGCTTTCCAGGGCTACGCCAAGGTTTATCGGGAGCTCGAGCAAGCCTATTCGGAGGAAACAGCCGTTCACTTTGTTGACCTGCGGGCCATGTTCGAAGACGTGACAGACTGCATCTACAACGACCCGATTCACTACAACGACCGTGGCAACCGCCTGATTGCGGAACGTATGTATACGGATCTATTGGCGGCCGGCTTCGTCGACTAGCGGCGCCCTGCCGGCGTCAAAAAGAATTTTTCAGCACCGCTGGTGCTTTACGAGGAATAGCAGTGGATAGTAACGCGATTGATGTCTGGACGATTGTCGTCAACCTCCTGGGAGGCCTGGCGATATTCCTGTTCGGCCTGGACCAGCTCACCGACATGCTCAAGGCAACAGCCGGCGCACGCATGCGCGACCTGCTTGCCCAGGTCACGACCAATCGCTTCAAAGCGGTTGCCGCCGGCGGCTTCACTACGGCCGTAATCCAGTCATCGTCCGTAACCACGGTTCTTGTCATCGGTTTCGTGTCGGCGGGCCTGATGTCCGTACAGCAATCCATTGGCGTGATCATGGGAGCCGAGATTGGCACCACGGTGACCGCGCAGATCATCGCCTTCAAGATTACAAAGTACGCGCTGATAGCCGTGATCACTGGCTTCGTCATGCAGTTTCTTTTCGAGAACGAGCGCGTGAAGCGTTACGGGACAATGATCCTGGGCCTGGGCCTGGTGTTCTACGGCATGAACATGATGGGCGATGCGACCCGGCCGCTGCGCACCTATCAGCCCTTCATCGACCTGCTGGCGCAGATGGACAATCGCGTCCTGACGATTTTGCTGAGCGCCGGCTTCACGGCGCTTATTCAGAGTTCGTCCGCGACGATAGGCGTGATTATCGTGCTCGGCAGCCAGGGCCTGATTTCCCTGGAGCAGGGTATCTCACTGGTGCTGGGCGCCAATATCGGCACCTGTATCACGGCCCTGCTGGCCACAATCGGCAAGCAGCGTGAGGCGTTACGCCCGGCCGTGATCCACCTGACATTCAATGTCGCCGGCGTGCTGCTCTGGTTCGGATTCATCGACGAACTGGCGGAGCTGGCCCGGTGGCTGTCGCCTTCCTCACAGGAGCTCTCGGGGACCCAGAAGACTGCGGCGGATATGCCCCGGCAAATTGCCAACGCGCACACAATTTTTAACGTCGGGAATACCTTGGTCTTCATCTGGTTCACCGGTACATTCGCCTGGTTTGCAAGCAAAGTCGTACCCGCAAAGCCACCGGCCGGCCCCGGCGTTATTGAACCTCGCTTTCTCAATGCAGCCCTGATCGAGACGCCCGCGCTGGCGCTGGACGCAGCGCGCATGGAGGTCGTCAGGCTGGCCGGCCACGTACTGCCGATGGTTCGAGACGCCAGCCCGGCAGTGCTATCCGGCTCGTATGCGGATCTTGACCGCCTTCACAATCGGGACAACGACGTGGATATTCTTCAGGCTGCAATCCTCAAGTATCTCGGGCAGGTGTCGCGGGGGGAGCTGACGCCAGGAGAAGCAGAGATGCTAAACGAACTACTCACGATCTCGACCCTGTATGAAAGCATTGGCGACGTGGTAGAAACTGATCTGGTCCATGTCGGCAGGGAACGCCTCACGCACAACGTGCGGGTTAGCCGTGAGACCCAGCAGGTCTTGAATAATCTGGCGAAGCAGGTGATCTGGGCCCTTGAGACCACGACCGAGGCCGTTGATAAGGGCGACCGGCAGCTGGCGTTGAAGGTGATTGAGGCAAAAAGAGATGTCAACGAACTTGCAGACCGGGTGAGTGAGCGACTGGTCCAGCGGCTGGTCGCCGAGGAACCGCACCGAACATCTGCCTACCGCGCTGAGAGCCAGCTGATAGAGCACTTCAAGCGAATCTATTATTTCGCTAAACGCGTGGCCAAGATCGTGGCGGAGTCAGAAGTCGTCGGCAATCGTGAAACGCCGGCGCCGGCTGCAGAAGCCGCCTGAGTCGACGGACCGATGACTGAAGATTTTCCGCGTGGCTTTAGCCGACGACGCCACGCACTTGCCGGCAATGACGGGAAACACGCCGCGAGCCCCGTCGGCTCAATTGTTTAACACTCAGAGAAGCTCCTGGATTTCAGCGAGCACCGTATCTGCCCAGTGAGCCGTCTTTGCGAGCACCTGGCTGGCTCTGCCCTCCAGGAATTGCCGTTCTCGGTCGGTCAAAGTTTTTGCAGTCAGCACGATCACCGGCAATTCGGTGTTCTTGCCGGCACTGCGCAAGCGAGTCAGAAACTCGAAACCGTCCATCACCGGCATCATCAAGTCGAGCATGATCAGGTCCGGGGCAGAATCGGCGACGCGCTCCAGGCCCTCCTGGCCATTGCAGGCTTCGATGACAGCCATACCTGCATGTTCCAGAAGACGGTGCAGCAAGTCCCTGGCATCGGCGTCATCTTCGACAATGAGCACGCGGCCGGCACCGGTGCCCGCATACTTTTTCAGAACCTGCAGCAGCAGTTCCCGGTCCACCGGCTTGGTCAGGTAATCATCGGCTCCCAGGGCGTAGCCCATGCCCTTGTCGGTCACGATGGTGACCATCACAACCGGGATATGGCGCAGTGCCTCGTCGGCCTTCAGGGTGCGTAATACCGCCCAGCCGTCGGTTCCCGGCATCATCACGTCGAGCGTGATGACATCGGGCGACAGCGTTCGCGCCAGCCCGAGCCCCGTATCACCATCCGGTGCCATCGCGACCCGGTAACCTTCTTTTTCCAAGGTCCGGCCCAGCAGCCGACGGGCATCGGCGTCGTCTTCTATAACCAGCACCAGGCTGCCATCGGTGCTCACCGCATCGCGAACCTCCACGGCCGGCTGTGTCTCCGGCTGCTCCTCTGCCACAGCAATACGCCCTGCCTCCAGTGCGTCGACTGTGGCCGGAATGTCGATGGCAAAGACCGAGCCCTTGCCAACCTCGCTTGCAACAGAGATGTCGCCGCCCATCATTCGGCAAAAACGCCGGCTGATGGACAACCCAAGACCAGTGCCGCCGTACTTGCGCGTGGTGGAGACATCAGCCTGCGTGAACTCGTCAAACAGGCCGGCAATCTTGTCCTCCGAAATACCGATACCGTCATCGATGACCGAAATTTTTATGCGCTCCTGGCCGTCAGCGCTATAGCGTCGGACCCGCAAAGTGACTACCCCGTCATGGGTGAACTTGGCAGCATTCGACAACAGGTTGAACAAGGCCTGGCGAAGCTTGGTGAGATCCACCCGCACGACGCCCAGATCGTCCGGGTAGTCGGTATCGAAGCGTAGATTGTTTTTCGCCATCAAGGGTGCGACGGTGGTGGCGGCCTCATCCAGCATCGTCTTGAGCTCGAAGCGCTCCAGGTACAGGTCCATGCGCCCCGACTCAATTTTCGACAGATCGAGAATATCGTTGATCAGGGCCAGCAGGTGCTTGCCTGCGGCACTGATCTTCCTGAGATCGTCGACGTAGTCTTCACCGTCCTCTTCTTCAATCTCCTCGATCAGCATTTCGCTGTAACCGATGATGGCGTTCATCGGCGTGCGCAACTCGTGGCTCATATTGGCGAGGAAAGACGACTTGGCCCGATTCGCGCACTCCGCGTCGTCGCGCGCGGCAGCCAGTTCGTCGGCCAGCCGCTTTTCTTCCGTAATGTCGGCACTGATGCCAACCATGCCCACGATTTGCCCCTGACGGTCGCGCACGGGCGCCATGTTGGAGCGCACGAAACGCTCCTCGCCTTCGGGGCCCGGGGGGGCCTCCTCGATCAGGCCGGTAATCACCGCACCATCACGAATCACGGGTAGTGCACCCTCTTCGGCCATATCGCCAAACTCGTCGCCCATCAGGTCATGCCACGTCTTGCCAATGAGCTCTTGCCAGGAACTCTTGCCGGCTGCCACTGCAACCCGTTGGCTGGCTGCCACGAAACGGCGCTCGCGGTCCATCACGTAGATGTACTCGGTGGCGTTCTCGAGCAAGGCGACCAGGTTGCGGTTCAGCTCCGCCTGTTCACTGATGTCCCGAAACACCACGACGGCGCCAAGAATCTCGTCGCCCTCCCGAATCGGAACGCTCGAATACTCCACGTCGACGGCAGAACCGTCCTTTCGCCACAACACTTCATCGGCAATCCGGCACCGCTGGCCCGAGGTGTAGGACCGGAACATGGGGCAGTCTTCCGCGGGATAGGGAGCACCGTTGGGGTGCGCGTAATGAATGAGCTCGTGTGCCGACTGGCCAAGCAGCTCGGCGCGCTCGTATCCCAGGGTCTGCGCCGCGGCGCCGTTGATGAACGTGATCAGGCCATCGGTGCCTACCCCAAAGAAGCCTTCCGTCGTTGACTCCAGCAGCAGCCGGGTGCGTTCTTCACTCTCTGTCAGCGCGCGCTCGGCAGCCTCGCGCTTGTCGGCCATTTCGTTGATGGCGAGGGCAAGTTCATCCTGATCGGAGCGCAGCGCGACTTTCTGCGTATAGTCGCCCTCGGCAATGGCGCGGCACACGCCGACCATATCGCGGTAGCCACCCAGCAGGCGATTGAAACTCTGGTTCAGTGAGCTGACCTCGTCGCGGCCGCGCTGGTCACAGAGCACGCCGCCGGCGGACGAACCCGCTGCGATCAGGTCGGCCGCCTGCACGGCCTCCCCTATGCGCCTGCCGGCCCGCCTGACAATCAGAAACGCTATGCCAAGTATCGCCAGGATGCCGAAGGCAGACACGGCAATGATCGGCGTCAGGGTCGCGCGGAGCGGCGCAGCCAGGTCCGATTCCGGCCGTGAGACCACGAGCATCCAGTCACCGGTAGGTATGGGAGAGGAGGCGAAGTAGTGGGACTCGCCGGTAAACGGATCGGCGGCCCTGGTCAGTTGGGCTATATCGCTCTCAGCGTAGAGCCCGCCGAGGATCTCCGCATAGGGCGTGTCGGCAATTGCCAGGGTCTTCAGATCGTCGATGGTCTCGCCGCTGGCGGCAATCACCCGGCCGGTCCGACTGATCAGGAACAGCTCCACTCCGTCGCGCATCCGGATATTCTTAAGAGTGTTGCCGATGTCGTCGAGCGCCCGATCGACTCCGGCGATGCCCACAAAGCGGCCGCCTACCACGATGGGGTAGACCTGCTCCACGATCATCTTGCCTTCGTAAACATAGGGCTCGGTGACCAGCCACTGGGGCTGCCCGCTCTCCAGGTACAGATCTTTGACACCCTGGTAATAAAGGCTGGTTTCCATATCCACCAGGGGTTCCAGCAACACCTTGGTATTGTCTGCCTGGTCCCGGTACCAATACGGCAGGAACCGCCCGCTTTCATCCAGGGCCGATGCGATGGACGCAGACTCGTAGCTGTTCCGGAAAACAGCGTCTTCGGTGTCGGCGTTGGGTTCATAGCCAAAGTAGGCGCCCGTAAACTCAGGGAAGGCCTCGAGTACACGACGGGCATACGCCGACGACTCGGCGCGGTCGCCGAACATCCCGTTTTGCTGGGCGAAGGCCATGATGCGCACGGCCATGGTTGCCCGGGTGTTGCCCCTTTCGATCTCCGCAGCCACCTGGGTGGCCAGCAACTGCAGGGAATCCTCCAGCGCCGCACGCTGATTGCCCAGCAGGCTGGTGGTCACAATCGTCATCACCAGGGCCATGATCGCGGCCGACGGTAACCCCGCATACAGCAGTATCCGGCCCGCGAGACTGTGCCGGAACGGAACCCTGGCGCCGTCAGCCGTCTTCGCCGCGCCAGTGTTGTGATGCGAATCGTTCATTTCACCAGCCTGGCAGCGGACTCGCGATGCGAACCGCCGCCGGAGGCAATTTCTCTGTAGAGCTGCGCATAGGTGGCGATGGTTTTCTCGAGGCTCATGTTGGTCTCGATCCATTGCCGGCCGCAGCCGGCGAGTTCGTGCCGCAGCTTCGCATCATCTACCAGCTGCTCAAAGGTATGGGCAAGAGCTTCCGGGTTGCGTTCGGTCAGCAGGTACTCGCGACCGGCCTGGCCGAGGTCGTCGGACAGGCCGATGAAGGGCGTGATCACCACCGGCTTGCGGCAGGCCATGGCCTCGATGGCTGAATTGGGCAGGCCTTCGCGGGTCGACGCAAGCACGAAGATGTCGGCGGCGCGGATATAGTCGGCCACGTCGTCCGTCAGGTCGACAAAGTGAATTCGGTCGGGCGCGCCCGAGGCCGCCACCAGGCCATCCAGTTTGCGCTGGAACTCGAGATGGTGCGCTTCGAGCCCAGGCTGGCGCGGGCCGACAAACAGCAGGTGCGTATTGCCGCGCCGCTCGTGCAGCCGGCTGAAGGCCTGCACGAGAATGTCATTGCCCTTGCGGGCCATGATGCCGCCCACCGCGATAATGACCAGCTCGCCCGGCTTGACACCGAAGCGATGTCGCAGGGCCTGGACCTCACTGTCGCCCTCCGCGGGCCGGAACCGGGCGAGGTCTACACCGTTCGGAATCACGTCGATGCGCCGGGTGACGCCCATGTCGAGCAAGGCCTGACGCAACGGCTCGGTGTTGCACACGATGCCGTCAGTAGAATTGTAGATCAGCCGGAAACGGAACAGCCGTGAGTCGAAGCCCGACTTTTTGCGCATGACCTTCGAAGCCGTGGTAACCGAGTACAGCACCCGGATGCCCAGGCGCCGCAGGCGCCTGATATAGGGAACGCTGCCAATTCGGATCGTCCCCAGCAGCTGCAGCACGTCGGGCCGGCGCTGGGGGTTTCGACAGAATTTGAGCAGCTGCCGATTGAACATCAGGCGGCGACGCCCCCCGCTCTGTTCCGGCAGCCGAACCCTGTGCACCGGGGTGCCGTTGATCATCTCCACCGGCAACATGGTGCCCTGCGCATAGTGACTCCAGCTGGCAAACACGTCGTCGGGGGTGTAGTCCACCGGTGTCGCGGTACCCGTGAAGACGCTGACGTCGAGACCTTGCTCACGCAGGCCCGGCAGATAACGCAGGTAGCGCAGCTGGGCGCCGCCGTAGGTCGGGAAGAACAGCGGCGTTGCGATGCAAAGCTTCGGGCTGGTACCGGGGGAATTCATCGCGCAAGTATACTTGCGACCATGGTGGCACAGGCGGCTTCATCAGCCGGCCGCAGCGGCAGACAAACATGGCCTCGAGCAAGCTGACAACGTGGGTTCAGAACCTCCTGATGACATGCCTGTCTGTCGGGATAACCCTTGTCGTTGCAGAAATCGCGCTGCGGGTCGTGTACCCGAAGTACGAGTTCGCAGCAGAGGCCCAGTTTCAGCCGGACAGCCTGCGCATTACCACGCGCCCTGCCAACGCGCGCCACACGGTGCACCATCCCGACAATGGCCGGCCGCACCTGGTCATCTACAACAATCACGGCATGCGCCAGCATCGCGATTTCTCGGCCGGTGAACTTGCAGAAACCGTAAACGTGGGCTTCTTCGGCGACTCCTACATGGAAAATCTGGGCATGCCGGGACCGTATTCGTTTACCGAACCGCTCGACTACCTGCTGAATCAGAGCGGCCGGCGCTTCAACGTTCTGAATTTCGGCCAGAGCGGCTACGGCACGGATCAATCATTTCTGGCCTACCGGTACTCGGAGCTGAACGCCACGCTCGATCACGTGTTCTACGTGTTCTGCATTAATGACGTACGCAACATCTACGAGAACGACCTGTTCTTTCTGGACGATGCTGGCGAACTGCAACGCAACCCGGCCCTTGCCACGCCATGGTGGATCAAGCTGGTTTCGCGCCTCCATCTGACTTACCTGCTGCAGGATGGCTACAACCGGCTCTTCCCGCGCAAAAACTCCTGGCAGGGCTTCGATGCGCGGGTGCTCCAGGAAAAGCACGCGGACAAGTATGTGCGCCAGCGCATGCGGTCCGACCGGGCCAGGTCGGTTGAAGCCAGCATGCTCGAGGGGAAAGAAAACCCCGACGTTACGCGTAGCCTGATCATATTTCAGGCGATCCTGAGAGATTGGCAGGAACTGGCGCGCGCGAACGGCGCAGAATTTTCCGTCGTTCTGCTGCCAACGGGCAACGGGAATGCGATCAAGGATCTCATTCCGGCGGGCATTCCTGTTATCGACCTGTTCGAACTGTTTGACACCAGCATCCCCAACTACAGCTACGACGACTGGCATTTCGACAACGACGCGCACTGGGCCGAAGCGGCCAACAGCCTCGCTGCATCGATTTTCTACCGCGAGCTCACCGCGCAGCTGGCACTGCCAGCGCTAAGCGCCGGCGACATTGAGCAGGTGTTGCACGCCTACTACGCCGCTTTCGACTATGGCTGGATGCCAGATATCAGCGGGTCACCGGAACTGCCTCCGGACTCAGAACTGCAGCGAATTACGGCGCGATACGCCGCACTGGAAACGCGCTCCGCATCGGACTGAGAGGGTAACGGTACCTGTCACTAATCGAGGCAGGCCACGGCTTGCATGCACCTGGCAACGGGCCGGGGGTCAATCGCCTGGCGTTGCCCTGCTAATGGCCAATCTCTGTCGCCGTCCCGGCAGCTACCACCAGGTGTGGCCGTTTCATGTTCGGCTTCAGCTTGTACTTCAGTGACTTCTTCAAGGTGGTCAACTTCTCTCGCAGCGGATGCCTCCGGTGGCTGGTGTTGAAAGTCAATGCAAAGTCGGTGGTCAGACTTGTCTGCACCTGGAACCCTTTGTCGGTCAGGTAGGCCGACAGGGAATCCGCTGACCAACTGCGCACGTGCTGCCAGCGATGGAAAAGCTTGCCGGAAACCGGGCACAGAATGTAACTATCCTCCAGCACCTCTTCATTCGGCGTGGTGAATACGACGGTGCCACCTGGCCGCAGCAATTTCTTCACGTTAGCCAGGAGCTCATTCAGCTGCTCGTCGTAGAGATGCTCGATGACTTCGATAATCACAACAGCATCAAATGTGCCTGCTTTGTCGTCGAGCTCGTTGGGCTCGAAAGCACCGATGAAGTTGTCCCGGCCCCGGAAGCGCCGGGTGACACCCTCTATGGTGGCCGGCGAAAAATCGAGGCCGGCCACCTCGGGTCGTGTCTCCAGGAGCCTTTCGATCAGGTTGCCCGGGCCACAACCGTAGTCGAGGATCCTGCCCTGCTGCGGCAGGAAGGGCAGCAGCTGCTCGATAATCTCTCTACCGAATCGAAAGGCGAAAAATTGCTCGGGGACCCGCGACTCGTAGTCCCAAAAGGTTTTCACCATTTCGGGGGTCCATTCGAGCAGCTCAAAATTTTTCACGGTGGATCTCTTGGGGCAAGCGGCCCGGTACAGGTCGCCTTTTCAGCTCAGGCGCTATTCTGCTTGGCCGAGACAATATCATCCAGATAGTCCAGGTACTCCCGGCTGGTGTGT
>CAMYJV010000033.1:27173-43705 GCA_947258805.1 uncultured Gammaproteobacteria bacterium | reverse complement strand
TGACCCGATGGGGGACAGCACCTACCACCTGCTCCAGGAGTACACCAAGCCGATCCTCGACGTCCTGACGGAACACGACTTCGAATACGAGGACATCGAGGTGGCGGAGATTGTCCACAGGTCACCCCTGCCCTTTGAGAACGGCGGGTCGGTGTACTGCGCCGAAGCCGGCGGCCCTGAGCCGGGCGTCGGCTGCGGCGGCAAGGGCGTGATTGAAGCCATTAACACGCTCAAGCGGCTCGAGGTTTTTGACGAACTGCAACCGGATATCGTGATTTACGACATCCTCGGCGACGTCGTCTGCGGCGGATTTTCTCAGCCGATTCGGGACGGCTTTGCCGAGGAAACCTACCTGGTCACCAGTGGCGAACTCGAAGCGCTGTATCAGGCCGTGAACGTGATGGGCGCGGTGAACCGTTTCGCAAAACGGGCGGGCGCCAAGCTGGGCGGACTGATCGTCAATCTGCGCGGGCTGGAGCGCGAAGAACAAATCATCAACGATTTTGCTGCCAAGACCGATACGCGGGTCCTGGCCGTGCTGCCGTTCAGCCAGTTGGTCAAGGAATGCGGCAGCGAAGCCAAGACCGTGTTCGAAGACCATCCGGACAGCGCCGAGGCCGAGAAGTATAGCCGGCTGGCCGAGCTGGTCATGGCGAGTGACTACGAGCCCACGACACCTCACCCGATGAGCTTCGAGGAGCTGTACGAGTGGTGGTGCCCGTACGTGAACTGAGGCAAGGCAAAGGCTTATGCGCCAGATAGCAATCTACGGCAAAGGCGGGATCGGTAAATCGATGATCTCGTCCCACATCAGTTTTGCTTTCGCCAACAGCGGCCTGCGGGTCCTGCACCTGGGCTGTGATCCGAAGCACGACAGCACGCGGCTGCTACTCGCCGGCCGGATTCCGCATGCGATCCTCGACATCCTGCGCAAGGTAGATTTCGAAACGCGTAAGGTCGCGCTTGAAGACGTGGTGCTGGAAAGCACATTGAACGACACCGTGCCGGGGCAGCTTTTCTGTGCCGAAAGCGGCGGGCCGGAACCGGGCGCCGGCTGCGCCGGCAAGGGCGTGACGGAAGCGATTCGCACCCTGGCCAAGCTGGACGCCCACAACAAGCTGGAACTGGACGCGATACTTTACGACGTGCTGGGCGACGTGGTCTGCGGCGGATTTACGATGCCCATCAAGCGTGGTCACGCGAAGGAAATCTACATTGTCACCAGCGGTGAGATGCAGTCACTGTTTGCCGCCTGCAATATTTCCAAGGCAGTAGCGCGATTTGCGCAGCGCTCCGGCGTACGCCTGGGTGGCATCGTGGGCAACTTGCGCAACATGGAGAACGAACGCGAGGTGCTGGAGCGCTTCGCGGCGCGCCTGGGCACCCAGATCATTGGCTTCGTTCCCTACAGTGAGAAGATCAAGGCAGCTTCGGGCAGGGGCGAGACCCTGTTCCAGTATGCCCCGGACTCGCCCGAGTGCGAGGCGATGCAACAGCTGGCGGACAATATCTACAACAACAAGTTGATGACGATACCGGAACCCATGAGCTTCGACGAACTCCACCACTGGTGGCAGGCAAACAAGACGCTGGCGGCCTGAACCCCGGCGCAACGACGAGAGGAAACGGCAGATGCCCATCAAGAACTACGAGCACGGCTGCTCCACAACCCAGGCGCTGGCGACGCTGGGCAAGGTGGAAGGTGTGATCCCGCTGGTGCACGGCCCGCAGACCTGCGTGTTCGAGAACCAGATGTCTACACTGTATTGCCGTCCTGCCAAGCTAATCACCGCGGGTACCTTGCTGAGCAAGAGCGAAGTGATCTTCGGCGGCGACGACAGTCTGAAGGAGCAGATTCGCAACGTCTACGAAAAGCACCACCCGAAGGTGATCGTGATCATCAACACCTGCATTCCGCAGCTCAATGGTGACGATGTGAAGGGCGTAAGCATGGAAATGGAGGAAGAGATACCAGGCTTGCGGATCCGCTCGATCAACACCGGTTTCGTTTACACGAACGCGATGCTGCGGGGCTCGGATGCGTCCTGGCTCGCCATCCTGCAGACGCTGGACAAAACCGAGCACGAGCCGGGCGCCATCGGCATCATCGGGCGTTCGGGTCAGGATGCCGACAATATGGGTGCGATTGGCACGATGCTGCGAAAAGCGGGCTTGAAAACCTACCTGTTCCCCGAGGGCCACATCGATGAAATGGCCAAGATCACCCGTGCGGAGCACATCTACCCGATCCACCTGGGTTCCTATGAGAGCTGCAAGTATCTCGAGTCCGAATTCGAGCAGGATGCGGAATTCATCGAAATACCGGTGGGCATCGACGGCACCACAAATTTCTTCCGGCGCGTCGCCGACAAGGAAGGCTGCCAGGCCCTGCACGACCTGGTAGACCAGGAGGAGAAGCAAGCTCGCGTGGAACTGGAGAAGCTCAGGAAGAAGTTTGCGGAAGACCCGGTACGCATGCTGCTGGTCTCCGGTCCCGCCAACGAAATGTCCATGGGTAAGATCGTTGCCGAATTCGGTGCCGAGGTCTTCGTGGTGCCCTCCATGAAAGACAAGTTCTACAAGCAGGAACGGGCGATCATGGAAGAGCGCTACGGCGTGACCTTTATCGACGAAGATTTCGGCTCGCTGGACGAGTTGATCGATGAGATCAAGCCCACAGTCATTGCCAACGAGATGCAGGCTGAAACGGAATCCTCTGCACGCCTGATTCCGTCGTTCTGCATCTTCTTCTACCTGGCCGATTACGGCTATGACTACGCGCTGAATTTCGGCAAGAATTTCAACAACATGACGGGGCCGTCGGTATGGAAGCACTGGCGCGAACTGAACCGTCGCTACGCCGCGGTCTGACATGAACGACAGCCAGCCAAAATTCAAACTCCAGGAGCTGCACACGCCGTCGTCCTTCGAGGGCGTGGTGTGGGCGCTGATGGGTATCGAAGACGCACGCACGATCATCCATTCCGCGCCGGGCTATTACTTCAACATGCACAACAACGCGCTGATGAACGACTGGCCGATGGAGCTGTATACCTCCCACCTGAAGTTCTCTTCGGTCATGAAGGGGGGCGAGGAACAGCTCGCCAACGTGATCGATGCGATCAAGGAACAGCGGCCCGCCGCGCTGTTCGTCGTGACCTCCCCCGTCACCGAGACCAGCCAGGACGATGCCGAAGGCGTGTGCGAGCGCATCGCTTACCCGAACACGCGAGTCGTGCGCCCGGCCATCGGCGAGTCTTGCAACCAGGGCAAAGAAGCAGCCTTCCACGCGCTGATCGACATGATGGACGGCGATGCCGAGAAACAGCCGCGCTCGGTGAACCTGATCGGCCCGGCGCTGTGCATGTTCAACTGGCGGGCCGACGTCTATGAGCTCAAGCGCATGCTGAACGAGATCGGCGTACAGGTGAACTCGGTGTTGTCAGCTGGCGCGACCTTTGCGGAAATCCAGAATGCGCCGGCCGCCGAGCTGAACCTGTGCATGTATCCCTTCGATTACGGAGTGGAAACCGCGGAACTGATGCAAGAGCGCTTTGGTGTCCCTTATATGGCCGACATCGTACCGATTGGCTTCGACAACTCACTGCGCTGGCTCGAGCAGATCGCAGACCATTTCGATATCGATATCAAGCCGTATCTTGCGAGATGCGTGCAGAACGCCACCCACTTCATTCGTTCGAACCTGGTGTTCGGCACCACCTTCGAACTCAGCACGGCGCTGTCCTTCCAAAATCACAATACCTATGCGCTGGGTATCGCCGAGTTCTTCAAGAAAGAGGTCGGCATCAAGGTACCCCTGGTCTCCTTGAGCAACCCCGAGGCCGCCGAACGCGTGGCCGCCAGCTGCGACGAAGTGCTGGTGTCGCCCACGCTGGACCTGAAGAAAGAGCGGTTCGTCGAGACCGGACCCAACCTGATTTTCGGCAATTTCTACGACCAGAAACTGGCCTCCGAGGAAGGCTTCCAGAACTTCGTGGTGGCCGATATCCCCACCGCCGGCTATGTCGCATCGGAAGTCGGCCCCTTCATGGGGCTGATGGGCGCGAAGCACCTGGTGCAAACTGCAGTCAATAACACTGTCACGAAGCTGTTGATTGACACCAAGGGCGATGTCGCCGGTGAAGTCTCCGCAGGAGGAGCCGACTGGGACGTGGCGGCGGAACAGGCCCTGCAGCAGATCTCCCTCGCAGTGCCCCAGTTCGTGCGTACCTTTGCTGTGAAGAAAGTGTACGAGGCGTCGCAGAAGATCGCGCGCGAGCGCGGCACGCGGGTCACGGTGGCCATCGTCCGCGACGCGGCGGAGTCCTTCACGCCGGGTCGCTTTCATGCGAAATTCGCGGCGATCTTCGACGCCGCGGAGCTGGACAGTCAGCAGTAGCGAGCGCCAACGTTAGCGGTCAACTGTAACCCAGGTAGTTGTGAAACACGCCGTCGGGATCGTATTTTCTCCGCACGTCCGCCAGACGCTGCCAGTTTTCGGCGGAAAAGCATTCACGAATATGCTCGGGATGGCGCCGGGCTTCGACCTCGTTGATGTAACGCCCCTTACCGTACTGCTCCATCACCGGAATCGCCCCGTCCAGCCAGGCGAAATTGCGTTCATCGTCCGCTTCGTCTTGCCAGATGATGAACGTGCCCACGTAGTGATTCGCAATTGACGAAAGGCAGGAGTCGTCACGCTGCTTGAGGTTCATGCCGTAGGCACCCAGCACGTGATTGATGGGCGACGGCGTGGAGCGGAAATGGTCTGCCAGGCCGATAAAGATCTGACCGGGCTCGTTCGTCATCACATTGTCGACGGCGTAACGGCCATGTGCGCCTCCCGGCTTGTCGGGCGTGAAAAACTGGTAGAGCCCGGTAAAACTGAGTTTCTCGTATTCAGTCATCACGATACTTTCGCGCGGTAAGGCCGAGCGCGCGAAGGGCCTGAGCATGTCGCGCGATTCTGCCACCGTATCGCCGAAGGCATATGCGGTGGCGAAGCAGATCTTGGACTCTTCCGGCCGTGCATCGGCCGCCGCAACCGGGCTGTGCATCAACGCGGCCAACACCTCGACGCGGTCGTCCTTCATCTCGTTCAACTTGTCGAGTTCTGTCGTCATGGTCTCCACGGCGTCCAGCGGGAGGATGTAAGAGTTCGCCAGGATGCCCTGGGGTGTCGGGTACACGCCCAGGTGATAACGCGTCACAACGCCGGGGAACCCTGGGCCCGCACCCCGAACCGCCCAGTAGAGGTCAGGATTCTCATCGCGGGTCGCCATAATCAGTTCGCCGTCCCCGGTAACAATTTCCGCTCCTTCGATGGATAGCGCAGCAAAGCCACCGCGCGACTGGTAGTTCAGGCCGATGCCGCCGCCAAGAACAAAGCCACCGATCCCCACCGTCGGGCAATGCGGCACCGGAAAACTGAACCCGCGCGCGCCCGCCTGGGTTGACAGCTGCACGCTCTTCACACCGGGTTGCGTAAACGCAATCTGGCGGTCGTCGTCTATCTGCACGTTCGTCAACGACGACACGTCGATACACAGGCCGCCGTTGCGCAAGGACGCGCCGGTGGCGTTGTGCCCGCCGCTGCGCGTGGTGACCTTGAGCTCATTGTCTGCGGCATAGCGAACCGCGGCCTGCACGTCCTCCACAGAACGTGCCTGTACGATCATGTCCGGATAACGATCGGGCTTGGAGCGGTGAAACACCATCGACTGGCGCCAGGACTCGTAATCTACGTCGCCCTTGCGAACGACGGTCCCGGATACCCGGGGCCGGGGACCGCCTGACCCCGAGTCACCGGCCTGTGGTGACGCCGACCGGGAATACAACGAACCCAGCGCACCGACGACGGTGCCGGACAAGAACCGGTTCAGCATTTCGCGACGCGTGGACTTAGAGTGTTTCATGTTGTTGCCCTCCACGACTTTTCCCAGTTCCAGCGTGATCCATTCCGAGCCGCGCCGCAGGCACGCTTCATGATGTTGGCTCTACCAGCTCAATCAGGTGACCGTCCGTGTCCTCCGGGGCCAGGTACGCAACCTTGCTGCGGCCGTTGTCAAAAATTCCGTTCTTGGTGATGTAGCCGAGCCGAAAACCTTTCTCCATCATCGCATCGACTACGGCTTCGATGTCCTCGACCTGGAACGCGACGTGACTGATACCCGCCTGCGGATTGCCGCACATCGCTTTGGCGTCGTCCGACAACAGCTGGATCAGCTCCAGCTCCGTGCCGCCGACGTTTACGAAACCAAACACCCCGGTGCCGGCTGTCTCCTCCGCCGTCATCACGCGAATGTCCTCGTCTTCAAGGTCGAACATCCGCCGGAACATGGCCAATGCCGCGTCCACGTCGTCGACGAAATAGCCTACGTGCCGCAGGTTCTTGATCTTGTCATTGATGCTCAATGGCGGCTCCTGTGGCCTGGGCCTTGTGCGTTGCCTGCGATTGTCGCACGCCTTAGGAAACCAGAGGCAACAAGGCCCGCGCTGCTTCCGCAGGACACGGCACCCCACGCTGCGACGCTGGCAAGCCTGCGCAGATCCCGGACCCAGGACCCTGGCAACCAGCCTGCTCCAGGCTCCTCCCGGCGCAAGCAGTCCCGGTCAGCCCTTTCCTGAAGGGCTGACGGCAAGCCGTTTCCCGCCCTGCGGGCCGCGGCGTGAAACAGTTCGGTTTCCCCGGAAATGAGACCCAGTCGATACGCAGATTCGACATAAGTCCGGAGAATTCCATGGTAATTGTGCCCGCGGTGCGCGCCGCGGCCGGACCGGCTTTTGCCTGACAAATGATGGGATGACCGACGGCTCGAAAAACCTCACCGCGTTGATTGTCGAGAACGACGACCACGTAATGTCGCTGCTGACCTTCATGCTGTCCAGGGAACTCTACGAAGTGGTGGAGTGCCGGGACGGCCGGGACGCGCATGCGTACATTCGCGATAACCCGCCCGTGAACATCGTCGTGCTCGAACTGGTGCTGCCGTACAAGGACGGCTACGAGCTGATCCGAGAAGTACGCAACTCGCCGACGTGGCACGACGTGCCGATCGTCGTGCTCAGCGCACGCCGCCTGGAAGGCGACATCGTTCGCGGCCTGGACGCCGGGGCCAACGACTACGTCACCAAGCCCTACAGCCCGCGTGAACTCGTGGCCCGCATTCGCCGGCACAGCCGCTCGCCGGAAATCGAGGAGACCGACGCGTGAGCCACTTGCGTTCCACTACCGGCTTGCGGAACCCTGTTTTCCGACTGGCAGCAGCCCTGCCCCTGTTGCTGCTGTCGGTCGTTGCGTGGTGCGCCGACAGCGCTGTCGATCAGGCCCGCGCGGCGCTGGACCAGGAAGACAGGGCCGGCGCAATCCTGATCCTGGCCGACAGGGTGCAAGCGGAGCCCGGCGACCAGCAGGCGCGCTTCCTGTACGCGCGGGTGCTGGCCTGGGACGGTCAGCGCGCGGCGTCACTGGCCCAGTACGACGAACTGCTCTACACGAGCCCGGACAATGCCGACTACCTGCTGGGCAAGGCACAGGTTTTCTACTGGGACGGGGCACCTCGATCAGCGCTGCCTTTGCTGGAGCAGGCCCGCACACTGGCGCCCGACTACGAAGCTGTCTGGCAACTGGAAGCGCGCGCGCTGCTCGCCATCGGCGATGCCGACAGCGAGGCGCAGTTCGCCACACTGACCACGCAGGGGCGCTTCCGCTTCCCGAACGCAAAGTGGCCCGAGTGGCCGCAGGCTGCGCCTCCGCCCGTCGCGGCCCCGGTCATCACGCTGGCTCGCGGCCATGTCGAGGCGGGCGGTGGTTACCAGGACCTCGACAACGGGCTGCCCAGCTGGAAGACCCTGTACGTAAACGGCAGCTACCGGCTGGCACAAGACCGGATCCTCTACGGGGAACTCCGCCAGACTGACCGTTTCAACGAAAAAGACCACGAACTGCAGGCCGGGCTGGTGTTGCCCGTGCTGACATCGGCAACGCTGACGGTGGAAGGCACCGGCGCGCCGGGCGCCGATGTGCTGCCGCGGTGGTCGCTGTTCTCGGAGCTGCGCCTGCCGCTGCCGAAGGGCTATGGCGTTGGTGCCGGCTGGCGGCACAGGAACTACGAAGACAGTCACCTGAACCTGTTCACGCTGACCGGCGAGAAATACTTCGGCAACTACTACGCAGCCTGGACCACCTATATCAGCAAGCTGGAAGGGGCCGACGCCAATTTCGCCAACCAGTTGCGGGTAGACCGCTACTACATGGGTGAAAACCGGATCGGCCTGCTGTTCGCAGCGGGTAAAGAGACGGAAAGCGTCGGCCAGGGCCAGTTTGTCGAGAGCGACACTGTGAGCGTCGTACTCACCGGCCTGCATCGCCTGACGCCGCAGTGGGCACTGACCTGGGATCTCATCTATCACGATCAGGACGACGCGTATCAGCGGGGAGGGTTCCGTGTGGGACTTCGCCGCCAGCTCTGATCCCTTCGTCCGCTTCGCGCTGGTCAGCAGCCTGGTTGCGGTGGTCGCAACCGCCGTGCTGTTTGCCAGTGTGGTCATCCTGCGCCTGCGCCTGATCGCACACCGGCGCGCCGAACAGGAATTTATCGCCACCTGGCGACCGCTGCTCACCGAGATGGCCATCCGCGGCATCGATCCGGAAACCGACCAGCGTCTGAACGAAACCAAGATGCCGACCCGCGACGCGTGGCATTTTCTGCTGAACGAGTGGAACGTGCTGCAGGATTCGCTGAAAGGATCCGGGCGACAGCACCTGATCCGGGCGGGCTACAAGCTGGGGCTGGACCAGATGGCCTGGACCATGCTGAAAAAGAGCCGGTCGCTGGGCGAACAGTTGCTCGCCGTTGTGACCCTCGGCCACCTGGGCGAGATCAGCGCCTGGAACGACATCGTCGCCAAGCTCGACTCCAAAAACGCGCTGCTGTCGCTGATGGCGGCCAAGGCGCTGTGCAACATTGACCCGGACCGGGCCATCGGCATGGTGATCGACAGAATCCTGAGCCGCGAAGACTGGGCCGGTGCCCGGGTGGCCGGCGTACTGCTGGAAGCCGGCGCGGGCGCGATCTCCCAGCCGCTGCACGACGCGATCCTGGCCGGCAGCCCGACCACGCAGGAAAAACTCATCAGTTTCCTGCCCATGGTCTACAAGGCGATCGCGTCGCACGTCATCCACAAATTGCTGAGCAAGGAAATCGTCGACGACAGCGTGATCGGCGCATGCCTGAAGGTGAGCGACGGCCCCCTGGAACTGCCCCACTTGCGCCGCCTGGCCAGCCACCCCCGCTGGCATGTGCGCATGCTGGCGGCCACCGCACTGGGCAGGCTCGGCGGATCGGAAGATTGTCGGCTGCTGCTGGGCCTGCTGGCAGATCGCGAGTGGTGGGTTCGCTACCGGGCTGCCCAGGCGCTGGTCGGGCTGCCCTTTCTCGACCAGCAGCAACTCGAGGTCATGCGGGATAAGATCACCGACCCGTTCGGACGCGACATGTTTGACCAGGTGCTGGCCGAAGCAGCAGTCGCATGACCACGTACGACATCATCGCCGTTGCCCAGTGGGTGTTCCTCGCCTACTTCCTGATGCTGAACGGCGGCTACATCGTGCTCAACTTCCTGTCGCTGTTCGGCATGCGCGAGTATTTCCGGGCCAGCAGCGTCGACAGCCTGCCGAAGGCCTACTCCGAATATGAATTACCGATCAGCATTCTCGTGCCGGCCTACAACGAAGCTGCCACCATCACGGCCTCGGTGCGCGCGCTGCTGCAACTGCGCTACCCGGAGTACGAAATCGTGGTCGTCAACGACGGCTCGAAGGACGAAACGCTCGACGTATTGATCCGGGAATTCTCGCTGGTCGCCTTCCCGGAAGCCTACCGGGAACGTATACCCACCCAGGCGGTCAACGCGGTGTTCGTATCCACTCGCTATCACAACCTGCGCGTGGTGGACAAAAACAACGGCGGCAAGGCGGATGCATTGAACGCCGGCATCAACTGTGCGCGTTACCCACTGTTCTGCGGTGTAGATGCAGATTCCGTTTTGCAGCCCGACAGCCTCTACCAGGTGCTGCAGCCCTTCCTGGACGACTCACGCACGGTGGCTTGCGGCGGCACCATTCGCATCGCGAACGGTTGCACGGTACGGGACGGCTTTGTCGAAAAGATCGGCCTGTCGGACTCCACTCTGGCACTGTTCCAAACGATGGAGTACCTGCGCGCCTTCCTGTTCGGCAGGCTCGGCTGGTCGCCGCTGAATGCGCTACTGATCATCTCCGGCGCCTTCGGACTGTTCCGCAAGGAAGTTGTGGTGTCGGTAGGCGGCTACCGCACCGATACCGTGGGAGAAGACATGGAACTTGTGGTGCGCATGCACCGCAAGCTGCGCGAGCAACGCCGGCCTTACCGAATTACCTTCGTACCCGACCCGATCTGCTGGACCGAGGCGCCGGAAGATCTCAAGACCCTGCGCAGCCAGCGTATCCGCTGGCAGCAGGGCCTCGCGGAAAGCCTGACAATGAACATGAGCCTGATGTTCAATCCGCGAGGCGGCGCGGTCGGGTGGGCTGCGTTCCCGTTCATGTTCCTGTTCGAGTTCCTCGGCCCGCTGCTGGAAGTGAGCGGCTACTTGTTTGCAGGCATCGCGTTTGCTAACGGCTGGATTTCCCTGTCGGCTTTCCTCGCTTTCCTGCTCTGCGCGATTTGCCTCGGGATGGTGCTGTCCACTAGCGCGCTGATGCTCGAAGAAGTGTCATTCCACGTGTATCCGGGTTTTCGCAACACCATGCGGCTGTTTGGTGCCGCGTTGCTGGAGAACTTCGGCTACCGGCAAATCACCGCCGTCTGGCGACTCGTCGGCCTGTTGCGCTGGCTCATGGGCAGCCGGGGCAAGTGGGGCGACATGCAGCGCAAGGCCAGCTGGTCTGCGAAGACCGAAACCTGACAGACCATGCAGCAAGTCATCCGCTGGACCATCATCGGGGCCTTCACGGTCATGCTCATCGTCGTTGTGCTGACCATGGTCGCGCCGTCGATCTTCGGTCGCTATTACCTGAAGGCAGGGGACGTCTACCTGTTCCCGGGGCTTGCCGGCCCTGCCGGCCACGTTACCGTAGCGGAACCCGAGGCCACCGGCTGGCAGCAGTTCGGCGAAGGTACCGACAGCCGCCTGGCAATCCTGCTGACGGACCCAAACTCGGCGTGGCTCGGACTGGCTCACGGGCTGAAATCTATTGGCGTGCCCTTTGTCATCACCGACGAACCGGGACGAGCCATGCGACACCGCGTTGTGATGGTTTACCCGATGTTGGCCGGCAGCGTGCTCGAGCCCGAAGCGCTGGCCCGGTTGGGCGCTCACGTTCGCAGCGGCGGTACACTGATCGGCGTGAGCGTGCTGGGCGGCGGCCTGAACCGGGTGTTCGGCTTCGAGGCGGTGGCCGCAAGCCGCGAGCACGAGCGAGTCAGCTTCGACACGGCGCAACCCGTAGCCGCCGAGTTCACCGCACCTGAAGAACAGGAAATCCGCATTGGCAAAGCGGGCCAGGCCGAGAAGAGCCTCGGCACGCACGAGTACCTGGAACCGCGCTATCCGCCGCTGGCCACCTATGAAGACGGTGCCGCGGCTATCACTTGGCGCCGCGTCGGCGACGGCCACGCCTTCGCGCTCGGCTTCGATCCGGGCCTGATACTGCAGAAGGGTCATGGCTACCGGCTCGGAGGCGTTGCGCCGGCCTACGTGAATGTATTCGAGCCAACGGGTGACGTCATCCTGCGCCTGCTGCGCAACATGTACCGCCTGGGAGAGCCGCGCGCGGTAACGCTGCACACTGTGCCATGGAATCGGGCACTGTCAGTGAACATCACGCACGACATCGATTACAACGAATCGCTTGCCAACGCGGTGGACTACGCGGCGATGGAACGCGCGCTGGGCGTGACCGGGACATTCTTTATCCAGACAAAGTACGTGCGCGACTGGAACGACAAGGTGTTCTTCGACGACACCAGCCCGCAACATCTGCGCGCGCTGGCTGACCTGGGTATGGAGATCGGCAGTCACACCGTGGCACATTCCAAGGTGTTCAGCGCTTTTCCGCTGGGCACCGGCGACGAGCGCTACCCGGACTATGTGCCCTTCGTCAATGACGATCGGGAAGCCTTCGGCGGCACGGTGCTCGGAGAACTGCGGGTCAGTAAGTTCCTGCTCGATCATTTCGGTGGCGGGCCGCCGGTACGGTCCTTCCGGGCCGGGTACCTGGAAAACCCGTTCAGCCTGCCCCAGGCCCTGGCCGCGACAGGGTACCGCTACGATTCGACCATCACCGCCAACAATGCCCTGACTCACCTGCCCTTCCGCCTGAACTACGATCGTGGCCCGGCAACGGAGCTAGAGGTCTGGGAATTCCCGGTCACGATCGAAGACGAACGGCCGCCGGCACTGACCAGTCGGCTGGACCAGGCGCTGGATGTTGCGCGGCAAATTGCCCGCTACGGCGGACACTACGTGGTGCTGATGCACCCTAACGAAACCGGGCCCAAGCTCGAGTTCCTGCGCCAGCTGATCGTCGCTCTGCAGCCCGACGCGCACTTTGCTTCCGTGGCGGAGTTCGGCCGCTGGTGGGAAGCCAGGGACCAGGTCGAAGTCGACGTCGCGACGGACGGTGAAGCGTTGCGAGTTGGCCTCAATGCACCGCAGTCGATCACGGGCCTGACTTTGGAACTGCCTGCGGGCTCAGCACTCACAAACGCTGAACCGCCCGTTAACTCGACACAGGCGGTCACCCGCCTGGTGCTGGACGAGTTCCAGGGCGAACTCCTGCTAACACTGACGGCACCGACGGCGCCATGAACACCTTTGCGCGCATAGCCTTGATCGCTGCCACGTTGCTGGTCAGCTCACCGGCCGATGCGGGCTGGCTATCGCTCTGCGACAACGCGGCAAACGGCATGGATGGACGCCGCTACCTCAGTCCGGACGGCCGAGAAACGACCTTGCTGGTGACTGAGGAGCCGGTCGACGGCTGCCGCCAGCTGGAACTCCCGGTACCCGCCGGTTCGATTCGCTGGGCCGGATTGATTCCGCAGGACGTGGCCGCGCGCCTCGATGCAGGCGTGAGTCTGCTCAGTGAGAATTCCACCGACGCGACGCTCGTCAGTGAAGTGATTCCGGCCCGGGAAGCGCCGTCGGCCCCTCACGCCCGCCCGGTGGCACTCGCACTCGGCACGAACACGCTGCCCCAGCTCGACCTGCAGGTATTTGGCAACCCGAGTCGGGCGACGGCGCAACGCGCGGCCAGCGGACTCGCCCTCCATTGTGAAGCCGGCGCCAGCACCGCCGGGCTGCTGCTGACCGCCGGGCAGTCCGTGCTGCCGGTCGGGGCTAACCTGCAGGCCGTGATGCGCTACTCGGCAACGGCAAATTTCCCCGTCGCGTTCTCGGACGCTGGACAACTTGCCCGCGAAGCGCCGGTGCGGCTTGGGCAACTCGGTGAACGCAGTGCTGCGGAAAACGCCGTCTTCCGGTTACCCGCGGTTGTTGCGCCCGAACTCCACGGCTTCAGTGTCCTGTGCCCCGACACCGAGGCCACGCTGCACTTGCTGGCACTGGAATTGCGCGGTGGCGTGTCGACCGAGGTGGCCGAGCGTGCCACCTGGGTCTGGCAGGGCACCACGGCACTCGAGGATGCCGACAATTTCATAACCGCACTGCTCGCGGACAACATTCATACGCTTTTTCTGGCAGTGCCGTTGGCAGGTGAGCCACTGGCCGTGGCGGATGCGGACAGCCTGGCCACGCTAATCGAACGGGCCCATGAACTGGGCATTGAAACCTGGGCGGTGGAAGGCGACCCGGCGGCCGTCACGAGGCAGGGTCGCGAGCACTTCGTCAAGCGTACCCGGGCAATCGCCGCCTTCAACGCGAGCCAGAGCGAGGGTCGCCGGTTGAGTGGCGTGCAGTACGACATCGAACCGTACCTGTTGCCAGGCTTCGATCTTGCGCGCGAAGCCTGGCTGCACGAATACCTGGACACGCTGCGGGAACTGCGCAGTGAGCTGTCCGTGCCGATGGAAGCCGCGGTGCCATTCTGGTGGTCCGGCCTGACGGTCGACGACAAGCCGCTGCTGACGGCAATGCGGCCCCTGGTCGACGGCCTGACAATCATGAACTACCGGACAAACCTGGAGCAGTTGCAGCGCCTGGCCGAGCCTTACCTCGCATGGGGCGTCAGGCAACAGCGCTACGTTCGCATTGCACTGGAGTCCGTGGCCCTGCCCGACCAGTCGCTGACACATTTCCGGCGGGGCCGCACCGGCCGGCTCTGGCAGCTGCGGCTCGGCGAAGCCAACGTTCTCGTGCTGCTCGCTGACCCCGCCGGCAACCCTGCGGGCCCCACTTTCAGCCGGGCCTACACCACCCAGGTCCCGGCCAGTGGCACCACCTTCCGAGGCCAGCGCGACCAGCTGGATGGATCCCTGCCCACGCTGGTCCGGCACTGGTCGGCCTGGCCCTCGTTTGCCGGTGCCGCGCTGCACGGCTACCTGGAGTCCTACGACTGACGAGGGGCTTTCCCTCTGCGGAATGTCCCCACAGCCTATGCCGCTGACAGGACTGGGGACGTTCCGAAGACGGAAAGTCCCCACCGGCGCCCTCGACACGGGTTTGCTAGACTCGCGCCGGCCACAAAACGATAACGATTTATGCCGTGCAATCCCTGACCGATATCCGCGCGTGGCTGAGCCCGCGCAGCGCCCGCTTCTGGGTCGTGATCCTGCTCGTCCTGTATACGCTGGCGGGCTTTTTCCTCGTGCCGTGGCTGATCAAGCGCGAATTACCGGCGTTTGCGCAGAACCTGGTGCAACGACCTGCGAGCGTGACAGCCGTGCGCTTCAATCCGTGGACGCTCGCACTGGAGGCAGACGATTTCGAGCTGCGTGACACCGATGGCAGCGAACTGCTCGGCTTCGACAAACTGCGGCTGAACCTGCAGCTGTCGAGTATTTTCCGCCGGGCGCTGGTATTTCGTGAAGTGCAACTGACCGCGCCGGCGGTGAACCTGGTGCGAGAGGGTTTTGCCGATACCAACCTCGGCCGGCTGGCCGCGGCGGCGACTGGCCCTGCCGATGGCACGACGGCGGACACTGCCGACGACAGCGATCTCCTTCGACTGGCCATCCATGACCTGCAGATCGTAGAAGGCGCCGTCGACTTCACGGACCGGATGCCCGCCACCGTGTTCGAGACCCGCCTGGCGCCCATCAACGTTGAGATCAACAACCTCAGCACGCTGCCGAACGTCACTGGTGACCAGGTCATCCGCATTCGCACGGAAGATGACGGCCTGATCGAGTGGGTTGGCTCGCTGCAGATCAACCCGTTGGCCTCGATCGGCCGGATCACGCCCAAGCTCCCAGGGCTGCCACTGCTGACCCGCTACCTGGATGACTTGCTGGACTTCGACCTGGACGGCGGGCTGCTGGACCTGGCCTTTGACTACGAGCTTCAGGGACAGCCCGACGGACAGTTCAGCGCGGCCGTGGACGGCCTCAGACTGAATATCACCGAGACGGGGCTGGCCACGGAAGACGATGGCGAAACGTTCTTTGGCTTCGAGAACCTCCGCGTGTCTGGCGGCACGCTGCGCTGGCCCGAAGCCAAAGCCAATGTGGCCGAGATCGTGCTCACCGAGCCAAGGCTGGAAACGTGGCTGGACCAGGACGGCAAGCTGAACCTGGCGCAACTGCTGGAAGAGCGGGCCGATGCCATGGATGACGCAACGGCGGCCGACGACGCCGAAACGCCGAACGGTGTCGGAGCAGCCAACAACGGCGACCCCGAAAACGTGCCGGCAACTGACGGCGGTGGCAATGACTTCGAGCTCAGCGTATCCCGCGTGCGCATCGACGGGCTTAACGCACGGTTCGAAGATCGCACGCTGGCTGAGCCGGGACAGCTTGAAGTGAACGCGCTGAACCTGGAAGTGCGGGACTTGAATAACACGCCCGGCGCCCGCTTTCCTTTCAACCTGGACCTGCAGGTCGCCAGCGGCGGTACGGTCGGCTCGACAGGCGAAGTCGGCGCACTGCCGGAAGTGGTCGCCGATGCCAGGCTAAAGGTCGACCAACTGGCCTTGCCCGTGGTGCAGCCCTGGCTCGCCCCGTTTCTCCGGGCCCGGCTGGACGCCGGCACGCTGAGCGCCGATACCACCGTGGCGTCGTCAGCGGAGGAGTTGCTGAGCCTGCGGGGGCAGCTCACCGTGGACGGGCTGAGCGCCACCGATGCCAATACGGAAGACCTGGTCCGATGGAAGCAACTGGCGATAAAAGACCTGATCTTCCAGCTCACGGCCAACCAGCTCGAAATCGCGCGCATGACCCTGCGCGAGCCCTTCGCGCGGGTCGAGATCGATGCGGAGCGCCAGCTGAACTTTGCCAAGGCAGTGATCGAGCAACCACCTGCCGCGGAGGACGGCGCAGACGAGGCCGGCGACCCCCTGGTCTTCCGGATGGGGTCGAGTTTCATCGAGAACG